>DJFA01000057.1:0-41635 GCA_002431975.1 Ruminococcus sp. UBA5884
CCGAGAGGAGAGAAGAATCTTGCAGTACCGCTTGTCGGGAGAACATGGTTAGGACCTGCATAATAATCTCCGAGAGGTTCTGAAGCATAGTTTCCAAGGAACACTGAACCTGCATTGTCAAGCTGACCGATATATTCCATAGGGTTTTCCATAAGTACTTCAAGATGTTCAGGAGCAAATCTGTTTGCGAGTTCAACAGCTTTTTCCTTTGTATCGCATATAATCATAGCACCATAGTCAGCGAGTGATTTTTCGATTATATCCTTTCTTGAAAGGTACTGCACCTGTCTTTCAATTTCCTTAACAGTTTCATCAGCAAGTTTTTCACTTGTAGTAACAAGAATAGCTGAAGCAAGCTTATCATGTTCAGCCTGTGACATAAGGTCAGCAGCTACAAATTTCGGAACAGCTGTATCATCTGCAAGTACAAGAATTTCGCTCGGGCCTGCAATCATATCTATATCAACAACTCCGTAGAGAAGCTTTTTCGCAGTAGCAACAAATATATTTCCAGGGCCTACAATCTTGTCAACCTTAGGAATGCTTTCAGTACCGTATGCCAGAGCTGCAACTGCCTGAGCACCGCCTGAGAGGAATATCCTGTCAACTCCGCATACGGCAGCAGCTACAAGTATATCCTTGTTAGGAGTACCGTCTTTAAGAGGAGGAGTTACCATAATAATTTCCTTTACTCCGGCAATCTTTGCAGGTATCGCATTCATAAGAACGCTTGAAGGATATGCAGCTGTACCGCCCGGAACATAAAGACCTACTCTTTCAAGGCCTCTTATACGCTGACCGAGTATAACGCCGTTTTCCTTAGGAGTTATAAAGCCCTGTTCAACCTGTCTTTTGTGGAAATCAGTGATATTTTCCATTGAATTGAGCAGAGCGTCCACAAATTTCTGGTCAGCTTCAGTAAGAGCATCATTTATTACTTCTCTTGGGACTTCAAAATACTGAGGGAGTTTTCCGTCAAATTTTTCAGTATATTTATTTACAGCACTGTCACCGTTTTCCCTGACATCTTCAATTATGCCGTTTACTATTTCAGTAACTTTTTTATCTGTTTCGCCGTTACGTTTTTCGAGTTCTTTAAAAAAAGCGTTTTCATCTGTGCCGTTGGCAAATATTTTTCTAATCATTTCAGATTCTCCTCTATACGATTAATAAGGGCTTCAATTTCCTTCTGTCTTAATTTCATACTTACCATATTAACGATAAGACGTGCTGAAATAGGAGCTATATCCTCAATAACTTCAAGACCGTTTTCCTTGAGTGTAGTACCTGTTTCAACTATATCGACTATTCCGTTTGAGAGCTCAAGCAGAGGTGCAAGTTCAACAGAGCCTTCAATCTTTACTATTTCAACGTCCATATTCTTGCTTTCAAAGAAAGTTCTTGCAACATTCGGATATTTTGTTGCAATAGTCTTTACTCCATAGCCTTCATAGAAATCAACGCCTTTTTTTCCGGCAAGAGCAAATCTGCATCTTCCGAAACCGAGGTCAACGAGTTCAAAGAATTTTCCGTTCATCTCCATGATTGTATCTTTTCCGACAACTCCCATATCGCATACGCCATGCTCAACATAAGTTATAACATCAGCAGCTTTTGCAAGAACTACTTCAAGATTTGCGTCCGGTATAGGAAGAATAAGCTTTCTGCCTTTTTCACGGACAGCAGTACAGTCAAATCCGAGTTTTTCAAGCAGTCCTACAGTATCCTTTTCAAGTCTGCCCTTTGTAAGAGCTATTCTGAGTGGTTTTGACATTATTCTGACACCTCCGCAATATTTTCATTTACAACAGCAATTCTCTTTATGCCTTTTTTAGCAGCATATTCCTTTACTTCATCAAGATTGTCAGAAAGAGCATTTTCAGCTGTAAGACCCTGTTTTCTGTAATTCTGGGCAGCAAGCACAGCCTTCATCTCATAGCCTTTTTCAGCGAATACTATTATATCGCTCGGCTTTACAGAAACCTTTGTATTCTTTGAAATGATTGACGAAACAGCATTTACATTGACTGCAAAGCCTGTTGCAGGAACATCATAGCCAAATTCAGCGATAAGCTTGTCATATCTGCCGCCTGAGAGTACTTCCTCACCATAGCCTTCAAGATATCCTTTTATAATTATTCCTGTATAGTAGTCAGTTCTGTTTACCATTCCGAGGTCAACAGTAATTTCGCCGTCAACGCAAAGCTGTGAAACGTCCTTGTATACAGACCTGAGATTATCAAGAATCTTATCAATCTTTTCATCTCTGAAAAATTTTGAAGCCTTTTCAAAAACTTCCTCTCCGCCGAAAAGTCTTGGAAGTCTTTTAAGAGCATGAGTTATATCATTCTTGCCAATCTTGTCCAGCAAATCATTAAGAGCCGGATAGTTCTTTGTTTCGATAAGTGAACGTATATCTTCCTTCATATCGTCATCTACTTCAAGCTTGTTTACAAGTTCTCTGAAGAATCCGATATCGCCTATTTCAAGAGAAAACTTTCCTGAATGACAGCTTGAAAGAACTTCAACTGCGGTAGTGATGACTTCAAGGTCAGCAGTTTTTGAAGATGAGCCGATAAGTTCTATACCAGTCTGTACAATCTGGTCACTTCTTCCTGTAAGGAGAGGACTTATATTATAAACGCACTGATTATAATAGAGTCTGAGCGGAAGCGGAGCATCTTTAAGTCTTGTTGCAACTACTCTTGCCATAGGAGTAGTGGAATCCGGACGGAGAACTATAAGTCTGCCCTTGCTGTCAACGAGTTTATATAAACTTTCCTGAGGAAAATGACGTGAATTGAGATTGAAAACATCAAAGAACTCCAGTCCCGGAGTAATGAGTTCTGAATAACCGCTTTTTCTGAAAATACTGTGGATAGTATTTTCAACATTTCTTCTTATGATACATTCATCGAAAAGCAAATCCTGAGTGCCTTCCGGAGTAATCAGATAATAATTTTTCATAGCTGCCTCCTGTACTTTAGTATGCTAATATGATAACATGATAATTATAAAAAGTCAATAGTATTACAAAAAAAATTCCGGTCAGAAAAATTATTATCCGACCGGATATTTTTGTATAAAATAACGTGAAACTGATGGTTATTATTTTTGTAGGGGCGAACTGTGTTCGCCCGTTCCTGCACAAACAATTCATCAAATCAATGTTTAATTAACGCCAATTTGATGGTTATTTTCTGTAGGGGCGACCATTGGTCGCCCGACTGAAATTTCGGTGAAGCTAACGGGCGACCGATGGTCGCCCCTACAAAATATAATCAAAATCCCATATTTTCAATTATAAAATTTTGTTGTCGAATTGGCGTTAATTAAAATTGAAACGTCCATCT
Source organism: Ruminococcus sp. UBA5884 (assembly GCA_002431975.1). Lineage (GTDB taxonomy): Bacteria > Bacillota > Clostridia > Oscillospirales > Ruminococcaceae > UBA5884. The sequence continues at coordinate 3,354 of DJFA01000057.1, forward strand.
TCATCTTTTATCTTGCTCCACATATATCTGAGCATCCAGCCGTCAAAGTCGGTAATTTTTGCAGCTGAACCAGCCATCATAAGTGAATTTTCACCGCCTGGGAAACCTCCCGGAGGGAATCCGTCCTGTTCTCCTTCTCCGCCATAGAAATCGGTAAGACCAAATCCATGACCAACCTCATGCTGAAGAACATGAATGCCCTGACCGCTGTTGATTATATTGAGATATGCATCATCTGAAAGACGCTGACCCCAGTCACCGCCGCAGCCGCCGATTGCCGGAAATCCCTGAGTAGCCCAGAGGTACATATCAAAACGCTTGTCGAGTCCGCCCGGATAATCATAGCCTATATTATTTGAAAAATGATAGAATCTTGAAAGTTCATCAGGAGCACTTGGAAGAATATTCGGTATTTCCTCATATCCGTTTGAGGTATCATATGTGCTGTCATATGCTTCATGGAGATTGTCATAGATTATCTCATCATCATGAGGGTCAAGTATAACGCTCTTGTCAATTACTGCCCAGCCTGTTATCTTGACATCGATATGGTCATAAGGCCAGTTTTCATAGCCGACAAGATAATCATTCCAGCCGTTTATGGTTTCATCGAGTATCTGTTCAAGCTTCTGACGCTGTTCATATGAAATAGTCTTGTATGACTGCCATCTTATCACATAATTTATAGAGCCTTTTCCGGCAACTATCTGGTCAAATACAGTATTTCTGCGCTGAGTGGATTTTTCCCTGTCAATTCTGTTTGTCCATATCCAGTCAAGGGCATATACATAGTCTTCCGGCACATCATCAAGAGTAATAACAGGTTTTTCCAGTGTTTCAGATGTTTCTGTCATTTCCAAAGATGTCTGTGGTGGTTCAGAGGTTTCTGTTGCTTCTGATGTCATCGGTGGGTCAGGTATGTCAGGGAATGAATCAATCTTACCCATAACATACTGTTTCATAAGCAGAAGGTCATAAATATTAACCATTCCGTCAAAATTCACATCAGAAAAATCATCATAGATACCCTCATCTTTAATTAATGTGTCTTTGAGGAATGAAACATCATTCACATCAATTTTGCCGTCATGATTGATATCACCGTACATAATGGGTTCATCTGCCAGAACCGGAACCATAAAAGCCGATGACAGCATGACTGCTGCGGTGACTGCTGTAATACTTTTTCTAAAACTCATCAATATTCCGCTGCTGAAAAAAATCAGTCAGCGTTCCCCCCTTTTTTATAAATAAACAACAGTTTTCTGACATTTCAGCAAGCAGATTTACATTATATTAAGAATTTCCCCAACCTCATTATAGCTTAATATTTTATTATGAGCAAGTCTGTTTCTTGCATTATGTATGAAACTGAGTTCATTTTTCTGTTTTTCGGATATTGCGAAATTCTTTGAACCTGAAATAAATTTAAGAGTGCCTATTTCAAGCTCATATGGTTCTGAAATAAGTTCCCTGTTAGTGTTTTCAATCGGAAGAAAATAATCAAGCTGATTATAATTTTCGGTTATAAACCTGTTTCTGAAACGCTCTATAACAGGAAATACTTTTTTTATCTGAGTTTCCCTGACTGCCGTATCAACACAATTCAAATCAGGTACTGAAAACGCTGAACCGTCACTGCGATATGAATCTGAAATACACTTACGAAGTATTGTATCAGGATTTTCAGCGAATTTTTCGCCGTATCCGGCAAGAACTGCACAGAGTTCGGCATCATTTCTGCTTATTGTATATATAAGTTCTGCAATATAGTGTTTTATCTCATCACAACAGCTGAGTGATGATACCATAAGAGAGCTGAACATATAATAATCATAAGGCTTTATAACCTCATTATAGCAGACTGTATCAAAGAACGGTGATTTCATGCTTACAGGATTTTCATCATCTCTGTATTCAAGGATAAATGAAGCACGTTTTTCATTTTCATCACAGCATTCTATATATTCATTTACAAAGTTATACCAGTTTTTATAATTTTCCGAATCAAGACCCTTTATCCAGAGATATTGATTATTAAGTATTATGTCATTGCTTTTTGCAAGAAACCTTGCATATGATTCTCCCGGCCAGTACTCTGAAAGTTTTGCACCTGAACAGTATCTGCCTGCAATATATTTCCCCGGATTTTCTGATGATATATCAGATACATCAATCATGCAGAATGAATTGCCGGAATTATTGTTATGAAGATTTTCCTCTATCTGATTTATAAAAAAACTATACCACGGAGTATGCTCCGGAAGAACCAGAGCAATACTCTTTTCATCGGTAAGGCGGGCAGTTATGCGGTTCATCATAAAAACCGCATCTGAAACCTGCTGCCACCATATATTTGTTATATTACTGTACATTTTATCCGACCTTTACTTTCCTATATATTCCATGAGCTTGTTTTCAATATCAGAGCTGTTTTTGCCCATCATTGCAAGGAAACTATCTCTTTTGAAATGATATTTTCCTGCATCTGTTCTGCGGAGTATATTAAGACTGCAAAGTTCATCAAGGATTGTAACAAGTTTGTCTGTACCAAGCATTGAAATCTTGTTTATCTCGAATGCGTCAGCAACTCTGCCTATATCCTCGGCGGTATATCCTGAATCTGAACATTCGGACGAATCATAGCAGAGATAGGATATCAGCAAAGCGATAAGATAATAATGATAACCATTTTCTTCCTCACCGGGGCATTCATCGCTTCTGAGAGTAATCTCGAATTTTTCTTTAATCTGACTGTTAAATTCCTTGTCAGTAAGAACTTTTTTGATATGCTTTTCAGTTACAATATAAGGAGGACATTCATTTTCAATATAGTATGCGTAATCTTTTCCACGGAGAGTTTCAAGGAGTTTTGCACAATAAAGCTGTATCAGTCCGGGGAAATAGTTTGTGGTTGCAAGTATAAGTGAAATCATCTCGCTGTCAGGGAAACATATTCCCATATAGCTGAGAGGGAGTGTAAGCAGCTCCCTTGCTTCCTTATACTCAAATGATTTTATGGTAATTGCTCTGAGATGAGTTATGACTGAATTGTTTCCGAGGGCAATTTCTCTGTCAAATCTTACTATATCCCTGAGTCCTGCGACCACAAATTTAAAGCGGTCAGTGCCGATACTCTGGATATCCTTGAGCAGAGCAAGCGGTTCATATTCATGATTTCCGCAGTCTTTTATAAATGTATCAGCTTCATCAAGCATAAGGAGCAGATATGGGATATAATCCTCATCAGACGGATTTTTTGCAAGTCTTGCCTTGAGTGCAAATGCAAGGTCATTCCAGTTATCATATACTTTGTCAAGTATTCCGTTTATCATGAGTTCTCCGGAGATTTTTCCGGCAGCAGCTTCAATTCCAAGCTTGTGGATATCAACATAAACGGCTCTGTCACCGTTTTCATCATGGTCAACATCATTTCTTGCCATTTTAAGCAGAGCTGATTTACCGAGCTGACGGCCTCCGTATATGATATTAACGCCTTCAGGTGATTCTATTTTATTGAGTTCATATTCTCTTCCCATAAATATTTCAGCCGGCATTACCTTTGAGGAATCTATAACATACGGCTGATAGTATGAAAACGGCATTGTAACAGCCATAAGCATACGGCTTATGTTGTTTTCACTGTAATGATTTGCAAGATACATAAGCACTACCCTGTCAACAACTGCAAATGTCTTTGAAAGAGCGATATCCTTTTTGATTTCTTTGGCAAGAGCACGTCTTTCAGGGTCAGTCACAGCACAGTCAAGGAATACAAGGGTATGATTTGAACAGCCTATTTCATGGAATTTGTCGATAAGGCGGCGGCAGTCATAAATTCCGGCAATGCATACAACACGGAAACCATTCTGCTGTGCAGATGAACCGAATGCAGCAATCGGATGTTTATAATTTATTTTTCTGCCGTTCTGAGGTTTTTCAGGATATACTTTATATATCTGACTGCTTTCACGTTTTACCGTACAGTTTTTCCAGCCGAGTTTTTCAACAAGATTTTTAATCTGGGTTTCATTTGTGCTTCCGCCATTTGAAAGCCAGTTATCAATGAGTTCCTGTCTTGCCTTTGAATCCTTGTTATGAACAGGCTGTTTTGCGACAAGGCTTTTAAGGGATTTTCCTGAATTCGCACATATATCATAGTTTACTCTGTACTCATGCCAGAATTCTCTGAGATATTCAATACCTTCGAGGTTCAGTGAATCATCAGACAGTTTTTCACCGTTATGGATACGGTTCATATGGTCTTCAGCGACAGTAAAATTCTGTTTTGATATGAGGGCTTCTATTTTATTTATATCATCATCGGAAACTCCGTCAATTTTTCTGATATCATCAAGCTGATTTCTGAGACGTTCACTGTGTTTGTCCGCATCATCACGGATAAGTTTTCTGAAATTTCCGATAAGCTTTGTGAAAAATCCGAAATTTTTTGTTTCACAGCTTTTTCTGTACCAGATTTCAGACATAAGCAGCATTGTATCCTTTTTATTTTCAGGAGAATATATCTGACCATAGCTCTGAGCGAGTTCAAGGTCGCCTATAAAGTTTTCCCTGTTGATATCAGCCATATTTTCAGAATATATGCAGTACTGACCGATATCATCAATAAAGCTTCTGTTCTGACAGCTGCTGCCTATATATTCAAGATATTCATCAATAAATTTTGCTGAACCGTAATCATTGTATTTTGTTTCACGTGAGAATATTTCTGAAAGTCTTTCATCAAAATTTTTCTGTTCTGATGTGAAATGACGGTATATTCTCTCCATGATATTAAATTCTGGCAACAGACAGAATGATGAAGATGTATCCGGAATACCGTTTTCATCGAGCGTTACAAAATCATTTCTGAGAAAATCAATAAAATAGTATCTTCTTGATTTTTTATCATATGAGCCGTTGAGCCTTGAACGTATGTCACGCATTACATTGTTTATCAGTTCAATACCTCTGCCGCTTTCATGTTCATCAGTTTTATCAATTACAGTGCTGCAAAGATTAATAAGTTCATCATGCTGTCTGCTGTAGCCTATTCTTGCAGAATCGTTGTCATCAGCAGACATTCTTACAAGTGAAAGCCATTCGCAGAGTACCTTTGCTATTTTGCTTATTGCAACAGTAATATTTCTGCGTTTTGAACCCATGAAATCAGATGAGGCGATTGTATGCCTGTGATATTCAGTTTTCATAAGTCTGCCAGCTTCTGCCCACATTTCGTCAACATATTCTTCAATTCTGCGGTCATCTATAGCTGAAACAGTAACAGATGAATTTCTTCTGATAATTTTATCTGTCAGGAACTGTTCTGCCTCTGAAGCAGATTCTTTTTTGTTGTTTCTTACGATATCGAGCAGATGAGCTATCTGTCCGCTGTTTTCAAACATGATTTTTCTGAGTATCTTTATTCTGAAATTTTCAGTTATTTCAACTGAATCAACATATTTGTTATAGAGTTCGTCAGCATTTTCAGCAGCTTCCTTTATCTGGGCTTCAGCGGATATTCTGCCTTTCATGCGGTAATCAGCATAAAAATCCATGCCTCTGTGAAATTCGTTTCTGAATCCGCATATAATCTCCATAAATGAATTTATTTCAGGAATTTTTTCAATAAGAGGATTTCCGCTTACGCTCTCATAAAGCTGATTTATAGAGTAGTCATATTCAGAATCATTGTAAAAAACGGCTCTTATAACAGATGCAAGCATACAGTATCCGAAAAATTCGGATTCATTTCCGGACTGATTTTCAAATGCACTGAATATTTCACCGGATATATAGCAATGATTTTCTGACGGACTGTCAGCCGCCCAGCTGAATGCATTGTATAAAGGAGCAAATTCGCTGTTTATTTCCGATGCAGCTTTGAGATATGTAACTGCACAGTAAAATTTTCCGGCAGCAATCATACTCTTTGTATTTTCAACAACTCCACTGAAATCAAGTCCCGTCATCTTCCAGTCATACATATATGATTTATAGCTTTCTGTTTCAATAAATTCTTCATCATCTGACTGGGATTCATCAGCTTCTTCTGTTTCTGTATCGGGATTTTCAGTATTTTCGGGTTCAGCTGTTTCCGTATCAGGATTTTCAGCATTTACGAGTTCAGCTGTTTCCGTATCAGAATTTTCAGTGTTTTCGGATTCAGCTGTTTCTGTATCGGGATTTTCAGCATTTACGAGTTCAGCTGTTTCCGTATCAGAATTTTCAGTGTTTTCGGGTTCATCTGTTTCTGTATCAGGATTTTCAGCATTTTCAGATTCATCTGAATCATCTGATTTTTCAGGCAGTTCAGGCAATGCTTTTCTGAGAATATATTCTTCTGTAACCTGATTTCCTGACATATCAGAATAATTGTCTTCTGAGTCCTGTATGAAAATATTTTCCTTTTCAATAATGTCAGTAAATATCTTTGCATAGCATTCAGCCCACTGTGAGCCATATATATCGGATATTATCAGAAGAACCGCTTTTTTGTTGCCGTCAAGCTTTCTTTCAAGCCTGTTTCTGAGCATATTTTCACATTCGCTGAAATAATTATATGAAAATTCCTCTGAAATTACAGGAGCAGCAATAAATATGCGTCTGTCGCCTTCAAATGAGCTGTCATTGAAATTAATGCAGAATATTCTTTCAGTTCCGCTCTCATATAAACTGGAATCAAACTTTACAAATCTCTCAAATGAATCAGAACACATTTTAATAAATGAGCTGATTGCCTCAAAGCATTTTCCGAAACTCATAACAGTCTGGGAATTTATCGTTCCTGTATTATGGACATTCTTATAATTTATCTGAAGGAACTTTGCAACTGTATTCTTACTGAGCAGATTTCTTCCTGATGATGATGCTGAATAAAGCTTCTGACCAGACAGACTTTCACATGATATTCTGTTGAGTATTCCGTATTCACACATAAAGCCTATTACCGTCTTAAAGAAATTGCTGGTTATTGCCGGAGATTTTTTCAGTGAAGATGATGAGATGAACTGCATTTCAAGCATAGCCTTATCAACTATATCCATTACTGAAATCATATGCATTATTTTGATAAATCCGGCTTCAGAATTTACACTTTTTCCGCATTTTTTCTTTAAATCGGATATAAATGATTTAGGTGAAAGAGATTTGTTTTTGCTTATGCTTTCCTCAGAAAATTTTGTATCTGTATATTCCGGCTGAATACCGAGCTTTTCAGGGTCAGGACATATAAACAGATTTTTTTCAGGTTCAGCGATGACTGTTTCCGTCTTTTGGGTCTGTTTTTCAGGTTTGCAGGCTGGTTTTTCGGGAACAGTCTGTTGTTTTTCGGGTATAATTTCAGATTCATATACCGGCTGGAGAACAGGTGCAGGTTCAGTATTTTCCGGCTGAACTGCTTGAGCTTCCTCAGATTTTTTTATTTCGTCAAGACATATTCTGATAAAGGGTTCTATTTTTGAGCTTTGTATTTCCCTGTATCTGGCATTATCAGCATATTCCATTTCAGCAGAGCTTTTTTCTTTGACTTCAATCCACTGCATACAGGCATCATATGCTTTTTCAAAATCGTTCTTTTCAAGGAATATCTTTATTTTCTTTGATATATGATGAAGTTTTTCAGATGGTCTTGCATTTTCGGAACTGATAAGCTTTTCAATATAGTCAAGAACCTTGTCAGTTTTCTTGAGTTTTTCATATGCATCTATGAATGAAATGCAGAGTTTCGGCATATCATGAACATATCTGCTGTATTTGTTGAGATTGGTTAATGCATTGTTGATATTCATTCTTTCATCGCTGATATTTGCAAGTGACATATAGCAGTGTGTCACCTCAAGCACAGCCTTTTCCTTTTCAGCATCAGATGAATATTCAGACAGCACAGGCGATACAAATACAGCATGATAACACTGTATTGCAAGGCTGTATTTTTTTCGTGCAAAATATTTTTTTCCACGCTCAAGCATTTCAGACGAATTAAGGTCTGATTCTTTGATGGAAACAGCATTTTTATTGTCATATGATTCAAATATTACCTCAACCGGCAGCAAAGTGCTGTCCTTGAGTTTGTTTTTAAGCTCCTGCTGTATAATTTCCTTATTTTCAAAATTATATACTTTTTTTGAATATGAGTGGATTATTCCTGAAAATGAACCTGCATTTACAGTCATTATATATCCATAGTTTATATTGTCATTTTCAGGCGGTGCTGATTTATTCTCAATGATTTTATTCTCAGAAGCAATTTTTTCCTCTGATATACCTTTTCTGAATATCATGTAATCCATGCATTTTTTCATAACTTCACTGTCATCAGAAAGCACAAATATTTCAGGACGATTTTCAGCAGCCGAGGCATATGCGGAAAAATCATCACATTCAAGGCATGAATACACAAGAATATATATCATATTCTTTATACTCTGTTCATCATTTCCCGTATATTCTTCAAGATAATCAGAGGCATACCCGGCTGCCTGCCTGTATTTTCTGTCATAGTATGCATATAAAGCGGCACTGTACCAGTCGGATACAGCTGAAAATTCTGAAACTGCACCCTCATAGTCGCCTGAATATGCCATCATATATGCACATAATCTGTGAATGCGTTCATCAGTTTCATCTATTCCATATTCATAGTCATAATTCTGATAGATATAGTCAACAAGATTTGAGGCTGCCTGACTGCATCTTTCATTTTCATGCACTCTGACTCCGTTTGTAAAGCTGTTGTAATATTTATTTATATCATTCTTTAACTCTTTTGGAATTGAATCATATATATCTCTTATATCAGCTTCTGTTATCTGCACAACTGATATATAATTATCCTCAGACAGAAAACCGAAATCATAAACTTCTTCATCAGGAGCTGTTTCCTGTGCCTGAGTATAATCCTGAATTTTCTCTGATTCCTGCGGTTCATCATGATAATTATAGTTTTCAGGTATCTGCTGTTCATCGGGACAAATCTGCTTTACCGAAATTTCCGGTTCATCAGAACATACTGACTTTTTTTCAATAATTGCTGAAGATGACTTCTTTTTTATTTTAAGAGAAACAATATCACTGTAATCAACTATAAGAAATTCATCTTTTTTATTTTTTATCTCCAGTGATTTTTTATTGTCATTTTCTGTAACTATCCCTGAAAATCTCCTGTAATTTCCATAAACAATTGTAACAGGTGCATTGTTTTCAAGGCTCATAAGCCGCTTTAGTTTAAGACTTTTCATATAATATTTTTCCTTTCCGTAATTTTATATAAAATAATCCATTTTGCACAGATAAATTATATTAAATATATTATAATGTTTTATTAAATATATGTCAATATTTAATAGCATAAAAAAATAAGACTGAAAGTTTTTTAATAAACTTCCGGTCTTATTTTAACGCCAATTCGATAGTTATTTTCTGTAATTCATTCATCTGAAATTCAGATTAAATAATATGCAAATTTGATTTGTAGGGGCGACCATTGGTCGCCCGTTGGGGTATTCTGTAAACCGAGCGGGCGACAAATGGTCGCCCCTACAGAAATAATTCATCGAATTTGCGTTATATTAAAATAAAAAAATATTCTATGCCTTTTCAAACTGGCTGAGCATAATTTTTATATGATTGTTTTCCATGGTAAGTCTTGCAGCATCTCCTGATTTAAGTTCATTGGCTATAATTTTTCTTGAAAGTTCAGTTTCAACCTCATCAGTAATTTTTCTTCGCAGAGGTCTTGCACCATAATGTTCCGCATCTTTTACCGAGGCAAGAAAATCAACTGCCGTACTGTCATATTTAAGGGAAATACCAAGTTTTCCAGCACGTTCTGAGAGTTCATCAAGCAGCTTTACTGTAATTTCCCTGAGTTCATTTCTGTCAAGGCTTTTGAAAATAATAGTTTTATCAAGTCTGTTTATAAATTCCGGCTTGAAAAATTTCTTTACTTCAGCCATAATTCTTGATTTATTTATTTCATCATCATTCTGAACTCCGAATCCGACCTGTTTTTTATCGGTAATGAGTTCAGCACCTATATTTGAAGTCATTATTATAAGAGTATTCCTGAAATCAACTTTTCTGCCCTGAGAATCTGTAAGAGTACCGTCCTCCATTATCTGGAGCAGTATATTCATCACATCATGATGAGCCTTTTCAACTTCATCAAAAAGTATCACCGAATAAGGTTTTCTGCGGATTTTTTCAGTAAGCTGTCCCCCGTCATCAAATCCCACATATCCGGGAGGCGAACCTATAAGCTTTGAAACTGAATGTCTTTCCATAAATTCCGACATATCAAGCCTTATAAGGTTATCCTCTGTATCAAAAAGACATTCTGCAAGAGCCTTTGAAAGTTCAGTTTTTCCGACTCCCGTAGGGCCAAGAAACAGAAATGAACCTACCGGTCTTCTGTCATCACGCAGACCCGACCTGCCACGCCTTACCGCTGATGATACAGCATTTACGGCTTCATTCTGTCCGACAACACGCTTATGGACAGCAGCTTCCATTTCAATAAGTTTTCTGCCTTCCTCCTTGTTTACCTGACATACAGGTATTCCCGTCCACAGTGATATGACTCCGGTTATATCGTCCATTGTAACGTTTATGCTTTCCTGATGTAAGGAATCTGAACGTATATTATTTTTTTCAATGGCTTTTTTAAGAGTTTCAATAGTCATTCTCTCATTTCCTGTATTGAATTTTCTGAAAGATGACGATTTTTTCTGTCTTGCCGCATTGAGTCTTGCATGGGAACAGGCTTCATCTATTATATCTATAGCCTTGTCAGGGAGATATCTGTCATGGATATATCTCACTGAAAGACTTACAGTATTTTTTATTATCTTATCGCTTATTCTTACATTATGAAAATTCTCATAATTTTCACGCAGACCTTTCAATATATCAATACATTCATTTTCATCAGGTTCTTCTATATAAACAGGCTGAAAACGCCTTTCAAGAGCAGAATCCTTTTCAATATGATGACGGTATTCCTCAAGGGTAGTAGCTCCTATTATCTGTATTTCACCTCTTGCAAGCTGAGGCTTTAATATATTTGCCGCATCAATAGCACCCTCTGCCGCACCAGCACCTACTATTGTATGGATTTCATCAATAAACAGGATTATATTTCCGGCTCTTACGACCTCCTCAATACAATTTTTTATTCTTTCCTCAAAATCGCCCCTGTATTTTGCTCCGGCAAGCATTGAGGTTATATCAAGGGAAAATATGCGTTTGTCACGGATATTTTCAGGTACTTCACCTTTCATGAGCAGCTGTGCAAGACCCTCTACTACCGCAGTTTTTCCGACTCCAGCCTCACCTACAAGACAAGGATTGTTCTTTGTGCGTCTGGAAATTATCTGGACTATGCGTTCAGTTTCTTTTTTTCTGCCGATTACAGGGTCAAAGACGCATTCGCTGTATGCATCAGTCATATTTCTTGCATATTTGGACAAAACCGGAAACTGTTTCATATCAGGCTGACTTATAGGCGACATGATTCCGCCCGCATCATTTGCATAAATGCCGACACATTCACTGTAAAGCTTGTTGAGATTGAGTCCCATTGACCTGAGCATTGATGAACCGCTGCAGTTCGGCTCTTTAAGCAGTGACATAAGAATATGCTCCGTTCCTATATAGCGTGTACCCATAGAACGTGATGCTGATGATGAATCAGTAAGGATTCTGCTGAGTGCAGGCGTTATGCATTCATAATCAAGCTTTGTGGGTTCACCCTTTCCCACCATTGAAATTATTTTTTCAAGCATAATCTTCTCAGTAACTTTATTTGTTTTAAGAATTGTTGAAGCAACATTTCCGCCCTCCTTGAGCATACCGAGGAGCATATGTTCACTTCCGACATAAGTATGACCGAGCAGACGTGCGGAGCTTACAGCATTATTGAGAGATGCAAGTGCTTTTTTCGTAAAAACTTCAAGATTAAACATAAAACCCCACCATTCACAATGTTAAAATATATCCATAGTTAATAGTATGCCATATGTTCAATGAAATAATTGTCATAATATGTTAATCAATAAATAATATCTTCTTTTCCCTCAATATACATATAGTCAATTGCTCCTGAAAGTATCTTTTCAGTCATTCCATCAATGTAGAGCAGTTCATACGGGTGACTGAAATACTGTATCTTTTCCCTGAATTCAACTATTTTGTAAGCCATCTCCTCATCAATTCCCGGGAGCTTCATAAAATCCTCTGCTGTGGCTGAATTAAGTTCAACCATAGGTATTTCAGTATCCTCCGGAAATGTTTCTTCAACAGGCGGCTGAGTCTGTTCCTCATCTAAAATATCATTGTTGTTATTGTCATCATGTGAATTATCATCAGGGGTATTGTAATCCTCCTGATAATCGTTGCCGTCATTATTCTGAGGTTCATCAGCAAAGCCTGTATCGCCCTCAACATAAAGAAAGGAACGGAATTTTTCAAGCTTTGCCTCGCCTATTCCGTTTATCTCGATAAGCTGGCTGACTGAAGCAAAACCGCCGTTCCTCTCCCTGTATTCAATTATTTTGTCAGCAGTAGATTCACCTATTCCGTCTATCAGCATAAGTTCATCTCTGGACGCAGTATTTAAATTTATCGGAAAAGATATATCCTGAATAATTTCAGAAAATTCTGTTTCATCAGATGATACAGATGTTATTTCTGAAACTGTTTTCTTTTCAGATACAGAAACAGCAGTCAGGATTTCAGATTCATCAGAAGCTGTGCTGACTGATTGTGAAACGGCTGAAACAGTATATGCAGAGGCAGCCGGAAATGTCACAACTGCCGGAATTTCAGCCGGTTTTTCATCATCGGCAAGTATTATCCCTACAAAAACGAGTACAAGTGCCGACAGTGAAAAATATATAATTTTCTTTATGTCCATTTTACATTCCCGTTATGTCACAAAATTACGTCATTTTTCTCTGTATATCAGAGATTTATAGTCATTGTTATGGTAGTTCCGAGTCCAAGCTTTGTTTCAACTTCCATTGTATCGGACATTGATTTCATATTTGAAAAGCCCATTCCCGCACCGAAACCTTTTGATATCACGCCGCTGTCTGAAATAGTCGAATATCCTGACTGCATGGCAAGGTCAACATCAGCTATTCCGGGGCCGTTGTCGGCAAGAACCATTTTTATACAGCTGTCAGATATGGTAACATCTATCAGTCCGCCGTTTGCGTGTATCATCATATTTATTTCACCCTCATAGACAGCAAGAACTGCCCTCCTGATTTTTTCGGGGTCTATATTCATTTCTGTAAGTTTTTTCTTCAAATCCTGTGAAACATTTCCTGCATTTTCAAAATCAGAGGAATTGACCATATATTTAAGTTCAGTCATTGCATGAATCATCTGCCTTTCTGTGAAATACAACCAAAACAAATCCGGTTTTAAGTAATGATATTATAGCATATATTTAATTTTTTATCAATAGATATTGTCAATATCAACAAAATTTTATTAAAAACCATTGATTTCCTTTCAAAAAAGATTGTTATACTTTTGTCAAATATAATATACTTAATTAGTGTATTTTGTGCAATATGCTCAATTTACCGGAAATATGTTAGTGAAAATATTTGTAGATTTTTGTTTCAATTCATGTTATAATGTACAAGTTGATACTATTTTTACAAAATTATTTTTCAAGGAGGTTCAAAGATGGGTTCAAAAAAATGTTCAGTACCTTTCAATGGTACTCAGGCTCAGGAAAAACAGCTGCTTGCAGTCATCTCTGAATTAAAGGACGAAAAGGGTGCATTGATGCCTATTCTTCAGAAAGCACAGGATATCTACGGATATCTTCCGATTGAAGTTCAGAAGATTATTTCTGATGAGCTCGGAATCCCGCTCGAAAAAATCTATGGAGTAGTAACATTCTATTCTCAGTTCTCACTCGCTCCGAAGGGCGAATACAAAATTTCAGTCTGTCTTGGTACAGCTTGTTATGTCAAGGGTTCAGGCGATATCTACAATAAGCTTGTTGAAAAGCTCGGCATTGAAGGCGGAGAATGTACTTCCGACGGAAAATTCTCTCTTGAAGCCTGCCGCTGCATCGGTGCCTGCGGTCTTGCACCGGTTCTTACAGTAAATGATGACGTTTACGGCCGTCTTACTGTAGATGATGTTGACGGCATTATCGCTAAATATTCAGAATAATTCCGTATCAGAAATTAGGAGGTAAATGTATGAAATCTCTTGACGAACTCAAGAAAATCAAAGAGCAGATGGAGAAAGAACTTGCTGTAAGAACAGCTCATGACGATTCTTCTGCCAAATATAAAAGACACGTTCTCGTCTGCGGAGGTACAGGCTGTACTTCTTCAAACAGCCCGAGAATCATTGAACGCCTTAATGCAGAAATTGAAAAAAATGGTCTTGCTGATGAAGTTGAAGTAGTAAAAACCGGCTGTTTCGGTCTTTGTGCTTTAGGTCCTATCATGATTGTTTATCCGGAAGGCACTTTCTATTCAATGGTAAAGGAAGATGAAATTCCAAGAATTGTTTCAGAACATCTTAAAGACGGCAATCCTATCAAGGAATTTCTTTATGCAGAAACCGTTCACGGAGATGATATCAAATCTCTTGATGAAACTGCTTTCTATAAAAAACAGCACAGAGTTGCTCTCAGAAACTGCGGCGTTATCAATCCTGAATGCATAGACGAATACATAGGCAGAGGCGGTTACGAAGCTCTCGGAAAAGTCCTCACAACAATGACTCAGGACGAAGTTATCCAGACTATCCTCGACAGCGGTCTCAGAGGCAGAGGCGGCGGCGGATTCCCTACAGGCATGAAATGGCGTCTTGCAAAGAATATCGTTCCGAATGCAGACCAGAAATATGTATGCTGCAACGCTGACGAAGGCGACCCGGGTGCATTCATGGACCGTTCAGTTCTTGAAGGTGACCCTCATGTTGTTCTTGAAGCTATGTCAATTGCCGGCTATGCAATCGGTGCTACTCAGGGCTATATCTATGTACGTGCTGAATATCCTATAGCTGTTGAACGTCTTGAAATTGCTATCAAACAGGCTCGTGAAAAGGGTATGCTCGGTGAAAATATCTTTGGTACTGATTTTAAATTCGATATCGAACTCAGACTCGGTGCAGGTGCTTTCGTATGCGGTGAGGAAACTGCTCTTATGACTTCAATCGAAGGCAACAGAGGTGAACCTCGTCCACGTCCTCCGTTCCCTGCTGAAAAAGGTCTTTTCCAGAAGCCTACTATACTCAACAACGTTGAAACATATGCAAATATCCCTCAGATAATCCTTAACGGTGCTGACTGGTTTGCCGGAATGGGTACTGAAAAATCAAAGGGTACAAAGGTTTTCGCTCTCGGCGGAAAAATTCATAATACAGGTCTTGTTGAAGTTCCTATGGGTACAACTCTGCGTGAAGTTATCGAGGAAATCGGCGGCGGTATCCCGAACGGAAAGAAATTCAAGGCTGCTCAGACAGGCGGTCCTTCAGGCGGCTGCATACCTGCTCAGCATTTCGATATTCCGATAGATTACGATAACCTCATCGGTATCGGTTCAATGATGGGTTCAGGCGGTCTTATCGTTATGGACGAAGACAACTGTATGGTTGATATTGCAAAATTCTTCCTTGAATTCACTGTTGATGAATCATGCGGAAAATGTACTCCATGCCGTATTGGTACAAAACGTATGTATGAAATCCTTGACAAGATAACAAAAGGTCAGGGTACTCTTGAAGATATAGACAAACTGGAAGCTCTCTGCTATCATATCAAGGCAAATTCTCTCTGCGGACTTGGTCAGACTGCTCCTAACCCTGTTCTTTCAACTCTTAAATATTTCAGAGATGAATATATTGCCCATGTTGTTGAAAAGAGATGTCCTGCCGGTGTATGCAAGAGTCTTCTCAGCTATGTAATCGACCCTGTAAAGTGCAAAGGCTGTACATTGTGTTCAAGAGTATGTCCTGCCGGTGCTATCAGCGGTTCAGTCAAGAATCCGCATTCAATCGACACAGCTAAATGTCTGAAGTGCGGTGCTTGTATCGAAAAATGTAAATTCGGCGCAATCAGTAAGAAGTAATCGGAGGAAACGGAATATGGAAATGATTAATATAAAAATTAACGGCACAGAAGTTTCTGTTCCGAAGGGTTCTACAATTCTTGAGGCTGCACGAATTGCAAATATTGATATACCTACTCTCTGCTTCCTTAAAGATATAAATGCAATAGGTGCCTGCCGTATATGTATGGTAGAGGCAAATGAAGGCAGAGGTTTCAGACTCGTTGCTTCATGCGTATATCCTGTATCACCTAATATGGAGGTTCTTACAAATTCTCCTAAGGTAATCGAATCAAGAAAGAAAACTGTTGAACTTATTCTTTCAACTCATGACAGAAACTGCCTCTCATGCGTAAGAAGCGGAAACTGCGAACTTCAGAAGCTCGCAAAAGACCTCAAGGTTGAAGATGCAGGAATTTATGACGGTGTAAAACCTGAATATGAAATAGACAATTCAGCTGCTCATATGTACCGTGACAATAATAAATGTATCCTTTGCAGACGCTGTTCAGCTGTATGCGAAAAGGTTCAGGGAATCGGTGTTATCGGTGCAAATGAACGTGGCTTCAATACAAATATATCAAGTGCATTCTACATGGGACTCGGTGAAACAAGCTGTGTATCATGCGGTCAGTGTATCGCAGTATGTCCTACAGGAGCTCTTTCCGAAAAGGATAATACAGCTGAAGTATTTGCTGCTATTGCAGACCCTGAAAAGCACGTTATCGTTCAGACAGCTCCTGCTGTAAGAGCCGGCCTTGGTGAAGCATTCGGTCTGCCTATCGGAACAAATGTTGAAGGCAAAATGGTTGCTGCTCTCAGAAAACTTGGATTTGACAAGGTATTTGATACAGATTTCGCTGCTGACCTTACAATTATGGAAGAAGCTACTGAATTCCTTGACAGAGTAAAGAACGGCGGAGTTCTTCCTCTTATCACTTCATGTTCACCGGGCTGGATTAAATACTGTGAACATTACTTCCCTGATATGACTGAAAATCTTTCAAGCTGTAAATCTCCTCAGCAGATGTTCGGAGCTGTTGCAAAGACATACTATGCTGAAAAGATGGGAATTGACCCTAAGGATATAGTTATGGTTTCAGTTATGCCATGTACTGCAAAGAAGTTTGAAATAGGCAGAGATGACCAGAATGCTGCCGGCGTTCCTGATGTTGATATAGCTCTCACTGTAAGAGAACTTGCAAGAATGATTGAACGTGCAGGCATACAGTTCCTTGCTCTTGAAGATGAAAAATTCGATGAGCCTCTTGGAATTTCAACAGGTGCTGCTGTAATCTTCGGTGCTACAGGCGGTGTTATGGAAGCTGCTCTCAGAACAGCCGTTTATACACTTACAGGTGCAGATGCTGTTGATTTCCCTGAAGTAAGAGGTACTGACGGAATCAAGGAAGCTACCTACAAAGTAGGCGATATGGACGTTAAAGTTGCTGTTGCAAGCGGTCTTGCAAATGCAAAGGAACTCCTTACAAAAGTCAAGAATGGTGAAGCTGATTATCATTTCATTGAAATCATGGGATGTCCGGGCGGCTGTGTAAACGGCGGCGGTCAGCCTCAGCAGCTTGCAAGCGTAAGAAACTTCACTGATATACGAGCATTAAGAGCTAAAGCTCTCTATGATATAGATGCTGCAAATTCTGTAAGAAAATCTCATGAAAATGTTGCTGTAAAGGCTCTTTATGATGAATATCTCGGCAAGCCTGGCAGCCACAAGGCTCATGAAATTCTTCATACAACATATGTAAAGAGAAGCGTAAACTAATTTATAATTTTATATGATTTTTCTGCCGCTGTATTTTATATACAGCGGCTTTTTTAACGCAAATTCGATGGTTGTTTCTGTGATTCGTTTATCTGAAATTTCGGTAAACTGCAACGGGCGACCAATGGTCGCCCCTACAGAATAAAGATAAAATTTTAAAATCTGACTGGTTTCATAGTAAATTCAAATACCGGCTGTTCTGAAGCTTTTCTTTTAAATTCCCTGTGAGTTTTTGCTCCCCAGCTGTCATCTCCGCCGACTCCCATCTGACCCGCAGATATTTTCACTACTGAACTGACTGAAACAGGAAGCTCATATATATGACCTGCATTTTCAATTTCATGAGATGTATACGGCAGAACTGAAAAATCCATTTTTTCAGATGTGAATATAAAACCTTCTCCGTCTGAATCTGTAACTTTAAGATATCTTGTATCTGTATGATTTCCGCATTCCTGAGGTATAACATAAGGTGACATCTGTTCTGAAACTTTGCCTGTATAAGTTCCTATTTTATAGCCTTTGTTTCTGTCGCAGTAATTTTCTTCCTTTCCTCTGCCATACCATGAGATATTTTCAAATTCACATGGCATTTTCATAACCATTGCAAAATCAGGCATAAAGGATTCTTCTTCACAATTTCCGAAATACAGTTTTATTTTTATCTCACCATTTCCGTAAATCTTATAATCAGCAAAAATTTCTGAATTTTTATATACCGGCAGAATATATCTGGTTTTAACCTCTATGCATTCATCAGTTTTCATGGCGGATATAAATACTGGATATGAGTAAAGACTTGCAGCTTTCCAGTATGCGGACTCATAAGGCATAAAACAGCCTCTGTCATTATCAGTTGATGCTCTCCAGAAATCAGGTCTTGGAACTGATGAAAGCAGTTCTTTTCCATTATGCTTATATGAAACTATTCCTGCTCTGTCCTTTGCAATGAGTATATGAAAATCATTTCCTTTTATTCCTATATTAACATCGCCTTCAATAAGTTCCGGAACAGGATAATTTATTTTTTCATTATTTTCAATATTCCATGCATACTGTCCGAAACCTGTTTCAAATCCTGATTCTGCCCATAATACATTGTTTTTAAGAACATATGAAACAGTTATACAGTAATCCCCTGACTTATCATATTTATCAAAAGGATTTTCAACAACAGTTTCACCAAGAGGAGAAACTGATATATCCATGCTTATACTTTCAGTTTCAGTGCCGTCAATGCTTAATCTGAATATGAATTTATATATATCAGTTGAAGTAAAAAGATTATGATTGATAATTTTTACAGTATCCTTGCCGCAGATTATTTCAACTGGCTGATAGCAGTATTTTACTTCCTTCATTTTTGGAGAAAGAGTTCTGTCAGCGAAAACAATTCCGTTTACACAGAAATTATAATCAGTAGGACGGTCATTGAAATCTCCTCCGAATGCAATATATTCCCTGCCATGACGGTCATAAGCCTGAAGTCCCTGGTCAATGAAATCCCATATAAATCCGCCCTGATATCTCGGTTCATTGTGTGCAAGGTCTGTATATTTGAATAATCCGCCGTTTGAATTTCCCATAGCATGAGCATATTCACAGCATATAAATGGTTTTTCAGTATTTTCATCAAGGAATTTTCTTATATTTTCAACGCTCGGATACATCTGACTTTCCATATCGCTTGTATTATTGTATCGTCTGTCATGGAAAACTCCCTCATAATGCACAAGTCTTGAATTATCATTATTCTTAAAAAACTCTGACATTTCAAAGATATTTTTTCCGCCATATGATTCATTTCCGCATGACCATATAAGAATACTTGAATGGTTTTTATCACGTTCAAACATGGATTTTGCACGATAGAGAACATTTTCTCTCCATTTTGGATTATCATTCGGTATAGTATTTTCGTCTGGCAGAACTTTGCCCATCTTCTGCCATGTGCCATGAGTTTCAAGATTTGTTTCATCTATTACATAAAGACCATATCTGTCGCAAAGCTCATAAAAATAGGTGTTATTCGGATAATGAGAAGTTCTGACAGCATTTATATTATGCTGTTTCATTGTAATAACGTCCCAGAGCATATCTTCCTTTGAAACGTTTCTGCCTGTTTTATAATTAAATTCGTGCCTGTTTACTCCGCAGAAAACTATTCTTTTTCCGTTGAGCTTCATAATTCCGTTATCAATTTCAAATTTTCTTATACCGGTTTTAAACTCCATTATTTCTGAAATGCTGTTATTTTCGTCATATACATATAATTTCAGTGTATAAAGATAAGGATTTTCAGCGTTCCAGAGTTTTGGCTGAATGATTCTGAAAGAAAATCCGTCATTTTTTGAATACTGTTCTGAAATGAAATTGCCTGAATTATCCAAGAGAACTGCTTTTATCCTGTCAGCTGATGCTTTTAAATCTGCATAAATTTCAGCTTCTGAAAAATCGTCATTGAGTTCTGATTTTATAAATATATCATTTACATGATTTTTCGGAATACTATATATATAAACATCTCTGAAAATTCCTGAAAATCTCCAGAAATCCTGGTCTTCAAGCCAGCTTCCCGATGAACGCTGATAAACCTGAACAGCAATTTTATTTTCACCTTTTTTAACAGATGATGTTATATCAAATTCGGCAGGAGTAAAACTATCCTCACTGTATCCGATAAAATTTCCGTTTATCCAGAGAGCAAATGCAGTTTCAACTCCCTGAAATGATATTATTATTTTTTCATCAGAATACATTTTTTCAGGAATTTCAATATATTTTACATAGCTTCCTACCGGATTATAATTCTGCTGAATCTGACCGGGATTTATTTTTTCAATGCCGTCCCATGGATACATAGTATTTACATAATGCGGATTTCCATAGCCGCAAAGCTGTATATGTGCCGGAACATCTATGGTTTTCCAGTTTTTGCAGTCAGTATCTTTTTTTTCAAAATCCGCCGGAAGCGTTTCAAGATTTTCAGAATATGAAAAATACCATTTTCCATTAAGTGAAAAGAAATAGCTGCTTTTACCGGATTCAAATTCTGATTCACTGCGGTAATGAGTATATGATGCATGAGGTTCAAGGCAGTTTACATTGAATATTTCAGGATTTTCAAGCCATCTGAGAGAAAAATTATTATTATTCATATATTTAATCTCCTTTTCATTGAAAATAAGGGATTTTTTTATTCTGTAGGGGCGAACTGTGTTCGCCCGTCAGGTTTACCGAATTTTCAGGCGGGCGAACACAGTTCGCCCCTACAAATAACAATCATCGAATTTGCGTTAATACAACAGGGGCAACCATTAGTCACCCCTGCCGGATATCATTTTACTGAACCTATCATACCCTGTACGAACTGTTTCTGCATAAGGAAGAATATAAGGGCTGTAGGAAGTGTAGCTATAACTATTCCAGCCATTATCATTCCGTAATCAGGTGTATATGATGCACCCATTGTTGAAAGAATAAGCGGAACAGTCTTTTTTTCAGGTGACTGAAGTGCAACAAGCGGCCAGAGATAATTGTTCCAGCTGTTCATGAATGTTATGATTGCAGCTGCCGCATATGTTGATTTCATAACAGGAACATACATCTTAAAGAAAATCATTATTTCACTGAGTCCGTCAATTCTCGCAGCTTCAATAATATCCTTCGGGAATGATTTTGTATTCTGACGGAAAAAGAATATAAGAAATGCTGTTGAAACAGATGGCACTATTACAGATGCATATGAATTAAGACCTATGAAATTTAATCCCATATCATTAAGTTTGCCGAATGTCTTAAAAAGAGGTATCATAAGAGTTGCAAAAGGAATCATCATTGATAAAAGCAGAACATTGAAAACTCTGTCACGGGCTTTGCTTCTGAATATTTCAAAACCATAGCCTGCAAGCGATGAAATAACCATTGCAATAACAGTAGTTATCACTGAAATTACTGCTGAATTTCCGATTGCCCTTAAAAATCCGGTATCAGATGCAAAAAGATTTTTAAGATTTGTCATGAGTTCACTGCCGAATGAAACAGTGCCTCTGTTGATATCAACGGTATTGTTTGTTGCACATATTATCATCCATAAAAACGGAAAAACTGAAATTATAACAAGTATCGAAAGAAATACATATTTTATAATATCAGAAACAAGATATCTTTTTTTCATAATCAGTCATCTCCTCCCACTTTCATCTGGATTGCTGAAAGTACAGCAATCATTGCAAGCACTACAAATGCTACAGCGGCGGCGTATCCGAAATTAGGTGTATATTTGAAACAGAGATTATAAATATACTGTGAAATAGTAAGCGTTGAATTTGCAGGGCCTCCGTTTGTAATATTCTGTACTTCATCGAAAAGCTGCAAAGTTCCGATAGTTGATGTTATTGTTGTAAAAAGAATTATAGGCTTGAGCTGAGGAACTATTATTTTGGTAAACTTATGATATGCATTGCAGCCGTCAAGTTCAGCTGCTTCATAGATTGACGGGTCAATATTCTGGAGTCCTGAAAGATAGAAAATCATATTATAGCCTGTCCATCTCCATGTAATGGAAATTATTATAAGAGCTTTTGCGAAAACTGAATTTGTAGTCCAGCCTATAGGTTCGCTTATAATATTCAGGTTCATAAGAATCTGATTTACAA
This sequence comes from Ruminococcus sp. UBA5884, assembly GCA_002431975.1. Lineage (GTDB taxonomy): Bacteria > Bacillota > Clostridia > Oscillospirales > Ruminococcaceae > UBA5884. The sequence continues at coordinate 25,877 of DJFA01000057.1, forward strand.
GTCCGTCACTTGAAAAAATACTTTTCATGATAAGTGAATATGATACAAGTGATGTAACGCATGGAAGAAATATTGCTATTCTGAAAAAGCTTCTGCCTTTCAGACGCTTGTCATTAAGAATAACTGATATGATAAGAGCAAAAATTATCATTATCGGAACTTGTATTATAAGATAAAGAAATGTATTTCCGAGAGCTTTTTTAAATGTTGAATCAGTAAGTATTCTTTTATAGTTGTCAATACCTGAAAATTCAAGCTGATTTCCCATACCACTCTGGAGCGAGAGCCAGAAAGCCTGAAACATAGGTATAAAGACAAGCAGAGTTATAAGTACAACGCTTAAAGATACAAACAGCCAGCCGTAACGATTGGCTGATTTGCCGATAGCTGTTGAATTTGATTTTGTTTTTGACATAATGCTCCTCCTTTTTTAAGAATTTCTGATTCAGAGGACGTTTAATCAACATAAATTAAATTCATGTCAATAAAAACGTCCTCATTATCAAAAGAATAATATATAGAGGTAAATTCAAATGAACATATAAATATTTAGCTTATTGCAGCAGCTTCAGCCTGAATCTGAGTATTTTCAAAAGTTTCATCAATATCAGCACCCTGAAGTATTGACTGAACTGCTTCTGTCATGATATCTTCAATTGTATATGTGTAAAGACCATAATTAACAGCCGGAATTTCAGCTGTCCAGTCAAAGAAATCCCTGAATATTTCCTGATCGCTGAAAAATTCACTTGGTTTTGAATAATTTTCAGCATTTCCGGCAGCTTTAAGAGTACTTACAAGATTTATTTCATTTGCAAGTTCATTCATAAGGTCAGTATCTGAAGCAAATGTCTTTGCAAGGAAATCTTCAGCAAGTTCGCCGTTTCCGGTATTATTAAGCACATACCAGCTTGCACCGCCGATATTTGAATAATTTGTTGATGCGGAATAATCAGCCATTTTAGGAAGTGAAGCAACTGCCCATTTGCCACTCTGGTCATCAGCAGCTGCAATTGTAGGAGCTATCCAGCAGCCTGTCGGAACACTTGCAACATCGCCTTTCTGGAATGCAGCAACAAACGGGTCCCAGCCTGTTATTTGAGTTGAAATTCCTGAATCAATTATTTTCTTATAGGTTTTAACAGCTTCTTTAAGAGCCTCATTATCCTTGATATTTACCTTGCCGTTTTCATCAGTATACCATTCACCAGCTGACTGCATCATCATTCTGAGCTGACCAAGGTCGCTCGGGTCAAGGGAAAGCATATATTTTCCGGTAGCTTCCTTTACAGCTTCTCCTATTTCAATATACTTGTCCCATGTAATATCCTGCATATCGTCAACAGAATATCCGGCAGCCTCGATATAGTCAGTTCTGTAGAAAAGAGCAGTAACACCGCTGTCAAACGGTACTCCGTAAATCTTATCCCCGTCCTTCATGACTTCAATTTTATAGTCCATAAAATCGTCAGGATTTACGATATCCGAAAGGTCACGGAGTTCATCAGGATAAGCAGTTATATAGTTCTGTATTCTGTAATCCTCGATAAGGACGATATCAGGAAGACCATTGTATGTTCCTGATGAAAGAGCAGTATTAAGAGTCTGAACGATATCTTTCTGAGCCATACTTACAACATTTACAGTAACATCAGGATTTTCCTTTGCATAGTAGTCTTTTGCAATATTTGCAGCTTTTACATTGAAATTGTCGTCCCATGCCCATATGGTAATAGTTTTTCCGTCATTGTTTTCCGTGCTGTTGTCTGAGTTCTGAGATGATGAACTATTATTTCCGCAGCCGCCAAGAGCAAATACCAATGCACCAGCCATTGCTGCTGCTAAAATTTTTCTGAATTTCATAAATAATACCTCCCGTATTGTATTTTTTAAACTAAAACAATTTTATTTTGTGTATTATCCTCGTTGATTTTGTATACTTATAATATCATAAAAATCAGAAAGTTTATAGAATTTATTTAATAAAAAATTGTGAGTATTTAATATGATTTAAAATAAACTATAAATATTTTTATAAAATTAGCATATTTTTTACTTATTTTATAACAATATGAATTAAAAGTTCTTTGTTTTTGTCGTATATATTATAAAAATTGCTGTTATGTTTGACATTTATATTACTAAAGTATATAATTACAATAAGATAAAATTCATTGTAATATGGAATGATAAATATATGAAAACTAAATTAAAAGGGTCGTCGCTTATGTGGACAGTATGCCTTATGGCACTGTCAGTTATAATCATTTCAGGAGTTCTCGCCTCTGCACAGATATTCCACAGCCGCACAGCTGCACAGACAAATAAACAACAGGCTGTATATACTGCAATGTCAGCTGTTTCCCTTATAAGTGATGATATACAGAATGACAGTCATTATGATAAATGGCTTGAAATGCTCTGGGACAATAATATGAATATGCCTCATGACAAGATACATACTGTTGAAAATGTTAAATTCAGCAATGAGGATATGGGAAATATAACGCTCGTTTTTGAATGGAATACTGATGAACATGATAAATTCCCATATATTATGAAGCTTACCGCTGAAGCTGTATGCGGTGATGAATCAGAATCCATATCAGCATTATTTGAATTTGACAGCGATAAAAAATGGAGTTTTTTAAAATATGGAGATGATTTTTATTATGAAACTGAAAGGAATGACACTCCTTGAAACAGTTATTTCACTTGCAGTTATTTCAGTTATAGCTCTTGGAACATCTGCGGCACTTGATACTGCCTCCGCTATATTCAGACGCTCGGAGGATATCAGTACAGCCGCTGAAAATGCAGCTTACGAAATGGCTGAATTATATAATTCCACTGAAAAAACAGATAATACCTGTTATCTTGAAATAAATGACGATATAATAATCAGCGGAGAACTTCTGACTGCCGGAAATTACAGTTCTGATGAATCTTTTTCAGGATATTATGCCGCAAGACCTGAGGATATAAGCAATGAAAGTTAAAGCATTTACAATTGCAGAAATTATAATAAATCTTGCCATTATGATGACGGTAATAGCCATTTGCGGCTCAATGATAATATCAGGAATGAACATTCTCATTTTTCATACGGAAAAATTACAGCAGAAAAATATTGCTGACGCTGTAATGAACAGAATATCAGATGAATTTATATATGCTGAAGAAATAACAACAGAAAAAAATAATGATGAGAAAATCTATACTGAAATATCTGTTTCCGAAAATGGTCATCTTCTTATAAACGGTGATGATATTTTCCATGATGAATTTTATAACGGCATGATGATATCATATTCAGCTGAAATAAACAATGGTTCTGTTTCAGTTGAAACGGATATCCATGATGAAAAAGGTTCAGTCCTTTATACAGAAAAAAACAGGATTATTCTTCTGAACAACCCTGTATCCGATATTATATCAATTGAAAATTACTGTCTTGTCAGTCATCAAACTGAGTGAGTTTTCCCTCTTTTGAAAGTTCAGGGAAATCCCATTGTCTTAATATCTCATATACTGAAATGGCGACTGAATTTGATAAGTTAAGACTTCTCAATTTATTTCTCATAGGTATCCTTACACATTTTTCAGGATTATCATGAAGCAGTGTTTCAGGCAAACCTCTATCCTCACGTCCGAACATTATGTATGAATTGTCGGGATAGCTGATATTGCTGTAAACATTTTTTCCTTTGGTTGTAAAATAATAAACATCTGCATCGGGATTCCTGCTGAAAAAATCCTCAAGATTTTCATAATAGTATATCTCAAGCTTATCCCAGTAATCAAGACCGGCTCTTTTCAGATTTTTATCAGTTATTTTAAATCCGAACGGCTTTATAAGATGGAGTGCTGCTCCGGTAATTGCACAAGTTCTGGCAATATTTCCTGTATTCTGCGGAATCTGTGGTTCATGAAGCACAATATTTATATTATACAAAGCAAATCAACTCTTTCCGTAAAAAATTTTGCTGAACCATATATCCTGCATATCAATTTTAAACTCTCTGTTATTAAGATATCCGAGTTCTGAATTGCTGTCACAGTCAAATTTCAATGAATATGCACATAATGCCTGATAGTATGTTTTAAATCTGTCATTGGCGGATTTTATGCCATATTTTATATCCCCAAGCAGCGGACAGCCTATATGTGCAAGGCTTGCCCTTATCTGATGGGAACGTCCTGTAATGAGTTCTGCTTCTATAAGACAAAGATTATTTTTATTTTCAATAACTCTGTATTTTGTAATTATCTGTTTATATCCTGTTTTCTGCGTATCTGAAATAAAGACCTTATTAAGCTTATCATCTTTGAAATGATAAGCTTTAATAGTTCCTGATGGTTTTTCCGGACAGTTTACGGCTATGCAGAGATATTTCTTATGAATTTTTCCAAGACGGATAATTTCATTTACCTCACGCAAAGCCGCCGCATTTTTAGCAGCTATGACAATTCCGCAGGTATTGCGGTCAAGTCTGTTGCATACTGCCGGAGCAAATGAAGCCTCTGCAAACGGGTCATACTCCCCTTTTTTATAAAGGTAATTCTTTACGCTGTCAGCAAGAGTATTCCCTGTATTGTTTTTATCGCTGTGAACTATAACTCCGGCAGGTTTGCTGATTATCATAATATTGCTGTCTTCATATATGATATTTATATCAGTTGTTGCTTTGCTGAATGAAATGCTTTTATCATTATCATGAAAAAATGAATCATCAACATAAAACTCCATGATATCGCCTTCCTGAAGCTTATATGATATTTCAAATTTCTTTCTGTTGAGCTTTATTTTTTTGGTTCTTATGAATTTATACATAAGACTTTTCGGAATATCCGAAACTTTCATTATGAATTTATCCGCACGCTGACCGCAGTCATTGCTGTTTATAATAAATTTTCTCATCTATATCCCCATAACTTTTTTAAGATAATATCCCGTATACGATTCAGGGCAGGCTGCTATTTCCTCCGGAGTACCCTCTGCAATCACAGTACCGCCCTTGTCGCCGCCTTCAGGCCCTAAATCAATGATATGGTCAGCAACCTTTATCACATCAAGATTATGTTCAATGACAAGAACTGTATTTCCGGTATCTGCAAGTTTCTGAAGCACATCAACAAGTTTATGCACATCAGCGGTATGGAGTCCGGTTGTAGGTTCATCAAGAATATATATTGTTTTTCCTGTAGAACGCTTTGAAAGTTCAGTGGCAAGCTTTACTCTCTGAGCCTCACCGCCTGAAAGAGTAGTTGCCGGCTGACCTATTTTTATATATCCGAGTCCGACCTCCTGGAGCGTTCTGAGTTTTCTTTCAATTTTAGGAATACTGCTGAAAAATTCAAGTCCTTCATCTACAGTCATTTCAAGAACATCATAAATTGATTTTCCCTTGTAATGAATATCAAGAGTTTCACGGTTATAGCGTTTTCCTCCGCAGACCTCACACGGAACATATACATCAGGCAGAAAATGCATCTCAATTTTTAAAATTCCATCACCCTCACAGGCTTCACATCTTCCGCCTTTTACATTGAATGAAAATCTTCCTGCATTATAGCCTTTCATCTTTGAATCAGTTGTCTTTGCAAATATTTCTCGTATATCAGTGAACATTCCGGTATATGTTGCAGGATTTGAACGTGGAGTTCTTCCTATAGGCGACTGGTCTATATTGATTACTTTATCAAGATTTTCAAGCCCTGCAAACTCTTTGAATTTTCCGCATTTAAGCTTTGAACGGTTAAGCTTTGCGGAAAGATATTTATAGATTATCTCATTTACAAGAGATGATTTTCCTGAACCTGAAACTCCTGTCACGCATACAAATTCCCCAAGAGGTATTTTTACATCAATATTTTTAAGATTATTCTCCTCTGCACCCTTTATTTCAAGAAAGCAGCCGTTTCCTTTTCGGCGTTCCTGCGGTACAGGAACTGATTTCTTTCCGCTGAGATACTGCCCTGTAACTGACCTTTCACATTTCAGTATTTCATCAGGAGTTCCTGCAAATACAACTTCACCGCCGTTTATGCCTGCTCCCGGGCCTATATCAACTATATAGTCAGCGGCAAGCATTGTATCGCTGTCATGTTCAACCACAATAAGAGTATTTCCGATGTCACGGAGTCTTTTAAGAGTTGCAATAAGCTTGTCATTGTCACGCTGATGCAGACCTATACTTGGTTCATCAAGTATATAAAGTACTCCCATAAGTGATGAGCCTATCTGGGTTGCAAGGCGTATTCTCTGGCTTTCGCCGCCTGAAAGCGTCCCTGATGAGCGTGAAAGACTTAAATATTCAAGTCCGACACTTTTTAAAAATCCGAGTCTTTCCTTTATTTCCTTGATAACTCTGCCGCCTATCATTCTGTCGTATTCAGAAAGCTTTATATTATTGAAAAATTCAAGCATATCAATAACTGATTTATGACAAAGGTCATTGATATTTATATCATTAACAGTTACAGCAAGTGATTCCTTTTTAAGTCTTGCACCATGACATTCACTGCATACTTCCTCACTCATATATGATGAGATTTCCTCTTTTGAGTAATTGCTGTTTGAGTCACGGTATCTTCTTTCAAGATTATTTATAACTCCTTCAAATGCTGAATATCTTGTACCGCCTCCGAAGCTTTCAATAACCTTGAGTTCAAGGCGTTCGCCCTTTGTGCCGTAAAGGAAAATATCAAGTATTCCGTCAGGAAGATTTTTAACAGGTGTATCAAGTGATATGCCGTATTTTTCAGCTATCGCATTATAATACATCATAGCTATTGATTTGTCATCAAGAGTATTCCAGCCTGAAGCTTTTATAGCTCCCTCTCTTATGCTTAAATTTTTGTCAGGAACTATTATATCAGGGTCAATTTTCTGGAAAAATCCAAGTCCTGTACATTTTTCACACGCACCAAACGGATTATTGAATGAAAACATTCTCGGAGTAAGTTCCGGTATACTTACATTATGCTCCGGACAAGCATAATTTGAAGAAAATATAAGCTGTTCCCCGCCTATCACATCAACTGTAAGCAGACCGTCTGAAACTGAAAGAGCAGTTTCTATACTGTCTGAAAGTCTTGAATTCATCTCTTTTTTTATAACAAGCCTGTCAATTACAATTTCTATAGTATGCTTTTTATTTTTTTCAAGCTTTATATCTTCTGAAAGGTCATAGATACTGCCGTCAATTCTGATTCTTACATATCCTGAACGTCTTGCATTTTCGATTTCCTTTGCATGTTCGCCTTTTCTGCCACGTACAACAGGAGCTAAAAGCTGGATTTTAGTTCCCTCCGGCAAAGCTGAAATTTTATCTGCTATCTGGTCAACGCTCTGCTGTTTTATCTCTCTGCCGCATACCGGACAGTGCGGAACTCCTATTCTTGCATAGAGAAGTCTTAAATAATCATATATTTCAGTAACTGTTCCAACGGTTGAACGTGGATTTTTTGAAGTAGTCTTCTGGTCTATGGATATAGCCGGAGAAAGTCCCTCAATGCTGTCAACATCAGGCTTATCCATCTGACCGAGAAACTGCCTTGCATATGATGAAAGACTTTCAACATATCTTCTCTGACCGTCTGCATAGATTGTATCAAATGCAAGAGAGGATTTTCCTGAGCCTGAAAGTCCTGTCATTACAATAAGTTTATCCCTTGGTATTTCGAGGTCTATATTTTTAAGATTATGTTCTCTTGCTCCCTTGATTATTATTTTATCTGTCATCTTAAAATAACACTTCCGTTCTGATTATTTCTTTAATTTTTCTATCTCATCACGCAGATAAAGAGCCTGTTCAAAATCAAGTATTTCCGCAGCCTGTTTCATTTCAGCAGTAAGTTTTTCAATGAGTTTTTTCTTCTGTGAGGCAGACATACGCTTATCCTTTTTATTATCTTCTTTTGAGGTGATTTCTATAACATCTCTTATATCTTTCCTTATAGTCTGAGGAATTATGCCATGCTCCTTATTATATTTCATCTGAATTTCACGTCGTCTTTCAGTTTCAGCAACAGCACGCTCCATTGAACCGGTTACAACATCAGCATACATGATAACTTTTCCGTCAGCATTTCTTGCAGCTCGTCCGATAGTCTGGATAAGAGATGTATCACTTCTTAAAAATCCCTCCTTGTCAGCATCAAGGATTGCAACCAGTGAAACCTCCGGTATATCAAGACCTTCCCTGAGCAGATTTATTCCGACAAGAACATCAAATTTGCCTTTTCTCAAATCCTGTATTATACGCATTCTTTCAATTGTATCAGTATCGCTGTGCATATATCTTACTTTTATACCCATATCAGAAAAATATGATGTAAGGTCTTCAGCCATCTTTTTTGTAAGAGTCGTTACAAGAACTCTTTCATTTACAGCTGAACGCATATTTATTTCAGAAATAAGGTCTTCAATCTGACCGTCAACAGGTCTTATGCTTATTTCAGGGTCAACAAGACCTGTAGGACGTATTACCTGTTCAACAGTCTGAGCTGATTTTTCTTTTTCAAGATTTCCCGGAGTAGCACTCACAAAAACAACCTGATTTATATGACTGTAAAATTCATCAAAATCAAGAGGTCTGTTATCAAATGCACTCGGCAGTCTGAAACCATAGTTTACAAGAGTTTCCTTTCTTGCTCTGTCACCTGCATACATACCACGTATCTGCGGCAGAGTCACATGGCTTTCATCAATAAACATAAGAAAATCATCAGGAAAATGGTCAAGCAGAGTCATAGGAGTACTTCCCGCCGGTCTTCCTGACATTACTCTTGAATAATTCTCAATTCCCGAACAGAATCCTGTTTCTTTAAGCATTTCCATATCATAATGAGTACGCTGGGCAATTCTCTGAGCCTCAATAAGCATATTATTTTTCCGGAAATATTCGATACGCAGAGCAAGTTCCTCATCTATTTCCTTTATTGCCCTGTCAAGCTGTTCACCCTTTACTATATAGTGTGATGCAGGATATATTGCACTGTATGAAACAGTTGCTTCAACATTTCCGGTGACTGCATTTACTTCTGAAATTCTTTCTATCTCATCTCCGAAAAATTCTATTCTGAGAGCCTTATCAGTTGAATTTGCCGGAAATACTTCTACTGTATCTCCACGCACACGGAATTTATTTCTTGTAAAGCTTATATCATTTCTTTCATAATGTATGTTTACAAGCTCCTCAATAAGCTGTTCCCTTGATTTTTCCATACCCTGACGCACTGAAACTATCATAGACCTGTAATCTTCAGGACTTCCAAGAGAGTATATACATGAAACACTTGCAACTATTATTACGTCCCTGCGTTCTGCAAGTGCAGATGTAGCAGAATGACGAAGTTTATCTATCTCATCATTTATTGATGAATCCTTTTCAATAAAGCTGTCAGTGCTTGGAATATACGCCTCCGGCTGATAATAGTCATAGTATGATACGAAATATTCAACGGCATTTTCAGGGAAAAACTCCTTAAATTCCGAACATAACTGACCTGCAAGCGTTTTGTTATGAGCAAGTATAAGTGTAGGCTTATTGATTTTTTCAATTATATTTGCCATAGTAAATGTTTTGCCTGAACCGGTTACTCCGAGCAAAGTCTGTTCCTTCATTCCGTGAAGGATTCCGTCAGCAAGTTTTTCAATAGCCTGCGGCTGGTCGCCTGACGGTTTATAATCCGAAACAAGTTTAAATCTGTCCATAAAATCTCCTATCTTTTATATCTGTAATCTGTTTAACGGATTGCTGTACATACAACAATTATACACCATACAATTAAAAGTGTCAATTTTAAAAAAGTTAATCATGACTGTTGACAATATGATGTATTTTATTATATTATATTAATATCATGAAAATTTTTCTCCTTTTAATGCAACCTTTTTAAGAGATGCAAAGTTAATATAACAGACGATTTTATTTAATATATAAAATTTTTTTAAAGGAGATGTTTTTATGAATTATAGCAATCCATGAGAATAATGCTGATGCATAAAACAGAAAATTTTAATAATGAACTGCATTAATCCATTGGATTGCTATAAAGACTATGTTTTTGAATAAATTTTTCTAATCAATCCGGAGGTTAAAATGCAGAAAATAAAGCTTATAACTGATTCTGCCAGTGATATCCCAGCAGAAAAAGCAAAGGAACTCAATATAAAAGTAATTCCTTTCCCTGTAACAGTAGACGGCAAATCATATCTTGAAGGCGAAAATATCACAAAAGATGAATTTTTTACTCTTCTTGATTCAACTGAATCGCTCCCGAGTACAGCTCAGATAACTTTCCCTCAGTTTACAGAAATATTTGAACAGTATTACAATGAAGGCTATACCGAACTGATATATATTTCAATATCTTCAAACGGTTCTGCCACATATTCAAATGCTGAAAGGGCTAAAGATGAATTTTTTGAAGAACATCCCGAAGCCTGCGGCAGAATGAATATACATACAGTCAATTCATACGGCTATACCGGAATTTACGGCTATGCTTCAATAATAGCAGGAGAAATGATACAGAAAGGAAATACTGCTGAAGAAATACTCTCATATCTTCATGAATGGTTTGAATCAGCTGAACTTTATTTTGCTCCGTATACACTCAAATATGTAAAACGCTCCGGCAGACTTTCAGCCGCTGCTGCATTTGCAGGCGAACTTCTCGGTCTGCGTCCGATAATACAGCTTATTGACGGAGTTTCAAATGTTCCCTCAAAAGTAAGAGGTGACAAGAATATTGCACCTAAACTCGTCCAGATTACAAAAGACAGAATTATAAAAGGTTCACCGTATATCATAATTACAGGAAGCGTTCCTGAATATTCAGCTGAACTTGAAAAACAGCTTACTGAAAATTTAGGATATCCGCCTGTATGGAATTATAAAATAGGGGCAACTATTGCAAGCCATGCAGGACACAAAGTAGCCGGCGTAATTTTCAAAGGCGAAAAAAGAAATCATTCTGAAAGCTGATTTTAATTATTATATGGGCGGACTTAAAATCCGCCCGTTTTTTTGTGTAATTTTAATGGTAATTTTTAAAATTTATCTGTCTGTTATATTGAAATTTGACAAAAATAATTTATGATGATATACTTTTAATTAATGCAAATTCGACAACAAAATTTTATAATTGAAATATAGGATTTTCAATACATTTTGTAGGGGCGACCATCGGTCGCCCGCCTGAAATTATGGTAAAATCAACGGGCGACCAATGGTCACCCCTACATAAACAATTCATCGAATTAATGTTAATTAATGCAAACCAGACAGAAACAATCCATCAAATTTGCATCAGAATATATCAAAAGGAGTGTGAAAGCTTTATGAAATGCAGAATTTTAATTGTAGAAGATGAGTATCTTTTAAGACAAGGCATTAAAAATCTTGTTGACTGGGAAAAAGAAGGATTTATTGTCGCAGGTGAGGCTTCAAACGGTGCGGAAGCTCTTGAACAGGCTGCACTCCTTAATCCGCATATAGTAATCACTGATATAGTCATGCCTGTAATGAACGGCATTGATTTTATCTCCGTCATTAAAGAACGATATCCGGATATTGAAATAATAGTACTCAGCAGCTACAGCGATTTTGATTATGTAAGAACTGCCATGAAAAACGGTGTCAATGATTATCTTTTAAAGCCTGCACTCAATCCTGAAATTCTCCTTGAAACTGTAAAAAAAGCTGCTGCTGATATTGACGGTCTTGACGTTACTGCCGATTCAGAGTATTCTTGTGAAATAGCCGTCAGAAAAATTCTCTCAGGATTTCAGTCTGAAATTCCCGACTCTGAAATAAGCAGACTTTTCATATATGACAGATTTATAATTGCCGGAACTGATATATCCTATATATTCGGCTCTGATGAACCTGTAAGAAAACATGAAACTATTCTTAATGAAATGATGAAAAAATATTTTGATAACCTAAGTTTCTGTTCAAAATATGTATGTGTAAATCCTGACAGCAAATCTCTTGTTATTGTCGTAAATTTCAAAAAAGCTTTTTTATCTGATATTGAAAATGCTCTTAAACGTGTTTTCAGCGAAATTTCAAAAAAATATAAAGGGAGCTGCTATGCGGTATTCAGACCGGTTGACAGAATCTATAAAATCCGTGAGCTTTACAGCAAGCATTTCAGACTCCTTATAGAACAGCATTTTTATTTTCCGGAAAGATATTTTATTACCTCGGATTATCTCGCCGGAAATACAGGCAGTTTAAAATTCAACTTTGCAAATTTTCAGTCAAGCCTTGATATGATGTGTTTTGATGAAGCTTCTGAAATGCTTTCTGACTATGTCAGAATAACTCTTGCAGAACGTTCAATGAATGAATTTGAAATAAAATCATTTGTTCAGAATGCTGTCTATAATATGATTATGAGAATTGAAGAATCTGAAAGTAAAAATGAAAATCTCATATCATTCAAACAGGAATGCTTTATACGGATATCTGATGCAAAATCTGCTGACAAGCTCTTTGAAGCACTTAAATTCATACTTGAAAACTGCTGTCAGATGGTATTTGCAAATTCAATATCCGCAAATTCAAAAACCATCAATAAAATCCTTGACTATATAAATGTCCATTACAATGAGCCTCTTACACTTAAAACTCTCGCTGATACGTTCAATTTCAATTATTATTATCTTTCATCATATTTTGCCTCGCATTGCAGTGAGGGATTCAGTGCATATCTCAACAAAGTGAGAATAAACAAAGCCTGTGAGCTTTTAAGAAAAGGCATTATGCCTATCTCAGAAATATGCGGTGCTGTCGGATATACAGACCACAGCTATTTTACAAAGGTATTCAAAAAATTCACTGGCGTAACCCCTAAACAATTCAGGTCAGGTTCAGCTTAAAAATTTAATTATATGAGTTCGGTAAAATATTTTATCGAACTCATGTTTTTATCATAAGGATGTGTTATAAATTGAAAAAATTAAAAAAACTGATTGAAAAAAATAATCTCTTTTTTAAAATAACAATTACAGCTGTTGCCGGAATTTTCATATCAGCTGCAATGATTTCCGCTGCTGCCGTGGAAATGTCACATCAGATTTATACAGATGCTTTCTGCCGTTCAAACAGACAGGTAACCGAACGAATAGCAGCCGATATCAATGATTTCTATACAAGAATAAACGGTGTTATAAATACTGTAAATAAAAGCTGGGCATTCAGAAGTTATCTTGATGATAATTATGATACAGATAATTCAACCCGTGCCTCAAATATACTTTACAGCATGAACAAACATATTGAAACCGCATTTGAAGGCATATCCCCGAATGATATGAGCGTTGTTGTGATAGGAAATAATGATAAAGCCTATGTAAGCGGCGGCTCACTGCTTATAAAATCCGCTGACGAAATAATTCAGTCTGATTTTACTGAAAAACTTGATAATTCAGAAAATATTGTATCCGATTTTAAAACTAACGGCATGACAACAGCAGTTTATGACGGAAATACTCTTGTTTTCGGGAAAAAACTTGATTGCAGTACAGAAAATAATCCAAGTTATATATATGTAAGCGTTCCGCAAAGAGTATTACTGAATTTTTACAGGGAATTAAACAATAATGCAATGAACAGAGTCATAATAGGCAGCAATGGCACTGTAATATCATGTGAAAACTCTGATTATATCGGAATAAAATCAGAAAAAATTCTTGAAGTTTCAAAACTTAATTCTGAAACTGAACAGACTTATAATGAATTTTCATCAGGAAATAAAAAATATTCTGCTGTTTCAGTATATATTCCATCAATGGATATATATATCACTGATATAATAGACAATAATGTCATCATAAAAAGCAATAGCAGCAGAAATATTATAATTTTCCTCTCATTGGCTGTATCATCAGTTACTGCCGCAATTATATTCACACTTATAAAACGCAGCACGAAACCTATATATAAACTTGTTGAACATATGTCAGAAGTTTCAGCTGAAAATATATGTCAGCATATCAGCATTGAAAATCCGACATATGAAATCCGCAAGTTAGAGGAAGCATACAACATAATGGCTGACAATACCCAGCATTATATAGAACAGCTTATGGACGAACAGGATAAACGCCGCAATGCTGAAATAAATATGCTTCAGCTCCAGATTAATCCCCATTTCATATATAATACGCTTACTTCAGTAAAATGGCTTGTGATGCAGCATGAAACAGAAAAATCCGTTGAGGCAATCGAAAAATTCAGCCTTCTGCTTCGTTCAACTCTCAAAAATCCTGATGAATTTGTAACTATTAAGAATGAAGCTGAAAATCTTAAAAATTATATATATATCCTTAATTTAAGATTCGGCGACAGAATAAAAACCAATATATTCGTTTCAGAAAACTGCCGTGAATATAAAATTCCGCTTCTGCTGATACAGCCGTTTGTTGAAAATGCTTTCTATCATGGATTCAATGAAACAGGTACGGGAATTATAAGCGTATTTTTCAATAAAAAACATGATAATATAGTAATAGAAGTAATGGATAACGGTTCAGGAATAGATAAACCTTCTGGAAACATAAAGAAAAAAGATTACTCATTCGGCGGAGTAGGTCTTTCAAATTCAAAGGAAAGACTGCATCTTATCTATGGTAATAATGCTGATATACAGATAAACAGTTCAAAAGGAAAAGGCACTTGCATAACCATAACATTTCCGGCAGAAAAATAATTATATACCGTATGTCAGACTTACAGGGTCAAGAAAAAGTCCTATATGCGGCGGACAGAATGTGAAAACCATAAACATAATATCAAGTATTATCAATGCTGCTATTCCGGCAGTATTCCCTGTTTTAATTTTATCCATGAATCTGTATGAATAAAATGAAGCGACAGCTGCCCCGATTATAAATATTATTATATCAGCTATCATGAAATTTCTGCCTATAATCCCCTGATATGTGTAAAAAAGTACAACTATTGAGAGCATTCCGAGAATGACTCCCTCAGCTTTTACAGTAAAATATCCTTTATACTGTCTGCCGGTTATAAAATATTCAATAACTGAAAATATCGCAAACGGAAAGAATATCAGTTTAAGATGTTCCCATGTACTTTCATTCACAGCTGAAAACAATGCCGCAAATTTATTGTCATTTGTCCATTCATATACGAAATGAAGCAGTGTTCCGAGTCCTACAGTAATTATAAATCCTGACAATTCCCATTTTGCAAGTTCTTTTTTCATATAATAATCACCTCTGCATAATTATATGTATAAATTTTATTATTAATCTTGATTATTATATGAATTTATGGTATATTTAATTTTGTAAATGAGGTGATTTATTTTGAATATACAGATTTTCGGAAAATCAAAATGCTTTGAAACTAAAAAAGCTGAACGCTATTTCAAGGAAAGAGGAATAAAAGTCCAGATGATAGATATCCTTTCAAAAGGTATGAGCAAGGGCGAACTCAACAGTGTTATTCAGGCGTTGGGCGGCGGAATTGACAGCGTTATTGATACAAATGCAAAGGATTACTGCATGATAAAATATCTTCTCGATGATGCAAAAGCTGAAAAATTAAACGAATACCCGAAACTGTACAAAACTCCTATCGTAAGAAATGGAAGAAAAGCTACTGTAGGGTATAAACCTGATGTATGGAAAGACTGGGAATAACAAAAAAGATACCATAAATTATGGTATCTTTTTTAATACAAATTTGATGGATTATTTCTGTAGGGGCGACC
>DJFA01000057.1:41763-55304 GCA_002431975.1 Ruminococcus sp. UBA5884
GAATCACAGAAATTACCATCGAATTGGAGTTAATTAAAGCGGGCGAACACAGTTCGCCCCTACAGATATAAGAAAAATTTTGTTGTCAAATCGGCATTAATTAAACAATCTGATATTTTGCAAGATAATTCTGAATGCTGTCAGGTAACGGTTCCCATACAGCTGATTCAAGTCTTCTGAGCATTTTAAGGGAATTTCCGCTTTCATTAAGATTTGTCATAACTGTATGGAATGTTTCAAGGTCTGCTACATCAGCTGTAAGCCTTAAAGCAGTTTTTGTAAGACCTACCCCGATACAGTTATCGTATTTATATGTGGCATTATAGCTTCTATATGTACTTGTAATATTACTCACTGCCCATATATAGTTGCTGTCTGATGAAGGCTTATAAAGTCCTTCAGGATTATCAACAGCAAATGTACAGCTTGCTGATTTTATCCAGCTTGATTCTGTTCCATCGTATGTATGCACAATAATCTTTCTTTCAATGCCCCATTTGCCGTTTTTATAACAGAAAGTATCATACAGGTTACTGTTGCCATATAACGGTTTATCAACCGGAAATGAGATTGTTACATTATCTATGGTGAATGAAAGTACGCCGTCTTCTCCCAGACCGTTTATTTTTCTTGGATGCAGATAATTGCAGGTTGTCATTCCTTCTTCATATACAAATGTTGTGATTCCTTTAAGAGTAAAATCAGTTGAAAGAACAGGAACTCCCTGTTCTTTTTTCAAGCCTGAAAGCAGTGCATTTCTTTTATGCTGAATATAATTCATAAAGCTTTACACCTCATACCATACACATTTTATTCCGAAACCGTCATTGAAAAAAATCATACAGTATTGTTTTCCGTCAGTCAGAGAAATTTCATCATTTATATAGGTGAAATCAAATGAAACTGTAAGACCGGTTGTTCCGCTTATTTTGAATACAACAGATGATATAAAATCGTCATTGCTTATGTCAGTACCTGCTGAAATCGTTATACTGCTGACAGCACCGTTTATATATCTGAATTCAGTATTGCTTTTAAGAACAGGTGCAACTGATGATATTTGTGAAACGTCTGTATTTACTATTTGTGATTCATTATATGCTGATATGCCTGTATTTATATATTTGCTCTGTTCAGAATCATATATCCACCATACACCATTTTTTATATACGGGCTTTTAACAACAAGTTCACTTGCTGAATCATATATCTGCTGAATTTCATCTTTTGCCGCATGAATACTGTTGAGAGTATCTGTTATAACATCAGGTTCAGGAAGATTTTCAGAAGATGAAGCCTTTACAGTTACTGACGGAATAATATACTTGATAACAACATTTTCATTGCTGTCAGTTTCTGAATTGGTAACTCCTCTTATCTCAAGGCTGAGATTGCCGTCAGAAGCGGTAAACTGTGAAGTTACATTCCATTCAAGAATAATTTTATCATCTGATACAGTTTTTGAAAGAGTCTGTTCTGCAAGCTGATTTTTTGAATTAATGCCTTTTATAATGAAAAGCAGCTCTGAAATATCAGTATCATTATAAAATCTGTCTGTTTCAAAACATATCTTATCAGCATTTTTTTCTCCCTGAACGAGAATATTTCTTATTTCAGTACTGTCAATAAATTTCCCGTGTGCCTTTAATAATTTCATAAAAAAACCTCCAAAAAAAAATTTACCCCTCATAAGAACATGAATACGGCTTGAAATTTGCACTGAAATATGCAAATTTCTAAAAAATTCCCGTCATTGACTTAAAGATTTTATTATGATAAAATTATATTGATACAAAAATCTGAATTATATAAAATGAACTGGAGAAGATTTGATTTGACTGACCTGAAAAGAAATTTACAGTATGAACGCCGAAGAATAGAAGTTACATATTCAAAAACCTTTATAAATCTCTTTAAATGGGTGATTATTTCACTGATTATCGGAGTAATTGTAGGATTTACCGGAACTGCATTCCATATAAGCATTGAAAAAGCAACTGAAATCCGTGAAAAATATCCGTTTATAATATGGTTTCTGCCTTTTGGAGGAATATTTATAGTCTGGTTTTATAAAATCATGAAACTTGAACATGACAAGGGAACTAATATGGTTCTTATGACTGTACGTCAGAACAGCGGTATGTCACTAAGAAATATGATATGCATATTTGTCGGGTCAACAGTAACTCATCTTTTCGGAGGTTCTTCCGGACGAGAAGGTGCAGCATTGCAGATAGGCGGAAGCATTGCCTATCAATTCGGGAAAATAATAAATCTTGATGAATATGACCTGCGTATAATAACCATGTGCGGAATGAGTGCCGGATTTTCTTCACTTTTCGGGACTCCTGCCGCTGCCTCATTCTTTGCAATGGAGGTAATAAGCATAGGCATACTTCACTATTCGGCAATAGTCCCATGTATAGTATCGGCTGTAACTGCATTCGGAATATCCTCACAGTTCGGCATAAAAGCCGTTTCATGGCTGATTGAGATACCTGATATTACTGTAATCAGCATATTAAAAACTGCTGTCATCGCTCTTTTATGCGGTGCTTTAAGCTATATTTTCTGTATTATAATGAAAGATACAGGATTGTTATACAAGCATTTTATAAAAAACAAATATCTTAAAATAATTATTGCAGGTTTTGCGGTTGCACTGCTTACATTTATAACCGGTACAACGGATTATAACGGTACAGGAATGAAAGTAATTTCAAGAGTATTTGAAAATCAGGCTGGATATGAAGTCTTTATACTTAAAATTATATTTACAGCTCTTACTCTCAGTGCCGGATTCAAGGGAGGAGAAATAGTTCCGGTATTTTTCACAGGTGCAGCATTTGGAAGTGCATTAAGCGGAATAACAGGGCTTCCCTGTTCATTATGTGCCGGAATAGGTCTTGTATCTCTTTTCTGCGGAGTAACCAACTGTCCGATAACTTCAATGTTTTTGTCAATAGAACTTTTCGGCTCTGAGGGAATTATATACTTTGCAGTTGCCTGTGCCGTATCATATATGACATCGGGATATGAAGGTCTTTACAGTGAACAGAAAATACTCTATTCAAAATTTCAGCCGAAATTCATTGATAAAAAAATAGGCAGGTGAAATTATGATAAAATTAAAAAATATCTGCGGTCATTTCCGCACAATTACAAAACATCGCCATAAAGTAATACAGCACTGCTTCAAAGCCGGAATTTTTATTCAGGGACTTCAGCATGACCTTTCAAAATACAGTCCGTCTGAATTCTGGACAGGTGCAAAATTCTATCAGGGAAACAGAAGCCCCAATGAGGGAGAACGTGAAGCATACGGTTATTCTCTTGCATGGATGCACCATAAAGGCAGAAACAAACATCATTTTGAATACTGGACGGATTACAATACAAAAACCAAAAGAATTGAACCTGTAAAAATGCCACTTAAATATGTTATAGAAATGTTCTGCGACCGTATGGCTGCAAGCAAGATATATATGAAGGATAAGTATAATGACAAATGTCCGCTTGAATATTTTATGAAAGCTAAAAAAAACCGTGTCATTCACCCTGAAACTTCTGATTTGATAGAATCACTGCTTAAAATGCTTGCTGAAAAGGGCGAAGATGAAACTTTCAGATATATCAGAAATCTTAGAAAATAAAAAACGCCGGTTATCTGACAATAACCGGCATTTTCTTTTTATGGATAGGTTTTATCTGATTTTATGGACAACTGAAATAACTATATCAGCAACTCTTTTTGCAGCAATTTTTTCAAATTCTTCAAATGACATAGCTCCCTCATCATCTGCATTATCTGAAATACATCTTATACTGATATACGGAATTTTATTTATATATGCACAATGACCTATTGCCGCACTTTCCATATCAACGGCATATGGTTTAAATCTTGATTTTATATCATTTTTAACTGCATTGTCAGAAATAAAAGCTTCACCTGAAACAATTTTTCCGATATGATATTTATATCCCATATCGCCGCATGACTGAACAGCATATTCTATAAGTCCGGGGTCAGCTTCAAAGCATGAGCAGTGCGGAAAATATTTTTCAAGAAATTCAGGATTTACATCATGCGGACAAGTGCAATCCGATATAACTATATCGCATACCTTTACATCATCATTCATGCCGCCTGCAATACCTGTATTTATAATGATATCTGCCTTGAACACATCAATTAAAATCTGAGTGCATACAGCAGCATTTACTTTTGAAACGCCGCAGTTTACATTGATTACTTTATTGTCACCGGCAGTATTGATATTAAAATCATAACCGCAGTGGTTTATAATTTCAGTATTCTGATTTTTGAAATACTCTCTGATATCAGCAAGTTCTGACGGCATAGCACCTATAACTGCAATAGTTTTCATAGATTTCAAATCCTTTCATATATTAATTTAATGCAAATTTGATGGTTATTATTTGTAGGGGCGAACTGTGTTCGCCCGCTCAGTTTACAATAAACCATACAACGGGCGACCAATGGTCGCCCCTACAGAAAATTCCTTGTTTTTAATCATAAAATTTTGCTATAGAATTGGCGTTAATTTAATGTAAATTTGTTTTATCTGAAATTTCAGACTATATGATTTTAGATATTTTTCCGCAGTTCGCCATAAGTTTTTTATTTCCGGCTCTGCTGAAATTGACTTCAAGGAGCATATCATCTGCCATTCTTGTAAGTGCAATAATATCTCCCTCACCAAATATTGTATGTTTTATTCTGTCACCGATTTTAAGGTTAAGCTTTGCGGCAGGCTTCTGTGCCGAAACAGGCTTTGAAAGCTGTTTCTGAAGCGGTATTGAAGCAACTGTTTTCTGCGGTACAGCAGCAGATGCTTTTCTGATAACTCTTGAAAGACCATTGCTGTCGATGAGTTCCGGACTGATTTCCCTGAGAAATCTTGATTTTACATTTCTTGAAGTAGTACCGAAAATCATTCTCTGTGAAGTATGAGTGATAAAGAGTTTTTTTCTTGCTCTTGTTACAGCGACATATGCAAGGCGGCGTTCTTCTTCAATGTCATCATCATTTTCAAAGCTTCTTGAACTCGGGAATATGCCGTCCTCCATGCCTGCAATGAATACATTTGTAAATTCAAGACCTTTTGCGGAATGCATAGTCATCATAAAAACTCTGTCAGAGTTTTCATCTGCCCTGTCCATATCAGTATAAAGAGCTATTTCCTCAAGGAATCCGGAAAGAGATGCATTTTCTCCGTTTGCCTCGCAGTATTCGATAATACTTGATTTAAGTTCTTTTATATTGTCAAGGCGGTTAGCACCTTCTTCGCCCATATTTCTGATATATTCGCCGTATCCGGATTTTTCAACAACAAGGTCAAGCAGTTCACTGAGAGGAATTTTATCTGCTTTTTCAGCCATCATATCAAAAAATCTTGCAATACTTGTAAGAGCTATTGTTTTTTTGGAAATATCGCTGTAATCAGCGGCATTTCTCATAATTTCAAGAGGTGATTTCTTATGTTTGCCGGCAAGGTTTTCAATTGCTGCAACAGTAACATCGCCTATACCTCTTTTAGGTTCATTGATAATTCTTTTAAGTCTTAAAATATCATTTTCATTATTGATAACGCTGAGATAAGCAATAATATCCTTTATTTCTTTTCTGTCATAGAAACGGAGTCCGCCGAAAACGCTGTATGGTATACCGTTTGCAGTGAGTGTGCGTTCAATAATGTTTGACTGTGCATTCATACGGTAAAGTATTGCATTATCGCTGAATTTACAGCCGTTTCTCAGTGAAAGGAGTATATTGTTTGCAATAAATGAAGCTTCGTCCTGTTCATCCGATGCATTATATACAGTAATTTTTTCTCCTTTATCTGAATCAGTCCATAATGATTTATCAGTTCTTGCAGAATTATTTCTGATTACTGAATTTGCGGCATCAAGTATATTCCGGGTTGAACGGTAATTCTGTTCAAGCTTTATTACCTTTGTATTTTCAAACTGCTGTTCAAATCCGAGGATATTTTTCACATCAGCACCTCTGAATTTATAGATACTCTGGTCATCATCGCCCACAACGCATATATTATTGTATTTTCCTGCAAGCATCTGAATGAGTCTGAACTGAGCATTATTTGTATCCTGATATTCATCAACCATTATATACTTAAAATGCTCCTGATATTTTTCAAGTATATCAGGGAAATCCTCAAAAAGTTCAACGGTAAGAGAGATAATATCATCAAAATCAAGAGCATTTGCGGCTTCAAGTCTGTTCTGATATTCTCTGTATATTTTTGAAATAGTATTTTTTCTGAAATCATTTTCTGTTTCACGGGCATATATTGCAGGACTCTTGACCTTTTCCTTTGCACAGCTTATTTCATTAAGAACAGCTTTCGGAGGGAACATTTTTTCATCTATGCCGAGGTCTGAAAGACATGATTTTATAACTCTTAATGAATCATCTGAATCATATATGGTAAAGCTGCTGAGGTATCCGATATTTTCTATTTCACGTCTTAATATTCTTACACACGCAGAATGAAATGTTGAAGCATGAACATATGAAGCATTATCTTTTCCGAGCATAGTTTGAAGTCTTGATTTAAGTTCTGAGGCAGCTTTATTTGTAAATGTAACAGCAAGTATATTCCATGGTTTTACCGGAGATACAGCGACAATATTTTTAAGTCTTTCAACATCATCTGAATTGCCGGCTGCAAAATCTTCAAGGAATGCAAGGTCATCTGCACTGCATTCATGTTCTGAATTATCAAAGTAAGCATTTCCGAAAAGAACCATATTGGCAATACGGTTGATAATGACAGTAGTTTTACCGCTTCCTGCACCTGCAAGCACCAGCACAGAGCCGTTTACTGAAAAAACAGCTTCTCTCTGGCAGTCATTCAGTTTTTCAAAATATTTTTTCAATGCTGACTGTTTTAATTCATTGTAACTAAGCATTTATATATAACTCCATTTCACTAAACATAATTTCACAGATTATTATATCATAAATTCATAATCAATAAAAGACTTTTAAGTTATATTTATAGAATATTAATGAAAACATGGAATAAATATTTTATTTTTTCAGAATAATTATTTATTATTAATGCAAATTCTATATTTATCATTTGTAGGGGCGAACACAGTTCGCCCCTACAGAAAAAATTTTATAAAGATTAATAACAAACTCTGTCAAGCATACCATTCATATAGGCAATTGCTACTCCGAAATTAGTCATAGGAACGCCGTTTTCTTCAAATTTCATTTGTTTTGCAATCATTGATTTTCTGTTTACCATACAGCCTCCGCAGTGAATTGCAAGTTTATACTTTGAAATATCCTCTGTAATATTCTGACCTGAAAGGTTATCTACAACAAGATTTTTTCCTGTATATTTTCTGAGCAGTGCAGGAATTTTAACTCTTGCAATATCGCCGTCCATTGCATGATGTGAACAGCTTTCAATAATTGCCACTCTGTCGCCGTCATTAAGTCTGTCAATAGCTGATGCACCTTTTACAAGCATTTCAATATCAGCTTTAGTTTTTGCCATAAGCAATGAAAATGAAGTAAGCGGTATATTTTTAGGTATTATTTCATTTACTTCCCTGAAAATCTGTGAATCAGTCACAACAAGAGCCGGTTTTACGCTTAAACTGTCCAATGATTTTTTAATATTCTGAGATGTAACCGTCATTACCATACAACCATTGTCCAGAAGGTCTCTTGTAACCTGAACTTCAGGAAGTATAAGCCTTCCCTTTGGAGCCTGTATATCCTGTGGAGCTGTAAGCAGAACCAAATCACCTGCCTGAACAAGATTTCCTGTAATAACGGGGTCTTCAATTCTGTCTTTTAACATATCTGTAACTGCATCTTTTATTTTGCTGATACCTGATTTATCGCCATGGAGATTTACACAGATATTTTTTTCATTTTCAATTTTTATATGTGAACCGTCCTGACCGTTTATTTCATTGACAACTACAATAAGCGGTATATTCTGAGCCTTTATTTTTTTTATGAAATCAAGCTGAGAATCAATGTCCTTTTGTTCTGATGATATAACGAAAATTGCCGCATCGCAGGATTTGAGCTGTTCAAATGATTTCTGAACACGCAGTTTTCCGAGTTCTGTCCTGTCATCAAGTCCTGCTGTATCGATAAATACAACAGGACCTAAAGGAAGCAGTTCCATAGGCTTGAAAACAGGGTCGGTAGTAGTTCCTGCAACTGGTGAAGTAAGAGCTGTATCATGTCCTGTAACAGCATTTATAAGAGTTGATTTTCCTGCATTTGCTGAACCGAATACACCAATATGTATTCTTAAAGCTTTAGGAGTCTGATTTATTTCTGAAATCATATTAACTACCTCAATCAATTAAAATCTGAAATCTCTCTGACCAGCTTTTATAAGTTCAAGATATTCATCAAATTTTGTTTTTATCTTATCATTTTTAATGTTTTCTCTTTCCTTTGCGATAACATCAAATGTAAGCTTTTTAAATTCATCATCGCCGTAATCAAGAGCATATTCAGTAAGAGTAAGCATTGCATTAGGCAGACAGCAGTTTGATATATTTCCTGTTTTGGCAAGCTGCATAAATCTGTCACCTGTTCTGCCTTCTCTGTAACAGGCAGTACAGAAACTCGGTATATAGCCGTTTTTAAGCAAAGTTTTAGTAACTTCTGCTTCACTTCTTTCATCTGATACTTTAAACTGAGCAGTACTCTGGTCATCATTATGGCTGTCGCATGAGCCGCTTTTAAGACGCTGAGCATAACCGCCTACACCTGTACATGAACCGCCGCTTGTCTGTGAGATTCCGAGTGATATTACTTCATCTCTGAAATTCGGTTCTTCTCTTGTTGAGATAATCATTCCTGTATAAGGAACAGCAAGCCTTAATACTGCAATTATAGTCTTGAACTGTTCGTCAGTAACGATATACGGGAACATATTCAGGTCAACATCTTCAGCCCATCTTACTCTCGGAATTGAAATTGTATGAGGGCCTATTCCGAATGTCTGTTCAAGATGACGCACTTCAAGCATAGTTCCTATAACTTCATACTTATATTCATAAAGACCATAGAGAACGCCTATTCCGACATCATCAATACCGCCCTGCATAGCTCTGTCATGGGCCGTTGTATGATATTCATAATCGCTCTTAGGGCCTGACGGATGAAGCTTTTCATAAGTTTCTTTATGGTATGTTTCCTGAAACAGTATATATGTACCTATCCCGGCTTGTTTGAGCATTCTGTATTCCTCAACGGTAGTAGCAGCAATATTTACATTAATTCTTCTTATTTCTCCGTTGCCGTTTTTGGTGGCATATGCAGTTTTCATACATTCAAGGATATAGTTTATATCGCAGTTTACAGGGTCTTCACCGGCTTCCATAGCTATTCTCTTATGACCCATAGCTTCAATTGCACGGCATTCTTCAGCAATTTCCTCCTGAGTAAGTTTTTTGCGTTTTATGCATGAACCTGTATGATAGCCGCAGTATTTACAGCCGTTTATACAGTAGTTTGAAACATAGAGAGGAGCAAACATAACTATTCTCTTGCCGTATATCTGCTCCTTGATTTTTCTTGCAAGAGCAAAAATTTTCTGTCTTAAAGCTTTATTTTCCTTGTTTTCGCAGGCATGAAGCAGAACTGAAACTTCTCTGTAGTCAAGGCCTTTAAGAGTTTCAGCTTTTGCAAGTATTTCGTCCACAAGACAGACGTTGTTTCTGTTTTCATTGCCATATTCGAGAGTTTTTCTTATTTCCTCATCGCATATAAATTCCACTGCTTTTTCTGATTTACTGTTAAACATAGAATAAATTTCCTTCTTTCATTTTTTTGAAATTGCAGATTTGACATAAACTCCATTGATTTTTCCGAGTTTTCCGGTAACTGCACTTATAACATCAGCCGGAGCATCAGCTATAACTGAGATAACTGAGATATTTTTTTCCTTATAGGGAACTCCCATGCGTCCTATTATAATGCTGCTGTATTCATGAAGAATATCATTTACCTTTTCTGAAACATTCAAATCCTCAATAATAATTCCTATTACGGCAATTCTTTTTTCCATAAATTCTCTCCTGAAAAATAAAAAATCTGATTGCTTTTTTCATGCAATCAGACGAATACTGTTATAATACAAACAAAAATAACCTGAATGTCAGTCCAATTACACAGAAACAAATCCGAATAATCCGAAAACATTAAAAAAACCGGAAAAATCAGCATGAGAATAAAATCCTTATGCTCATCTTTTATAATTATATATCAATAAAAACTCATTGTCAATAATAAAAATATTATTTCCGAATATTTTCACAGCATAATATACAATATTATAATGCGGAATTGTTCATCAGATAATAAAAATAAAAGAAAATCATATAATAAATAAAAACACAGGAGATTTTTTTAATATGAGCAAAAGAGAAAAATGGTCTTCAGAATTCGGATTTCTTATGGCTGCCGCCGGTTCAGCAATAGGACTCGGCAACCTCTGGAAATTTCCGTATCTTACCGGAATCAGCGGCGGAGCTGTATTCATTATAATGTATCTTATACTGATGTTTACTCTTGGAGCACCGCTTCTCCTTACTGAAATGTCAATAGGCAGACACACCAAAAGCAATTCAATTGATGCCTGTAAAAAAATCAGTCCGAAATGGGGAATCGCAGGAGGCTTCGGAGTTGCAGGAGCTTTTGTAATTCTTTCATATTATATGGTAATAGGCGGCTGGGTTTTAAAATATATGACATCATATCTTTTCGGAACAATTGAAAATCCTCAGCAGTATTTTTCAGATTTCACTTCATCAACCGCAGAACCAATAATATGGCTTGTAGTTTTTACAGGAATATGTGCTTTGATAGTAAATGCCGGAGTTTCAAACGGTATAGAAAAAATAAGCAAGATTTTTCTGCCGCTTCTTTTTCTTTTCATAATAATAATTGCTGTTAAATCGCTTTCGCTTCCAAACTCAATTGAAGGAGTGAAATTTTTTCTGATACCTGATTTTTCACAGAAAAACTGGATAAGCATATTCATAAATGCAATGGGACAGGTATTTTTCAGTTTAAGTCTTGGAATGGGTACTCTTATAACATATGGCAGCTATCTTGATGATGATGTAAATCTTGTAAAAAATTCACTGTATATACCGATTTTTGATGCAGTAATAGCAATAACCGCCGGATTTGCTGTTCTTCCTGCGGTATTTGCATTCAATATACCTCCCGAATCAGGGGCAGGAATGATATTTCAGGTTCTTCCAAGCGTATTCAATGAGATAAAGTTCGGCAGAATATTTGCAGTAATATTCTTTCTGCTTGTATTTTTTGCAGCTGTAACTTCAGCAATTTCATTATTTGAAGTAATAACTGCGTATCTGTCTGAAAACAGGCATTTCAAAAGGCTTACCGCTGTAATAATGATATTCATTGCAACCTCATTCACAGGAATTTTAAGCTCAATGTCATTCGGAAAGCTTAGCAATATAAAAATTCTCGGCATGACATTCTTTGAATTTTTCTCATTTTTATCTGATAAAATTCTTATGCCGCTCGGAGGTCTGCTTATATGTATTCTTGCAGGATATATATGGGACAGGGTAGCTTTTAAGAATGAACTGTCATCAGGCGGAAAATACAAGGTTAAAATTTTTAAATCTTTAAGATTTATATTGAGATATACAGCCCCTTTAATGATTATAATAATTCTTATTTCATCATGGATAATGGATTTATCGGATTAAAAAAGACAGCCTGATTTTTTGTCAGGCTGTTTTTTCAACATACGAATTATATTAAAGATAACCTCTTAAATCAGTAACAAGTTTTTCCTCAATATTTATAAGCTTTTTTGCAATATCTTTAGCCTTTTCCTCTGCTCCGGAATACTGATTGAGATATTTATAAATGGATTTAACTCCCATATTGCAGCCGTCAACGATAAGGTCGGCAACTGTATTGCTTGAATTGTCATTTGAAATCTTGAAATTTGTTTTAATCCACGACATAGCCTTAGCTACAGGATTAGGTTCTTTTCCGGATTCATGGTATTTGTCAAGCATTTCTGCGGTATCATCGCCAAGCTGAGAATGTTTTTCCTTTGAATCAATAAGAATATTTTTCATTTTATCATCTTTAACGCTGTCAAGAACCTCATCTATTGAACTTACACCCATTTTTATACCTGCATTGCATTCACGAAGCAGATTTACAGTATCACTTGAAACAGACATAAATAAATTCTCCTTTTCAATCAGTTTTATAATAATATTGTTTTAAAAAAAACTGAAATTATTCTGTAAAATATTGATTTTTATATGCAGAAATGATAAAATTATTTTAATATATAAAAGGAGATTTAAAATGAAATACGATTATACAAAAATCCGTGAATTGTTTCATATAAGCGAGCCAGAACCATTGCCTGAAGAACAGATTACGGAAATAAATAATTATTTCGGAGCAATTCCAAAAGCTCTTGAAGATTATTACAGACTCTGCGGCGGCTGTAAGGATATGAATTCCGCACAGGATTTTCTGCTTACACCTGACGGACGGTATGGACACAATTTATTAAAGAATTGGAACTGTTCTGAATACTGCGTTTTTTATACGGAAAACCAGTGTGCCTGTGACTGGGCTGTAAAAAAATCTGATTTGAACAAGGAAAATCCGCCGGTCTATGAATCATATGATGAAGAAACATGGCATAAATCGGCGGATTCCGTTTCACAGTTTTTAATCTCTCACGCCTACTTCCATGCAGCATTTTCATTTGAATATTTCAACGAGGAATTTTATGAAGCCGATAAAAAACAGGCAGAAGAAATTGAAAAGAAATTTCCGTCAGCAAATGCAGATTCAGAATTGTATAAATTTTTTCAGCCTTATCCTGATACAGTAATCGCTCTTATATATAATGATGATAGTTTTCTGGTAATATATTCATCTGAAAATGAAGAACATTTTAATGAAACTGATGATATCATCTGCGAAATACTGGATATATAAGGAGTGGCTTTTATGCAGTTTTTTTTTAACATAGGTTCTTCAAGCTGTTTTACAGCGGCAGTAATTTTTGCGATATTTGCATTGATATTTCATTTTGGAGGAGAAAAATCCGCAAATCTCATAAATGGATTCAATTTCTTTTCGGAAAAGGAAAAAGCTGAATATGATATAAAAAGAATAGTGAAAGATTACAGAAATAACTTTATAATCTGGTCATTAGTTATGGTAACTGGTGCAGTTTTATCGTATTTTTTATCGGCATACTGGGCAATCCCTGCATTTATAGTCCTGTTTATTCTTATATTCAAAGATTTTCATATGTTTCCGGAAAATGAGTTTGCTAAATACAAGAAAAATAAATAATTAACGCCAATTCGATATCAAAATTTTATGATTGAAAATATGGGTTTTCCTTATGATTTTGTAGGGGCGAACTGTGTTCGCCCGCCTGAATTGTAGTTAAACCATAATGCAAATGCAAAGTTTTTTA
>DJFA01000056.1 GCA_002431975.1 Ruminococcus sp. UBA5884
TATTTTTGTAGGGGCGACCACCTATCGCCCGTTGGTTTATCAATAATTTTATCAGTTAACCAATAATTTACCATACAGAAAACAGATACCGAATTTGCATTAAACAACCTGCCGTCCGTTTATCATAACAAGTTCCGGTTCTGACATTATATCAAGAGGTTCGGAGCTGTAAAGCTGTATATCAGCATCTTTTCCGGCGGTTATACTTCCTGTTCTGTCATCAATTCCGGCAATCCGTGCAGGTACTATTGTTATTGCTTCAAGAGCCGCATAGCTGTTCATTCCACCCTTTACGGCAAGTGAAGCCGATACAGGGAGATACTGAATAGGTATTACCGGATGGTCTGTGCATATTGCAGTCTGAACATCGTTTTTAAAAAGAACGGCTGCATTTTCAGGTTTAAGATTTTTCATTTCAGGCTTGCATCTGTCGCAGAGCAAAGGTCCTGCAATTACCGGAATATTTTCCTCTGCAAGAATATCAGCAATGAGATGACCTTCAGTTGCATGGACTATTACCGTATCAAGATTAAATTCCCTTGAAATTCTGATTGCCGTACAGATATCGTCAGCACGGTGGCAGTGGAAGTATGCTTTTTCCTCACGTTTAAGAATAGGAATAAGAGATTCGCATCTGATATCATATTCAGGCAAATCATAATTTTCGCTGTCATTCTGATATTTAAGGCAGTCCTCATAATATCTGCGTGCTTTATGCAGTCCTTCACGGATTATAGCAGCAACTCCCATTCTTGTCACAGGAGTTTCATCACGGTCATTGTATACAGTTTTTGGATTTTCGCCGAGAGCAAATTTTATTCCTGCATTTTTTATAAGCATATCATCAATACGTCTGCCATAAGTTTTTGAAGCAACTATACTTCCGCCGCATGGGTTTGCACTTCCCGGACAGATAAGAACAGATGTTATGCCACGCTTCACAGCCTCTTCAAAACAGAAATCGAATGGATTTATACCGTCAATTGCACGCAGATGGGGAGTAAAAGGGTCAGTCTGTTCATTGCAGTCGTCGCCTTCAAAGCCTATGCCGTTTTCGATTATTCCGAGATGAGTATGAGCATCAATGAATCCGGGGAGCATTTTTTTACCTTCTGCATTGATGTCACCGGAGCATATGCTGTCTGGAGTGCCGCTGTTTACGGAACATATTTTCCCGTTATTTATTTCAATCCAGCCGTTTTCTATTATACCGATATCCATTGTATAAATTTTTGCATTATATATTTTCATCTGAGAGCAAAACTCCTTTTTTATAGTATGAGCGTACTGCATTTTCAATGATTTCAGCAGCATTTTCAGGAGATGTATCAGCATTTACGCAGAGAACAGAATTTTCCCTGTATATACTGTATCTCTGATTGTATATAGTTTCAAGCTGCTGACGTGAATTATTTTTAACAATAGGTCTGTTTTCATCGTCCTTTATTCTTGACCAGCAGACGCTGAACGGAACATCAAGGAATACAGTAACGCCATGTTCAGCGGCAGTTTCAGCATTATTTTTGTTTATCATAGCACCGCCTCCGCAGGCTATGACAGCATTTTTTCCGCAAAGTTTCCTTATAGCTTCTGATTCAGTTTTTCTGAAATACGGTTCTCCCATTTTCTGAAATATTTCAGGTATAGTCATACCTGTTTCTGAAATGATATATTCATCAGTATCAATATATTCAGTTCCAAGCCTTGAAGCAAGGATTCTGCCAACAGTAGTTTTGCCGCAGCCCATAAATCCGCAGAGGAACACAGTCATCTGAAATCAGCCTCAACTTTCATTT
Source organism: Ruminococcus sp. UBA5884 (assembly GCA_002431975.1). Taxonomy (GTDB): domain Bacteria; phylum Bacillota; class Clostridia; order Oscillospirales; family Ruminococcaceae; genus UBA5884. The sequence continues at coordinate 1,797 of DJFA01000056.1, forward strand.
CAGCATTTTTTATAACAGCATTTATCTGTTCATCTGTATAGAAATCGCTGTTCCATATTTCATGAGCCTTTACAGCCTGAAGTACAAGCATAGCCATTCCGCCGACAGTTTTCTTTCCCATAGCTTCAGCTTTTTTTACAAGGAGAGTTTTCACAGGATTGTATATAACATCAAAAACAGCTCCGCAGTCTGATATGATATCATCTGAAACAGGGCATACATCGCATTTCGGATACATTCCGACAGGAGTTGCATTTACAAGAAGGTCATAGCTGCCGCTTATCTCATTCATCATGATATATCTTATATCTGTATCAGGATTTATTGAATGTATTTCTGATATAAGTTTTTCGGCATCATTCACAGCTTCAGGGATTACAGCCATAGTAATTGAAGCTCCTTTAAGAGCAAGTTCAACAGCTATCATTCTTCCAACTCCGCCGCAGCCGAGAAGCAGCACATTTCCGTCAAGAGCGAGTTTTTCCGCTGAACGCACAAATCCTAAACAGTCAGTATTATATCCGGTAAGTTTTCCGTTTCTTTTTGAAACGCAGTTTACAGCTCCGTATCTCATGGCAGTTTCATCAAGTTCATCAAGGAATTTCATTACAGCGATTTTATGAGGTATAGTTATATTGAAGCCGTCAAGACTCTTTATATCATCAATTTCGGATTCAAGATTTTCAGGAGCAATATCTGAAAGAGTATATTCCGCATTTCTTCCAGCCATTTCAAAAAGCTGATTATGAATAAAAGGTGACATTGAATGTCCGAGAGGGTGACCTATAAGGGTATACTTTTCCATTATATCATCACACCTCTTTCTTTAAGTCCTGCAAGGCATTTTTCAAGGCTTGCATTATCCTCTATATTATATACATGTGAATCAGGAAGTATCTTTTTAACAAGACCTGAGAGAACCTTTCCGGGGCCTAATTCAACAAATGTATTGAATTCAGCAATTCTCATATTTCTGACTTCATTTGTAAATCTTACAGGAGAGTATATATGAGTTCTGAGGTATTCATGCATGAACTGAAATTCAAAAAATTCATCTCCGGTAAAGTTTGAATAGAAATGTATTCCGTCTTTCGGAAAACTGAATTCAATTTCCTGAATATTTTTAAAGAACTCTTCAGCAGCATTTTTCATAAGCTTTGAATGGAATGCAGCTGAAACTTTAAGAGGCATTACTCTTGCTTTAAGCTCTTTGAATTTTTCACAAGCCTGTTCAACAGCTTTTCTTTCACCGGCAATGACTGTCTGGACAGGTGAATTATAGTTTACAGGTTCAACATATCCGTCAACATCAAGGCATACGCCCTCTACCTCCTGAGGAGTAAGTTTAAGGATTGCAGCCATAGTTCCGTCAGTTTCATGAGAAGCCTTTTCCATAGCCTCTGACCTTGCTTTTATGAGCTTGAAGCCGTTTTCAAGAGTGCATACTCCTGAAGCCGCCATTGCAGCGTATTCGCCAAGTGAATGACCTCCCACACCGCAGAATTCAATGCCGTTTTTCCTTGCAGTTTCAAAACAGAGCAGTGAAGTTGCCATGATTGCAGGCTGTGAGTATATGGTTCTTGCAAGAGTCTGTTCATCTGATTCAAAGCATATTTTTTTAAGGTCAAATCCGAGTATTTCAGATGCTGTATCATAAATATAGGAAAATTCGGGATTGCTTTGAAGAAGTTCCTTTCCCATCATCGGATACTGAGAACCCTGTCCGGAAAATAAAAACATATTTTTCATAAAAAAATCTTCCTTTCATAAAATGCATTGGCAATTCGTATATAAATGTACCATTAATTTTGTGCAAAAAGCAGAAATAAATTTTATTCCCATTAAATGGGTGCATTAACATTGAAAAAAATTTAAAAATAGATTACAATTGTATAGATACATTTATGATTATAATAACACATTACGATAAATAAAACAATAGAAAAAAATTAATTGTATGGGAGGAATTCTTTTTGCAGGGAATAAAAATTTCAGGTACAGGCCATTATTCACCCGGACAGGTACTGACCAACCAGAACCTTTCTGAATTTATGGATACCAATGATGAATGGATAACCAGCAGAACAGGCATAAAACAGCGTCATATCTCAGAGGGCGAGCCTGCATGGTATATGGCTGCAAAAGCAGCTGAAAAGGCTCTTGAAGCTTCAGGCACAAAGGCTGAGGAGCTTGACCTCATACTTGTTTCAAGCACTACAGAGGATTTCTTTCTTCCGTCATGTGCCTGCATGGTTCAGCGTGAAATCGGTGCAGGAAAATGCATGGCGATTGATATAAACTGTGCCTGCTCCGGATTCATATATGCGATTGATATGGCAAAACGCTACCTTGCAGACAAGGATATCAAAAAGGTTCTTGTAGTCGCAAGCGAACGCCTTTCAAAAATCGTTGACTATGATGACCGTACTACCTGCATACTTTTCGGTGACGGTGCAGGAGCTTGTGTTGCTGAAGCTGACGATTCATTCTATACATCATTCCATGGTGCCGACGGCACAGGCGGAAAATATCTTGCTGCAAGACATATGTTCCATGAGCCGAACAGAATGATAAAACAGGATTTGAAAATTGATGACGGACTTCCTGACAATGGAAAATCATATATAATACAGGACGGAAAGGAAGTTTATAAATTTGCTACTTCAATTCTGCCTTTTGCTGTAAGAAAAGCCGCTGAAAAGGCAGGAATTGAGATTGATGAAATTGATTATTTCATACCGCATCAGGCAAATATCAGAATTATAGAAACAGCTGCTAAAAAACTTAATGTTTCTATGGATAAATTTATTGTTAATATTGCCGAATATGCCAATACTTCAAGTGCATCAATCCCTATAGCACTTGATGAAGCCGTAAGAGCCGGAAAAATAAAGCATGGCGACAGAATATGCCTTGTAGGCTTCGGTGCAGGCCTTACATATGGTGCAGTAATATTCGATTACTGATTTTTCTGTTTTGAATTGAAGAAAGGAGATTTTTTTAGATGAATACAAGAATTACAGAGCTTTTAGGAATAAAATATCCTATAATTCAGGGCGGTATGGCATGGATTGCTGAAAGCACTCTTGCCTCAGCAGTTTCAAATGCCGGCGGTCTTGGCCTTATCGCAGGAGGTTCAGCTCCTATAGACTATCTCCGTGAACAGATAAGAAAAACAAAGGAACTTACTGACAAGCCTTTCGGTGTCAATATCATGCTTATGAGCGACAATGCCGCAGACCTCGCACAGCTTGTAATAGATGAAAAAGTTCCTGTTGTTACAACCGGTGCAGGAAATCCTTCAAAATATATTCCTGCATGGAAGGAAAACGGCATAAAGGTAATACCTGTTATACCATCAGTTGCAATAGCAAAGCGTATGGAACGTTCCGGAGCTGATGCTGTCGTTGCAGAAGGTACTGAATCAGGCGGTCATATCGGTGAAATAACTACTATGTGCCTCGTTCCTCAGGTAGCAGACGCTGTATCAATTCCTGTAATTGCCGCAGGCGGAATAGCTGACGGCAGAGGTGTTGCAGCTTCATTCATGCTCGGTGCAGAGGGAGTTCAGGCAGGTACTGTATTCCTTGCATCTGAAGAATGCAAAATACATGAAAACTATAAAAATCTCGTTCTCAAGGCAAAGGATACTGACAGCATAGTTACTGGCAGATTTACAGGTCACCCGTGCAGAGGAGTCAAGACAAAATTTGCAAAGGAACTTTTAAATCATGAGAAAAACGGCGGTACTCCGGAAGAATTTGAACTTAAAACTCTCGGTTCACTCAAAAAAGCCGTTATTGACGGAAATATTGATGAGGGTTCATTCCTCTGCGGAGCTATTGCAGGTATTGTAAATGAAATAAGACCATGCCGTCAGATAATAGAGGATATGTTCTCACAGGCTGAAAAACTCCTTTCAGGAACAGACTTTGTAAAATAATTATCTGCATTACCCCCTGCAGAGGGGATACTGTAAACCAGAATGGGCGGATATTTTACAGATTACAGGCGGCAGTTTGCCGCTGGTCGCCCCTGCAAAAACATAATTTATATAATACAGAAATACAGGAGGATTATTTATGGCAACAGCATTGATAACAGGTGCTTCTCAGGGAATAGGTGCGGCTATCGCACAAAGACTCGCAAAAGACGGCTTCAATATAGCTGTCAACTGCTTTCCGAGCGAAAATGATATGAAAAATGCTCAGGACGTTGCTGAAAAATGCAGAGCCTTTGGCATTGAGGCTGAATGCTTTCAGGCTGATGTTTCAGAATATTCCCAGTGTGAAACAATGGTAAAGGCTGTTAAGGAACGTTTCGGTTCAATAGATGTTCTTGTAAACAATGCCGGAATTACCCGTGACGGTCTGCTTGCAAGAATGTCAGAGGAAAACTATGATGCAGTAATAAAAGTAAATCAGAAAAGCGTTTTCAATATGATGAAACTTGTCGGAGCAGTTATGATGCGTCAGAAATCCGGAAGCATAATCAGTATGTCATCAGTAGTCGGACTCTATGGTCAGGCAGGACAGTTCAACTATTCCGCTTCCAAAGCTGCCGTTATCGGCATGACAAAGAGTATTGCAAAGGAACTTGCTTCAAGAAATGTAAGAGCTAATGCAATTGCTCCCGGATTTATAAAAACTCCTATGACAGATGTTCTGACAGATGAACAGAAAAAAGCCATGACTGACGTTATCGCCATGAAACGCTATGGCACTCCGGAGGATATCGCAGGAGTCGTTTCATTCCTTGCCGGTGCTGATTCATCATATGTGACAGGTCAGGTAATAGAAGTAAGCGGCGGAATTTCAATGTAAAAAACGTTCTGTAGGGGCGAACTGTGTTCGCCCGCCCGAAAATTCGGTAAATTCAACGGGTGAACACAGTTCGCCCCTACAGATTATGAAGAAAATTTTTTATTTTCAATCATAAAATTTCATTGTCGAATTTGTGTTAAAAACAATAAAGGAGAAACCTATGAAAAGAGTAGTTATTACAGGAATGGGAACTGTCAATTCTCTTGGAAACAGTACCGATGAATTCTGGAATAATCTTAAAGCCGGCAAACTCGGATTTTCATTTGCCGATAATAAATTTGACATAAGCGATTTTGATGTGAAAATCGTAAGTCAGGTAAAGGATTTTGATATTTCAGAATATACTGAAAAAAAAGAAGCCAGAAGAATGGACAGATTTACTCAGTTTGCCCTCAAAGCCGCAATTGATGCACTTAAAGACAGCGGTTCTGACTTTAAGGATATCAATCCATACAGAGCCGGAGTAATAATAGGCTGTGGTATCGGAGGTCTTGAACTCACTGAGACTGAACATTCAAAATTCCTTGAAAAAGGACCTGGTAAAATATCAGTATTCTATATACCGATGAATATATCAAATATGGCAGCCGGAACAGTTGCCATGAAAACAGGCTTCAAGGGTGATAATTTCGCTACAGTAACAGCTTGTGCATCATCTACACACGCTATAGGTGAAGCTTTCAGAAAAATAAAGGACGGCTATCTTGATGTATGCCTCTGCGGAGGAACTGAAAGCTGTATATCAAAATTCACTCTTGGCGGATTCAATAATATGAAGGCTCTTACAAGGTCGGATAATCCTGAAAGAGCGTCAATTCCTTTCGACAAGGAGAGAAACGGATTTGTTCTCGGAGAGGGAAGCGGTATGCTCCTCATTGAAGAACTTGAACACGCAAAGGCAAGAGGTGCAAGGATTTATGCTGAAATTGCCGGATATGGTGCAACCTGTGATGCATATCATATGACATCTCCTGCACCGGACGGACAGGCTGCCGGAATGGGTATGCGTCTTGCATTTGAGGAAGCCGGTCTTAAAGCTGAAGATATTGATTATATCAATGCTCACGGCACATCAACAGGTCTTAATGACAAATATGAAACTCAGGCAATTAAAAATGCTCTCGGTGACGAATATGCACATAAAGTAAAGATAAATTCAACAAAATCAATGATAGGTCATCTGCTCGGTGCAGCCGGTGCTGTTGAAACTATAGTAACAGCTCTTACAGTCCATGACGGAATAATCCACAGAACTGCCGGATATAAAGTTCCTGATGAGGAATGTGACCTTGATTACTGCGTAAACGGCAATGTTGAACAGGAAGTACGTGCTGCTCTTACCAACTCACTCGGTTTCGGAGGTCATAATGCTACATTGTGCCTTAAAAAATATGCGGAATGATTCGGAGGCGTTAAAATGGCATATACTATTGAAGAAATAAAAAGCCTTGCTGAAATGGTTTCAAAACTGAAACTCGGCAAGATAGCTGTAAAAACAAAGGACTGTGAACTTATAATTGAAGGAAGAAAATGTATTGCTCCGCCTCCTGCACCTGCTCCCGCACCGGTGAGCATGACAAATGTGATGCCTGCAATACCAGCTCCGGAAAAACCGTGTGAACCGGTTCCGGAAAAGCCTTCCGGAAATGTTGTCAAATCTCCTGTTGTGGGAACATATTACAGTGCTCCTGCACCGGATAAAGACCCGTTTGTAAAGGTAGGAAGTACCGTAAAAAAAGGTGACGTTATAATGATTATTGAATCAATGAAGCTTATGAATGAGATTCAGAGCGAATTTGACGGCACTGTAAAGGAAATACTTGTAAGAAACGGCGACGCTGTTGAATATGACCAGCCGATAATGATTATAGAATAAGGGGTTATAATATGTCAGAAATTCTTCTTGATAAAGAACAGATAATGCAGATAATTCCTCACCGTGACCCGTTTCTTCTGATTGATGAAGTCATTGAAATGGAAGCCGGAAAGAAAATAACTGCTCTTAAGCATATAAAGGAAGATGAATACTGGTTCAAGGGTCATTTCCCGCAGTATCCGGTTACTCCGGGAGTACTTATAATTGAAATGCTCGCTCAGGCAGGAGCTGTTTGTATGCTCAGCCTTGAGGAACATAAAGGCAAGATAGGTTTCCTCGGCGGAGTAAACAATGCCAAATTCAGAAAACAGGTTCTCCCCGGTGATACTGTAAAGCTTGAGGTTGAAATGATAAAGATAAAAGGTGCGATAGGAATAGGAAAGGCTCTTGCTACTGTAGATGGCAAAAAAGCTGTTTCTGCTGAAATTTCCTTTGCCCTTAAATAATCAGGTGAATTTATATGATTAAAAAAATACTGATTGCAAACAGGGGAGAAATTGCTGTAAGAATAATCCGTGCCTGCCGTGAACTCGGAATACACTGTGTTGCGGTATATTCAACTGCTGACAGGAGTGCTCTGCACGCTCAGATAGCTGATGAAGCTGTATGCATAGGCCCTGCCTCTGTATCTGAAAGCTATCTCAATATGAAAGCAATAATTTCAGCCTGCATGATAACAGGCTGTGATGCAGTTCATCCCGGATTCGGATTTCTTTCTGAAAATGCTGAATTTGCTGCATTATGCCGTGAAAACAATATAAAATTCATAGGTCCTTCACCGGAATCAATAGCAATGCTCGGCGATAAGGCTCGTGCAAAGGAAACCATGAAAAATTCAGGAGTTCCTGTAATTCCCGGTTCTGACGGAGCAGTAAAGACTCTTGACGAGGCAAAGAAGGCTGCTGCTGAAATCGGTTATCCGGTGCTTGTAAAGGCTTCAGCCGGCGGCGGCGGACGTGGTATCCGTATGGTAGTTTCAGAATCTGAACTTGAAAAGGAACTTACCATAGCTCAACAGGAGGCTAAAAACTTTTTCGGCGATGATGCGGTTTATATAGAAAAATTTATCTCAAGACCACGCCATATTGAAGTACAGATAATGGCTGACGAATTTGGAAATACTGTTTATCTCGGTGAACGTGACTGTAGTATGCAGAGAAGAAATCAGAAGGTTCTTGAGGAAACTCCAAGTCCTGTCATGACAGGGGAACTCCGCAGAAAAATGGGCGAAGCCGCTGTAAAAGCTGCAAAAGCCTGCAACTACTTCAATGCCGGAACTATTGAATTTTTAGTCGATGAAAATAAAAATTTCTATTTTATGGAGATGAATACAAGGATTCAGGTTGAACATCCGATAACTGAATTTGTTACGGGAATTGACCTTGTAAAAACTCAGATAAAGGTTGCTTCCGGTGAAAAGCTTGATTTTTCCCAGAATGATATAAAAATTTCAGGCCATTCAATAGAATGCCGCATCAATGCGGAAAATCCGCACCTTAATTTCAGACCGTCACCGGGAACAATTGACGCTCTCCATATACCCGGAGGGCCTGGAATAAGAGTTGACAGTGCCGTTTATCAGGGATATACAATACCGCCTTATTACGATTCAATGATAGCCAAGCTTATAGTATACGCTCCGACCCGTGCGGAAGCTATAATGAAAATGAAATGGGCACTGGCTGAATTTATCGTTGACGGAGTTGATACAAATATTGATTTCCAGCTGGAGCTTATTAAAAATCCCGATTTTGAAAAAGGTGACTATGATAACGGCTTCCTTAACGAACTTATAAAACAAGGCAGAATATAAGAGGGGAGTGTTGTTATGCTCGAAGATTTGTTCAAAATAGTAAAGCAGAGATTCAATGATGATATCCCATACAGCGGCAAAAGCGATATTGCTGCCACGCCTGAACCTGTAATGTATAAATGCCCGAGATGTCAGAACTCAATACCAGAGGAGGAGTTTATCGGCCTTAACAAGGTATGCCCGAAATGCAACTATCATGGAAGACTTACCGCTGCGGAAAGACTTTCTCTTACGGTTGACAAGGATTCATTCGTTGAATTTGACAGCGGAATGAGAAGCAAAAATCCGATAAATTTCCCTGAATATGACGAAAAACAGGCGGCTCTGCGTGAAAAAACAGGTCTTGATGATGCTGTAGTAACAGGCGAAGCCACTATAAGAGGCATAAGAACCGTTATTGCCGTTATGGATTCAAGATATATGATGGCTTCAATGGGAAGTGTTGTAGGCGAAAAACTTACCCGTGCATTTGAAACTGCTGCAAAAAGGAAACTCCCTGTTATAGCATTTACTGCGTCAGGCGGTGCAAGAATGCAGGAGGGCATTGTTTCACTTATGCAGATGGCTAAAACTTCAGGTGCTGTCGCAAGACTCGGTGAGGCTCATCAGCTTTTCATAACTGTTCTTACAGACCCGACAACCGGCGGTGTTACCGCTTCATTTGCATCTCTTGGCGATATAATAATTGCTGAACCAAAGGCTCTTATCGGCTTTGCAGGCAGACGTGTAATAGAAGGTACTATAAAACAGCATCTTCCTGATGATTTCCAGCTTGCTGAATTTCTTATGGATAAAGGATTTGTTGATATGATAGTTGAAAGAAAAACTATGAGAAGTACTCTTTCTGACCTCCTTGCACTTCATGGATATAAAAAGGAAAATTATGAGGGGGCTGAAATACATGGATAATAAGATATTGAAGCCTACTGCATGGGAACGCCTTGCACTTATCAGAAATAAAAACCGTCCGACAATAAGGGACTATATCCCGAATGTATTCGATGAATTCTATGAAATGCACGGCGACAGATACTATGGTGATGACGGTGCTGTAATGGGTGGAATTGCCCGCCTTGGAGATATGCCTGTTACTGTTGTTGCAGAGGTAAAGGGAAGAAATATTACTGAAAATAAAAAATCCAATTTCGCCATGCCGCACCCTGAGGGATACAGGAAAACTTTAAGACTCGCAAAACAGGCTGAAAAATTCCACAGACCTGTAATATTCTTTATAGATACTCCCGGAGCTTTCTGCGGAATTGAAGCAGAGGAAAGAGGTCAGGGTGAAGCTATCGCTAAAAATCTTGCTGAACTCATGCTCCTTGAAACTCCGATAATATCAATAGTTCTCGGTGAGGGCGGAAGCGGCGGAGCTTTGGCTCTCGGAATATGCGATGAACTGGCTATGCTTGAAAATGCCATCTATTCCGTTATCTCTCCAAGAGGCTTTGCAAGTATTCTCTGGAAGGACGCAAGCAAGGAAAAGGAAGCCTGCGAAATTATGCATATAACCGCTGAGGATATGCTTGAACTCAAAGTAGCTGAAGCTATAATTCCTGAACCTGTGGGCGGTGCTCATAATGATTTGTGCAGAATGTCCGAAAATATCAAGGAATATTTGTTGGAAAAAACAACAGAAAAATCTAAAAAAAGTATTGACGTTTTACTGAATGAACGATATACTAAATTTAGAAAAATAGGCGAGTTCTCAGAATAACTCAATTTATGGTATACTGACAGACTTTTCTGTCATTATATATAAAAAAATTCAAGAAAACATCTGGAGGTTATTAACAATGATATTTGATAAGTTGAAAGAAATCGTAGCCGATCAGCTCGATGTTGATGCTGAGAAAGTAACAATGGATTCCAACATTACTGAGGATTTGGGTGCTGATTCACTCGATACTGTTGACCTTGTAATGTCAATTGAAGAAGTATTTGATATTGAAATCCCTGACGAAGCCGTTGAAAATATTAAGACAATCGGCGATATCGTAAATTACATTGAATCAAAACAGGAATAATTTTTTCAGTTTGCAGGATAACTCAGGGCGGTAAAATACTTTTCCGCCCTCGTGTTTTATCATGTTCAGATGAGAAAGGAGAACTTTATATGAAAGATAATTCAGAAAATAAAGCCCTGATAATAAGTACTATAACAACTCTTGTACTCGCTGTTACAGTCATTATCTCCGTTATAGGTTTTTTCATTTCAAAAGCCAGAAAACATAAGGCTTATATAGAAAAGTGGAAAGATTATGACGAATGCGGACTTTCATAAAGTCATAAAAGATTGTATGAACAGGCATGATATCAGAATCTATGGATTCTGTTCCTTTGAAAATATCCTGCCGCTGAATGAATGCAGAGCTAAGGCACGGCTTCCCGAAAATTCTCAAACGGTGATAGTCTGTGCCTTTCCTTATCTTATAAAAGAAAAATCCGCAAGAAATCTGTCATATTATGCCTGTGTCAGGGATTATCATATAACTGTTATGAATATACTGAAAAATGCCGCTGCGGAGCTTTCAGAACTTACAGGATTCATATTTGAACCGTTTTCAGACAATTCACCTATACGGGAAGTAAGTGCCGCTGTAAAGGCTGGTATAGGCGTTTTAGGCGACAATGGTCTTTTGATAACTGAAAAATATGGTTCTTATGTATTTCTCGGAGAATTTGTAACGGATATGAAAATTGATGCACCGGTTTATAATAAATCATGCCTTCACTGCGGAATGTGTCAGAAAAAATGCCGTGGAAATGCCCTCGAAAACGGAAAAGTCAATGAGGATAAATGTATTTCTGCAATTACTCAGAAAAAAGGAGAACTTTCCAGTGAAGAAACTGAACTTATCCTTGAAAATGGTCTTGCATGGGGCTGTGATGGCTGTCAGACCGTATGCCCTATGAACAGAAATGCAGAGGAAACATATATATCAGATTTTATTGATTCCGCTCATCATTATCTTAAAGCCGATGAGGTTAATGAACGAATAAAAACAAGTGCTTATAACTGGAGAGGCAAAAAGACTATTTTAAGAAACCTTGACATATTTTCATTCTGAATGTATAATATAAATAAAAGAAGGCACTGCAAGTAAGCGGTTAGCCCTCGTAGGAATATTG
>DJFA01000007.1:0-11179 GCA_002431975.1 Ruminococcus sp. UBA5884
TTATGAAAAAAATACTTTGCTTTTTATCATCAGTTCTGTGCCTGTCTTTTTTAAGCGGTTCAGTGTATGCGGCAGGAAATTTATCTGAATCTGATATCAGAAAAGCTCCCGTTTCAGCAGCTTATCTTGATTATAAACAGAGTCCTCAGAAATATAAGATAATTCCGTCACCGGTTGACCAGTTATTAAATGCTCCGATAGAAATATCAAACAATCTTCCACAGAGATATGATATGAGGGAAGATGGTCTTGTAAGTCCGGTAAGAAATCAGGGCGATTATGGCAGCTGCTGGGCATTTGCATCGGTGGCTTCAATGGAAACAAGTCTTATAAAAAAAGACCCTCTTATCGATATTTCAGAATGGTATACATTATATTATAGTACTATGTCAGATGACAGCAGTCATTTATATAAAAAAGAAATTGATTTTTCTGATAAAGAGCTTCTTTCAGATTATAGCAGATTATTTTCAATTGGCGGTTCATCGGCTATGATAATAAATAATATAGCCGGATGGCAGGTAGGGACAAATGATGAAAATTTTTATCCTTATGATAATTATACTTTTACAAGTGATGATGATGGATACAGTTCATATCGTCCTACTGATATATGTATGGCATTTAATAATGTCAGCCCGTCAGACAGAGAAAATGTTATAAATGAAGTAAAAGATGCAGTTTATAATGGTAATTCAGTTGTTTTGAGTTTTTCAGCACATGATGAGTTTCTTAATGAAGGTACTTCATCATTTTTTGCAGATGATTTTGGTGTCTGGCTGTTAGGAGATGAAGAAGTCGGAAATTCAATGCATTCAGTAGCTATTGTAGGCTGGGATGACCAGTATCCTAAAGATAATTTCGGATATTTAAAGCCTGAAAACAATGGTGCATGGCTTGTAAAAAACAGCTGGGGCAAGGAATCCGGAAATCACGGATATTACTGGATTTCATATGAAGATGTAAGCACGAGTTTTGAAGTATCATATACTCTTGATTATTTTGAAAAATTCTGCGTAATGTATTCTGTTGACAGTAAATTGGGCGGCTGGTCAAATACATATTCTGTTTCAGACAATAATACCGGATATATTGCAACTATGTTTCCGGCAGAAGATGTTGAATATCTCAGTGGTGCAGGATTTTATACAACTGATAATATGACGGATTATCAGATAGATGTATATGTTGGTGATTATAATGGAAGTCCGGTACTTTCATCAGAACCTGCACTGACATTAAAAGGTACTGAAAAATATGCGGGATATCATACAGTCGATTTTGATGAATATATCTATGCTGATTATGGAACATATTTCAGCGTGGTTGTAAAACTTTCAAATCCGCTTAATCCATATACAATTCCAATGACATTTTCTCCTGAAGAATATGGAAGCAGTGAATCAGATGAACGCTTTGAAAATATAAGTTTTATAAGTAATGATGGCATAAACTGGACGGATACAATGAAGCCCGGAAATACAGATTCACCATATGGAGTTGTATGCTGTAAGATTTTCACTGAAAGACGAGGGTATATAAAATATTCCACATATGCGAAATATGTAGAAAAGGGTGAACAGATTTCTCTTAAATCTACAGATGGCAGAACTGCATATTATTCTCTTGATGGAGAAAACTGGGACGCTTATTCCGAACCTATTGAAATAAATGAACCAACATCAATTTATGTTTCATTTTATCCTGATGGTTATGATTATTATGTACGTACATTCGGCATATATCCTGAATTTTATTATGGAGATGTTAATCTTGATGGTGAGGTGACATCATATGATGCTTTGATGGTATTGCAGTATGTTTCAGAACTTGCAGATATGAATGATGTTCTTTTGCAGTACGCTGATGTGGATTCATCAGATAATATAACATCATATGATGCTTTGCTTATACTGGAATATGTGTCCGGAATGATTGATAAACTTAACTGAATCTGATTAATAAAAAGCTCTCTTAAAATGGCTTAATGTCATAAAGAGAGCTTTTTTATGCAATGTGATGTAATTTAATTATAAAGTATTGACTTGTATATGGAAATGTGATATACTAAAAATAAAGTAAATAATATTTCAAAAATTATGTAAAAGAGGTGGTTGAAATGTGCATTTTTATAGTTGCTGTATATAAACAGTGACAGAAAATGAATGAAATTTAAGGAGGTGTTCTATATGAAAAAAGTAATTGCTTTAGTAGTTGCGTTGATTTCAGCTTGTGCTGTTTCAGCTATGACAACCGAAGCTACAACTACAGTATATTCAAATGGTGATGTAAACGGTGATGGTACAGTAACAAGTTATGATGCAATTCTTGTACATCATTATCTTAAAGGATACTGGTATGCAGTTAATAATAGTCAGCTTGATGCACTTGATGCTAATAATGATTATATCATAGATTATGCTGATTATGAATACATATTGAATATGGCTGTCGGTAATGTTTGATTGGAAGTGATTTTATATGAAAAAAATAAGTTTTAAGAGCATTTTTACAGTGATTATTTCAGCAGTCATAATGCTGAGTATCTGCACTTTTAATTCTCAGTCGATTGAAACAGAAGCTTATGGTTCTAAATCAAGAGATTATTGGATATATACTCGTTCTAATCATTTAACTAAGGATTACACATTAACGCAAAGTGATTCTGGAAAATATATAACTACACGTTCTTTTGTTGATGGTGTTGATGATAGAGAAACTTCAACATTATCAAGATATGTTTCCGGATGCGTTCAGTTTAATTATTGGGACGGCACAGAATGGTGCAATAGTGGTGATGGTTTTATTGTCGGAGATAATGTAATTGCTACCGCAGCCCATGTAGTTGCATATAAAGGTGAAGTTAAAGAGTTAAATAAAAGCAATACAAACTATATATATATACAGGTGATGGCTCAAGTGGAAAAAGTAATGATTCACCATATAGAGTTAGATTATTTAATGCAGATGGCACTGAATATGGTAACTTGTGGATAGAATCAGTTCATGTACCCCAAAAGTACTTTACTTCTGATAATTATGATTATGCTTTGGTAACTTTGGCTAATACGCAAGGCATCGATTGGGAACAATTTGGACAGTTTAAATTAGGCACTGTTTTAGATGGTATAGCAAATTTAACTGGTAATTCAAGACCGTTATTAAAATCAGTTGGCTATAGTGTAAGAGATTTGCCTACCAAAGCTGAAAGAGACAAAACTTATGGTATGTATGTTGGTGAAGGCTACGTTACAGGCATAGCTGAAAATACATTAAATTATAATTGTGATACGCTTGGTGGACAAAGCGGATGTGCTATTTTAACTACTATAAATTATAATAATGTGGAATCGGATACTGTTGTTGCAATTCATACTGGTGGCGGAAATACGGGTACAAGAATAACAAGTCCAATATTACAATTTTTTTATAATAATTATAAATTGAACGAATTGAAAGGTGGTTAATATGAAAAATAAAATATTTTCAGCAATCATATGTATGACAATGCTTGTATGCAGTGCTGGAAATTATCAGGTAAATGCTGAACCTGCAACATATTTTGGTCATACAGAAACAATATTTTTTAATGGCTGTATATTCAAAGTAAAAGATACTTCTAATGTTGTTACACTCAACACTCTTGGAGTGGATAATCCAAAAGGATATTATACTATATTTTCAATTGAACTTACTGATGAAAAAGAAATTGGATATGACGGACGACTTCATGCGGATTACAGTGATGAAAAATTCGGAGGATATGCACGAAGTGATGAAGTAACAGGATACTATTATACAAATGCTTTAAGTTATAAAGAAGTCAGTGATATTTTAGATGTAGAAGAAACATATCGTGTATTTATGATTACAAGAAATGGTTTTAATGAAAATGGTTTTGCAACGGAACTCGGCGGAGGTTATAATAAAGTTTTCAAATCAGATGAAATTCTTGAAAATGATGCGAATAATGACGGAAAAATAACAGCGGAAGATGCTCTTAAAGTTCTTAATGCTGTTGTTAATAAAGAAACATTCACCATTGAGGAAAAAATTCAGCTTGGCATTTCAAACAGTTTTAACTATGTTGATTCTGAAGAATATCAGAATCTGACATCTGAAAAGGCTCTTGAAATTCTGCGTCAGGTTGCAGAAAGCTGACAGACAAACGAAAAACAGCTGTAAGTTTAAGGCTTACAGCTGTTTTTTTATAATTTATGAACCTGTTCCGCTGTATTTTGAAGCACCATACATCCAGAATTTATAGCTTAAAAAGAAAAACAGTATACCGATAAACGGTGAAAGCCATGAAAGCAGAGGAACTTCATCAGGACGGAGTATTACAATACTCGGATAATATGCTATAAATGCAATCGGCATTATAAATGTAAATATAAAACGGAATACCGGACTGAAAATAGTTATCGGATATTTTGAATAATCCTTGAAACTCATAACAAAATCAAGCACATAAAAAGAATTCTGAATCCAGAAACAGGTTGCTGCCGCTGCATTCTGAACAGCTATCATTATAAGAGATGATGTAATCATGAAGATTATAAGCTTTAAAAGTATAAGCGGAGTGAAATCAAGTCCGAGCTTGTTCCATGAATATGCTATTGTGCCGATACCGAATGCAAGCTGTCCGAGTCCTTTTATATCAAATATTTCAGACTGGAAATAGAAAAACAGATTTATCGGTCTGAAACAGTATTTTATAAAATCTCCTGAATATACATATGTTCTCAAGCTCCAGTTATTATCAAATAAACATTGTACAGGAGTCAGAGAAATAAGGGAAAAACCATATAAAAAAAGTATTTCATAATAGCTCCAGCCGTCTATTGACGGGAAATTGCTGAAAAGTATCCAGAAGCTTATAAATCCTGCAATATTGGTAAAAATCATACCTATTGTGGAAATAATGAAATCTGCACGGTAACTCATTTTGCTCTTTAAATCCTGAGCAAGAATTTTGCAGTATATATTGAAATAGAATTTAAGACCTTTTCTTTTCATGACTCAGCCTCCGTTCACAGTAATCTGGCGAAGTGATATCTTCCAGAAAAGCTTGCTTATAACCATCATTGCAATACACCATAAAAATTGTATTCCAAGAGTTGTAAAAACGGTCTGCGGCTGGGATTCTGCATCAAGCAGAATTGATAAAGGTGCATTGTAAACCGACTGGAACGGCAGATAATATACAATAGTCTTTAATGGTTCAGGGAAAAATGCTATAGGGATTGAAGCACCTGAAAGAAGCAGAACAATTACCTGTTTCATAATATTTATGCCCCAGATTGATTCTGTATAGAGGCATATTGTTGAAACAATGAAATCAATGCTGTAATTTATTGAAACTGCCATCGCAACTGAAATTATAAAGAAAAACAGATTTATTCCAAAATGTATTCTGCCTTGAGTTACAGCTGTAACAGCTATAAATGTAGGAAGAAATGTAAAGAAAAAATTAGTTACAAATCCGCCTGAACATGACCAGAACATATATTTCCGGTAATCCATAGGTTTCATAAGGTCAAGAACGATTTTTCCTGACTGAATATTTCTTCCTATTTCCCATACTGTATACATTTCCATAAAATTAAAAAGGGCTGTTGCAAGTACAAGATAAATAAGTGTATCATAAAATGTCATACCGTTTACAATATCTGTTCCGGCTGATGCATATATTGCTTTCCAGAGAAAGTATACTATTATAAGATATAAAATATTTCCGGCAACAACTACCAACGCACTGAGTCTGAACTGGAGGGATTCAATTATTCCGGCACGGGTGAGAGTGAAAAGTCTTTTCAGTTTCATTTTACACCCTCCTCATATATTTTTTTGATTACATTTTCAGTAGATATTTCCTCAAGCTTCATATCACTTATTTCATATGATTTCTGAAGCTGACCGAGGACTTCCATAATATTTGCCTTGTCCTCGTCTATAAGTACAGATATCCATTCATCATCAGCGGATACTCTGAAATCGGGAAATTCCTTCTGTATTGTTTCAGATTCATGTTTTAAATCGCCATCAATACGTATTTTGAGAGTTCTGTATGAACCGAAGAATTTTTTAAGATGTTCAATATCATTGTCATAAAGCATTTTTCCCTTGTCGATTATGACAATTCTTTCGCAGAGAGCGTCCACATCTCCCATATCATGCGTTGTAAGGATAACAGTTGTATTTTTCTTTTTATTAAGAGCCTGAATAAGAGTTCTTATTTTAGCTTTCATTGAAACATCAAGACCGATTGTAGGCTCATCAAGAAATACAATTTTAGGATTATGCAGAAATGCTGCCAGAATATCGCTGAGAGTTCTCTGACCGAGTGACATCTGACGCACAGGCTTATGCAGAAGCGTTTCAATATCAACAAGTGAATGATAAAGCTCCATCATATTATTGTAATCATCATCGCTTACACAATAGATATCTTTGAGTATTCTGAATGATTCCACAAGAGGCAATGCCCACCAGAGCTGTGAACGCTGACCGAATACCACGCCTATTTCCTGAGCATTTGAAGTTCTGTTTTTGTATGGAATATTTCCATTTACTAAAATTTCTCCCGAAGTAGGTTCAAGAATGCCTGTCATCATTTTGATAGTAGTGGATTTTCCTGCACCGTTAGGCCCTAAGTATCCTACAATTTCGCCCTGTTTTATATTCATGCTGATATTGTCAACAGCACGGATTGTTTTGTAATTTCTTGAAAACAGGTCTTTGATACTGCCTTTTAAGCCTTCACGGCGGTTAAGGACTTTAAATTCCTTGGTAATGTTTTTGATTTCAATAATGTTCTCCATGTTTTGTTTTTCCTTTTTCTATATTTTTTGTTACACACCGTAAAAATAAGTATACTATATTATAATAAAAAAATCAACCATAAATTAGCGAAAATGAAATTTTATGATTGAAAACAAGGAATTTTCAGTTTATTCTGTAGGGGCGAACTGTGTTCGCCCGCTCAAATTATGGTTGAAACATAAATTTGATATCTGTTTTGTACATATAAAATCATTGTTTTTTCGTCTGAAATTCTGGTAAACTGCAACGGGCGACCAATGGTCGCCCCTACAAATAATAATCATCGAATTGGTGTTAATACAAGAAAAAGCGGACAAAAGTCCGCTTTTTTATTTTTACTGAACTGCTGAATAAACTGAGCCTGAATACATATCCTTGCCGTTTGCTTTGAACATTTCTGATACAGTAACTATCTGCCAGCCGTTTTCCTTGAGATACGGAGCAAGATATTCCATAGCTTCAGCAGTTGTGGAATATGTTTCATGCATAAGAACTACCTGATTTCTGAGAGTGCCATCATTCATTTTTGAAATAATAGTTTCCTTTATCTGTTCAGCAGATGCATTGTTCCAGTCCTGAGAATCCACGGAACAGGTAATAAGAGGAGCATAGCTGTTAGCTTTTACTGAGTCATTTACTGCAAGGTATGGAGGTCTTATAAGATAATTTGTACCGCCTGTTATATCTTTGAGTATATCAAGAGTCTGATTTACTTCATTTCTTATTTCGTCAGCTGAAAGGTTAGTAAGATAAGGGTGAGTATAGGTATGGTTTGCGATTTCGCAGCCGATTTCAGAAGCATATTTTATTTCATCACGGTTATTGCTGTTTATTCTGTTGCCCCAGTAAAAGAATGTTGAATGGAATCCGCTGTCCTTGAGAGCATTGAGAATCCTCATTGATGAATCGCTTGATGCAGTGCCTACAGGGCCATCATCGAAACAGATTGCAACCATTGGTTTTGATGTGTCAATCCATGATATATCAGCATTGTTTTCCCAAACGCCATATTGAGTAGGTTCAGCTGTATTTACAGTTGAATTTCCAGATTTTGATGGTGTTGATGAAGGGTTGATAATAATATTTTTAAGAACTGAAATATCAGCTACATCAACTGTACCGTTTCCATTTACATCAGCAGCCTTTTTATCGGCATCGGAATCAAGACCAAGAATATATTTCTTCAATGAAATGAGGTCTTTGAGGTCAACCTCTCCGCTGAGGTTTACATCGCCTTTAAGAGTAGTTGATGATGAAGATGATGTAAATGGATTTGCAGTACCTTTTACAGCACCGATTGCTTCATCAATATAGAAATCTGAAAGGCTTTCAGGCATTTCAACGTAAAGAATCATATTTGAAGCATCTTCCGGAATGGTAAATGCTTTATTTTCAAGTTTTGTCCATACACCTTTTGCGGCAGAGGCTGAAGCTACTTCTGTATAGTTATCTTCTCCGCCGGAAGTATACTGGAGAGTGAGTTTGAAATCTCCGCTTGCTTCCGTATCCTGCATAACAATAGTACTGAAACTGTATGTATTTCCGGGAACGAATGTTTTTGAATCAAGATTATAAGCAGTGCCGTTCCAGTTGTCAGAACGTCCGCTTACGAAAAGTGAATTTGAACCGGCAGCGGCAGCTTTGCTGCTTTTTGCGATTGAAACATCATCACCTCTTGACTGCCATTTGTCAGTACCGCTTTCAAATGTGCTGTGGAAGTAATAGTTGTTTTCATCAGGTTCAACAGGCTGGGAAGGTGTAGGATTATCAGGTATTTCGCCGCCGATTACTATATTATTTTTATAAACATTGGCTTTGCCGCTGCTCTGATAGCCTTCAACGTTGAGAGCTGCTTCATAGAGGTTACCCATTTTCATGCCCATTTCTTCCCACTTTTTAAAGTGTTCTGAAACGGATATAACACCGCTTTCACGTTTATCTCTTCTTACGCTCCAGTACTGTTCAAATGTGGTATTTCCTTCGATTGACGGCTGATTTTCTCTTGTTGTCTGATAAACATCATAAACGCCGCCGTCAACTTCTATAGTACCCTTTGAGGTTGCTCCCGGTGGTCTCCAGCTGCCCCATGATTCTACTATGTAATACTCAACAAGAGGACTTTTTGTCCAGCCGTATACACAGAGATATGAATTTCCATTCGGTTCATAGTCACAGGCAAAATCAATGGAGATATTTCCTATTTCTGAATAAGTTTTTGTGCAGTCAAACTTTTTGCCTTTACGGAAAAGAGCATTGTTTATACTGTCCCACTGACAGCTGAATGTTCCGTCACCTGTAAGAGTCATAGATGTGTTTCCTGAGTCTTTCCAAAGCTCATAATCGTAGCCGTCTTCCGTTCCGGTTTTGCAGTCTGTAAGAACTGTATCAGCACTTACAACGATGCATGGAAGACTGGACAGGCACATGGCTGCTGTCAGAGCAGTGCCAATAAATCTGCCTTTTCTTTTTCTGGTCATAAACTTTTCTCCCCCAAAATAAAAATATTTTACAGGTTTTTCAGAATGGCTGACAGAAAAATCTGTATAAATACTGGCTGATACGATAATTATATACCGGAAAGGTTTAGGTGTCAATAATTTTTTCAACATATTTTTGAAAATTGTGGAATATGCCGAAACATTTAAATTAAAAGCACAATGATGACAAAAAAAGAGCGGATTATAAATTCCGCTCTTTATAAGCTGATTTAGTTTTCTGTAAAATCATTTATATCCACATCAAGAGGAGCATCAATTTCATCAGAAACATATTTTCCATTTTTCTTTCTTTGTTTTACACATTCAGTCAGAAGATACTCTATCTGACCATTTACTGACCTGAAATCCGCCTCTGCCCATGCAGCAATATCGTTATATAATTTTTCTGATAATCTGAGGGGAATCTGTTTTTTCTGTGCCATATCAGTAAAGATTGCCTGAATTTATAACCGGTTGAGCGTCATGATTTCCGCAGAGTACAACGAGAAGATTTGAAACCATAGCTGCTTTGCGTTCATCATCGAGTTCAACGAGTTCGCTGCCATTAAGTCTTTCAAGAGCCATTTCAACCATTCCTACAGCTCCGTCAACAATCATTTTTCTTGCATCGATAATAGCTGAAGCCTGTTGTCTCTGAAGCATTACAGCGGCGATTTCAGGAGCATATGCAAGATATGTTATTCTTGCTTCAATAATTTCAAGACCGGCATTTTCAACTTTCTGCTGTATTTCTTCACGTATTCTTTCAGCAACGATTTCACTTGAGCCTCTCAGAGAGCCTTCGTCAGCGATTCCGTCGCCGGTAGTATCGATATTAGGGGAGATGTCATAAGGATATATTTTTACGATATTTCTCAAAGCACTGTCACACTGCAATGAAAGGTAATGTTTGTAGTTATCAACATCAAAGACAGCTTTTGCAGTATCAACGACTCTCCATATAACAGCTATTCCGATTTCAACAGGATTGCCCAGACGGTCATTTATTTTCTGACGGTTATTATTAAGAGTCATTATTTTGAGTGAAATTTTCTTACTTGGCATAGAAGCAGAAGAAGCAGTCGGAGCAGGAATAGTTATTTTATCAACAACATCTTCACTTTGACAGAGTTCAGTTGAAGCGGCTGGATTTACAGCTGTACAGAATGGATTTACCCAGTAAAAGCCGTCATCTTTAAGAGTTCCCTTATATTTTCCGAAAAGAGTGAGAACAAGTGCTTCCTGAGGTTTAAGAACCTTGAAGCCGAGAAACGGAAACCAGCCTATGCAAAGCCATATTATTCCGATTACAGATAAAACATACAAATCTGAAATGCCGCCGAAAACAGTAAGCAGCACTGCGATAAGATAGAGTGCGACAAACAGAAAAAGCATTGCCATTCCGTTATTTTTTGATGATAAAATTTTTTCTTTCATGACTGAAAATCCTTTCATATTTATTTGATATCATAATGATATCATATTTATTTCAGATTGTCAATATATATTTATAAATTTTTCCGTATTTTTCAGAAAAAAAGAAATCCCTGTTATAAAGGATTTCTTTGATTTTTTTTATATTCTGATTTGTTTTTATACATTTGTTTATCAGCATTATCAAGGCATTTTCTGAAACTTGTATTTTTATTTTCAAGACATGAAGCACCATAGGAAATGCTTACATTCTTTTGTTTTACTGAAAAATGCACAGCTTCATTCTGTAATTGTTTTATTATGTTTTCAGCTTCATTAAGAGGAGTTTCAGACAGTATGATAACAAATTCATCTCCACCGGTTCTGAAAATTCTGCCTTTATGCTGTATGGTGGTATTTGTGCGGAAAAGCAGGGCAGTCATTCGTATATATTCATCACCGAC
>DJFA01000007.1:11351-41050 GCA_002431975.1 Ruminococcus sp. UBA5884
ATCATAGCACTTTCTTCAAGGCTTATGCGGAGCAGTTCTCTTTCTGTGACATTATTTATAAGTCCGATTATTCCGGATATGCAGCCGTTTTCGTCACGCAGAGGCTGTTTTATTATCTCAAGAAATTCACGCTGACCGTCAGCATTTATTTCTATGGTATATGCAGTACCTTTTCCGGTTTTAAAAATTTCTTTATCAGCTTCCATGGCTTTTTGGGCATTAGCCTTGTCTTTTCGTATTTCAGCATCAGTTTTTCCTCGGATAGTCCATTCAGGGTCATCAGGGTGTTCAAGGTGATGCCAGTAATGAGTTGCAAAAATATATCTTCCTTTTGAATCTTTAAGATATATATTTGAAGGGAGTTCTTTAAGCATATTTTCAATCTGATAGAATGTTGCTGAATTTTTAAGATGCATGGCGGAATGTATTTTATAAATAATGAATTTTTTGTTGAACGGCGGATATATAATATCAGCAGCACCATATTCAAGGCATTTTTCAGTATAGCTGTCATCTGAAATATCATGACAGCAGACTATTATAGGAACAGGTGAAAGCAGAGGGTCTGAGCTGAATTGCTTAAAAATTTCATAATTATTTTCTGCTGCTTTTTCGCTTCGTATAATCAGTGCAGAAAAATATTTTATCTTCATGCTGATATATTCAAAGCTGTATGATGATTCATCGATTATGACAGGGTTGAAATTTTCCTCAAGTATTTGTTTTATTTTTATAAAGCTTTCTGAACCGTCTGAAATGATAATGATAGTTTTTTTAATATTTTTCTGATTTTCCATACCGTTTCTCCTTATTTGATGAGAAGTATAACTGTTGTTTATATTATAGCATATTATGTGGAGAAACGTCAATATTCTGATTTTATACTTATTTTGCAAAGTGTTTTTTATCAATTCTGCATATAACATATGCGATTGCTGTTCCGAGAATTATACCTGCAAGAATATCAGTAGGGAAGTGAACATAAAGATAAAGTCTTGAAAATGCAATCATTGAAGCGAGAATGTACGCTGTAATTCCGATGCGTTTATTGAAATGCATAATTATTCCGGCAGCTATAAATGATGACATTGTATGTCCTGATGGAAAAGAATAATCCTGCGGAACGGAAATAAGCATTTTTATTGTGTCATTTATCCAGCAGGGGCGGCTTCTGGCTATCAGATTTTTCAGCAGAATATTACCTGTTAAAGCTCCGGCTGATAATCCGGCAAAGGTTTCAATTCCTGTTTTTCTTGATTTTTTAAAGAAAAGCATTGCGGTTGATGAGCAAATCCATATCATACCGCTGTTTCCCAGAAATGTGATTTTTGGCATTAAAAAATCAAGAAATGAACATGAAAGATGTTCATGTATAAAGTTAAGTATAGTAAAATCGATATCTTTAATTGTCTGCATAATTGTTTACCTCTTAAATAAACGTAAATCCGACAACAGAATTTTATGATTCAAAATAAGGAATTTTCCTTATTTTGTAGGGGCGAAATGTGTTCGCCCGCCAGTTTACAGCAAATCTTAACGGGTGGTCAATGGTCGTCCCTACAGAAAATAATCATTGAATTAGCGTTATTTAAAAATTATTTATTTCATTCTGAAGATTTGCAAGAAATCTGCCTGCGTGTGCACCATCCATCTGTGTATGATGAAACTGAAATGAAACAGAAAGATAATATTTGAAAAATTTCTTTTTATACCTGCCCCAGATAATAAACGGATTATTGAATATACCGCTGTTCATTCCGACAACACCATCTATTTCCGTATCAATAATTGCTGATGTACCAATAACCATACTGTCAGCAGATAAATCTCTGTCCTGACAGCTGTCGGCTGTCTGAGTTGTGTATTTCAGATAATCCTGATTGAATTTATTCAGATTGTCTGTAAAAAGAATATCACAGGAGCTTACTTCGGATTTGGTGCTTTCATCCAGAGTTCGTATGCCGCTGCACGTGTAGTTTCTTTTGGATTAATTTCTTTTGTCATAGTTATCTCCGTTCAATTATTTTTATATCTTTATAAATAACAGATAAATATTTTATCACAGCAATTTATTTTTGTCAACATAAATGATGCTTGACTGTATATTCAAAATCAGATATAATAATCACACAGGCTTAGTTTGAAGAAAAATATCAGAAGCTGTTAATCTGGAAGGAAATGGAATTGTGAAAAAGATAAAATTAATTAACTGGTTATGTTTATTAAGTAGTGGTTTAAGTGTACTATTTTATTTGTTGCATGATGTAATTGGAGCAATGAATTATCCGGGATATAATTGGATGAGCCAGGCTGTAAGTGATTTAACAGCTACAGATTCACCATCATTTATTATTGCAAGTGGTTATGTAACAGTGTATAAAATACTTAATTGCTTATGTTGTACTTTATTATGTATATTGATAAAAAATGAACAGAGTAAACTGTTAAGAACCGGAGTTTATTTATTTGCGATAATGAATTTTATATCTGCAACAGGATATGCATTATTTCCATTATCCAGTGCCGGATATGATGGAACAGTACAATCATTTATACATGTTTATATTTTAACAACAATAGTGGTGTTATTATCAATAATATCTTTAATTTTAATTGCAGCAGGAGCTTTTAAAGGAAAGAATAAACATAAAATATTGGGAACACTGTCAGTTATATCATTACTTTTAATGTTTACAGGAGCAGTAGGAAGTACAAACGTTTCAAAAGAAATTTTTGGTGTTGTAGAAAGATTTAGTACATATAGTGCAGTAGTGTTTACCGAAATATTGGGATTATATGGTTTTAAAGTTTTTAAAGATTAAAATGACAACTGCTGATAAATTTAACAGATAAAAAGAGATGCAGATAAAACCTGCATCTCTTTTTTAATGCCGCTGACCGGACTTGAACCGGTACGGATTTTACTCCGAGGGATTTTAAGTTTTTAAATCGGTGAAGCGTTTTAATTTCTTTTGTGGTCTTTTGTTCCCTTTTGTGCCCGATTTTTCGAGCTTTTTGAGTATCAAAAATTGAAAAACACCGAATTACAGCAGCTTTCAAGAATCATAAAAAACCATGTTTTTTGGTAGACTTTCGGTAGATTTGTGGTAGACAAAAGCCGATAACTTGACTTGGTAGACCTACGGTAGGCACACGAAATAAATTTAGTTCCCTGCGAAAAATGCCGTTTTTTGTAGAAGAAATTGGCACAAAGGATAGGAAATGTCTCGTGTATTTGCCACACAAGAAAATGATAATCTATTGTTACTAATAAAGCGGATCTGTGCTTTTGACCTCTAAAATTCAATCAAAAAAGCAATCATTCAGCGGACGATGTTCCATATAATTGGAGCGTTGTCCGCTATTTTTATGCCTGAAAATCGAATATCACGTCTGCTGTTTTAGTTATGCGTAATGAAAAATAGGAGGTTTTTTATGTCTGAACGCCAAATCATCACGATCAGCGATGACAAGCTGTCCTGCGAAGCAACAGCTATTCTGCTGAGAATACTCAATTTTCCCGATACAGACTATCATACCGCAGAGGAGCTTTGTCCGTTCTTTGAGAATGATTCTCTGAGAACTATCAGGAACGCTCTGAACGAACTTTACGATGCAGGCTACCTCCGATGCAGCGGTAAGACCTATATGGTCAATAAGCTCAGGATCACGCAAATGAAGCTCGCTTGAGCTGAAAACAGGAGGTGAATGGATATGTCTGCTAAGAAAACAAAAAAGGTCAAAACAACACCGTCATCGGTGTGCCGTGTCAATAAAAATGCAAACTATACCGTAATGAGCAACTATCATCTGCGGTCAACGAACCTCAGTCTGAAAGCAATCGGACTTCTGAGTAAAGTTCTTTCCTTGCCGGAGAATTGGGATTACTCTATCTCAGGTCTGACTGCGATCTGCAAAGAGAAAGAAACAGCAATCAAGGCAGCATTGGACGAACTGAAGCATTGGGGGTATCTCAATGTGACTAAGCTGATGCCGAATGAAACGAACAGCGGTCGGATCGAGTATGTCTATGACTTCTATGAGTATTCCGAAAAAGATACGCCTGATGCTGACCGGGACGATGATGATACATATGCCAAAGTAAGCTCCGTAAAAAAAGCACCGCAAGGGGCAGAAAAACAAGGCATAGAAAATCTACCCCTTGAAATTCTACCCATAGAAAAACAAGCGGTAGAAAATCAGGGGCAAATAAATACTAAGAAGATAATAAATAATAATCAAATACGGAGTGATCAAGTATCTATCGATCAATCCCACTCCGACAGCGAAAAAGCTGTTGAAAGACAGGCAGACGGACGGATTGACGGATATATCAGCGAAAAAGAGATCTATACCGAAGTAGTGAAAACCAACATCGACTTTCCATACTTTGTAGAGTGGCTCGGTGATGAGGAAGAAGCTGAGGAGATCATTCAGATGATCGTTCGGCGGATATGCTCCAGAAAGAAAACAGAGCGTATCTGCGGACAGGATTTTCCCAGAGAAGTTGTCAAGTCCACTATGCTAAAGGTTGATATAAACGTCCTTGAAAATGCGATTGAGCAGATGAAGCGTGCAGACAATGTGCGAAACTATGAGAGTTATCTTATCAGCACTCTGTTCAACGAAGCCAACGGCAAGCGGTTCAAGGAAAATGCTGAGGGACGGTGGGCTGAGTATGCTGTCAAAAGAGATTTTGGCGTTTATGATGACTGAACGTTCCTGAGAGGGGGTGGTGGCTATGGGTGCGAATAAGAAACCGGACGTAGCTGCTTGAAAGACGGCAAATGAGCTTTTTGGAAAGGAAGGTGAAGATCATGGCTAAGTCTATTCTGACACCGGAGGGCGATCTCATCAACTACGATAACCTGATTGCGGTCAGCGTCGAGGTGCGTTCTGTCGGTGTCGATGATGAGCATACGGAAGATGCTTACTGCATTGTTGGTACTGATGTGACCAACAGGGAGAATCTGCTTTATCACTCGTCCGACTACGATAAGGTGATGAGTGTCCAGGGCGATATTACCCGTTGGCTCCAGAGTGAAGCATTTTCCACTTTTGAGATGCCGACCGCAGACGAAGGTGGTGATGCCTGATGCCTTCGGACTATGAGAACGGTGCGAAGAAAACCATTGATATTTCGATTAAAGCGGAGAAAATGACTGCTAATGTGCTGAAATCGGCATTGCGGGAGTTTATGTCGGGCAAGGCAGAGAAAAAAGGGCGAATGACCTACAAGCAGTTGCAGGCGAAGTCGCCGTCCAAGCTCGACAGCATTGAGGTTTCAGACAGAAATATCGGAGATTTTCTGAAAACCGCACGAAAATACGATGTGGATTTTGCATTGAAAAGAGATAAAAACACCACTCCGCCTACCTATCATGTTTTCTTTTCTGCTGCTAAGACAGAGGATTTCAAGAAAGCATTTTCAGAGTATGTCGGTAAGGGACAGGGAAAATCGCAGAAGCGTGGTGAGTTCACCCGTGAGCAGATGCAGCAGCAGGCTCAGAAATTCAGGAACAAACCTCGCAAACAGAAACAGAGAGAGAAAACAAGGGAGAACAGACGGTGATCTATAACCACTTCCAGCCTGCACCAGTTCCACGGGCAAGGGGCGATGATATTTTTACGGCAGTCTTTTTTGCCGATACCAACAGAAAGGAAATGTCTGCAAATTGCAGATCGACACGAGAAAACTCAAAAAGCTGATCATCAAGACTATTCCCTATGTCGCTTTCTCTTATGTGGGTAACCTGGTCGGCTTTGCGTACCGAACCGCTGATGGCAGCGGCTTTCAGGAAAAGCTCCTGCCTTTCATGAGTAATCTCGGTGTGGCATTTGCAAGAATCTTTCCAAGTTTACACCCGTTTGATCTTCTTATCGGCTTGGGTTTGGCGGGAGTAATGAGGCTCGTCCTCTACGTCAAGTCGAAAAACAGGAAGAAGTTCCGCCAGGGTGAGGAGTACGGCTCTGCCGTATGGGGCGGTGAAAAGGATATTGAGCCGTATATGGACTTATCCTGCCCCGAAAACAATGTGATACTCACAAAGACGGAATCTCTGACCATGGGCAAGCCCTCTGCACCGAAATTTGCCCGTAACAAGAACATTCTTGTGATCGGTGGCTCAGGTTCAGGTAAGACACGCTTCTTCGTAAAGCCGAACCTGATGCAGATGCACTCCTCCTATGTAGTGACCGACCCGAAAGGCACGGTGCTTGTGGAGTGCGGAAAGATGCTTGAAAGGGGCCGCCCGAAACGTGTGGACGGAAAAATAGTGTATCAGAAAACACCTGACGGCAAGTACAAAAAGGACGATAAGGGAAAATATATCCCTGTCTATGAACCCTACAAGATCAAAGTATTCAATACTATTGATTTTGCGAAGTCGATGCATTATAACCCGTTCGCATATATCAGCAAGAAGAACCGTGAGAAGGACATTCTGAAATTCGTGGAAGTACTTATCAAGAACACTTCTTCTCAGCAGCCGTCCGGCGATGATTTTTGGGTGAAAGCGGAGAAACTGCTCTATACTGCGTATATTGCCCTGATCTTTGCTATGTATCCCGAAGATGAATGGAACTTTGAAACTTTGATCGACATGATCAACAATTCGGAGTGCCGTGAGGACGATGAGGAGTTCAAAAACAGCATTGACCTTGAATTTGAGATCGTGGAGTGCTGGCTAAACCATACAAAGCACGATGATCCCGATGTCATGGCTGATTACGGTGATGTCTTTGAAGCTGAACCCGATGCCGAACAACGGCGAATGGGTGCATTTGCACTCAAACAATACAAGGCATACAAGTTGGCGGCAGGAAAAACAGCTAAGTCTATCCTTATTAGCTGCAGCACCCGACTTGCACCTTTTGCAATAGATGAGGTCTTGGAGATCACCTCCTACGATGAGCTGCACCTTGACAAGCTCGGTGACGAGCTGAGTGCACTTTTTATCATCATCTCCGATACTGATGCCACATTCAACTTTCTTGTGGCTATCATGTATTCCCAGCTATTCAACCTTTTGTGTACCAAAGCGGACAATTCAAAGGGTGGAAAGCTGACCTATCATGTACGCTGTTTGTTAGATGAGTTTGCGAATATTGGTGAAATTCCGCAGTTTGAGAAGCTCATAGCGACGATCCGAAGCCGTGAAATCAGTGCGTCGATCATCTTGCAAGCTAAGAGCCAGCTAAAGGCTATATATAAAGATAATGCAGATACGATTGAAGGCAACTGTGATACGATGCTGTTTTTGGGCGGCAAGGAGAAGTCCACGCTGAAAGAAATTTCGGAGAGCTTAGGTAAAGAAACGATCGACAGTTTCAACACCTCTACCAACCGTGGACAATCGGAGAGCTACGGTATGAACTATCAGAAGCTCGGAAAAGAGCTGAAATCTCAGGACGAACTGGCGGTCATGGACGGCGGTAAATGTATCCTGCAAGTGCGAGGAGTGCGTCCGTTCTTCTCGGACAAGTTTGATATTACCCGTCATAAGCAGTACCCTATGCTGTTAGATGACAATCCTGAGCAGAAATTTAACATCGAAAACTATGTGAGTAACCGAAGAGAGATGCGTTTGAAACTGCCCAAAGGAGAACGTTTTTCGGCTTATGGTGTGGATATGACAAACGCCGGACAGGAAGTTACAACAGTATCAGCAAAAGAAAAAGATAAAGCTGGTACTGCAATATCTGAGGAAACCGAAGAAAAAGAGATATATGTCGGCTTTTAACTCAGACAGTGAAGAAACCGAATAAAGGCAATACCGCACGATCTTTGTGTGGTATTGCCTAAAAAAAGAATCGGTTGAAGCTGCGGACAATTATTACTTTATTTTTTTGAGGGAGACTTTTTACCTATGAACGAACTGAATATTTCTGCGGTCGATGCAACCGCAATGGAGACAGCAGCCACTGCCTCTGCACCGAAGCACAAGTGGCTCTCTAAGCTCACCCGTGGTGCAAAGAAGGCAACCATGTTCTGCACGATCGCAGGCGTTATGGCATCTACCTGTGTAACTCAGGCATTTGCAGCAAGCACGGGTGCTGTTGATACTTCTTCTTTCATTTCTACTGCTTGTACCGTACTCAAGAGCGTTATCTGCCTGATCGGTGCAGGTGTTGGTGTATGGGGCGTTGTAAACCTTCTGGAAGGTTACGGTAATGATAACCCCGGTGCGAAATCCCAGGGAATGAAGCAGCTCATGTCAGGCCTTGGTCTGATCCTTCTTGCAATCGTCCTCGTTCCTGTTCTTGAAACAATGATGACGGGTGCGATTTAAGTGACGTTGTGACCTAATATAAGCAGATTAGCTACATAGCGGTGGGTTTTGCGTTGCAATAATGGTTTTTGGGTAAGTGATCTGCACTCTCAGATATGAAAGGGAGTGAAAACATAAATGGCAATAAATATCGGATATTTAACTGCCAATAAAACAAGTGCAGGAGATGAAGTGTACACTCCATTCTATGCGGTAGAGCCGTTAATGGAATTTTTGCCGAAAGACAAGAAAATATGGTGCCCGTTTGATGAAGAATGGAGTGCATTTTATCAGTATCTTACGGAACAGGGGTTTGATGTGGAACGAAGCAGCTTGAAAGATGGCAAGGATTATTTTCACTTTGAGCCTGACAAATGGGATATTCTCGTAAGCAATCCTCCATTTTCTAAGAAAGATGAAGTCCTGAAACGAGCTTTTACTTTTCAGAAGCCTTTTGCTCTTCTCTTGCCCGTGAACAGTATTCAGGGTAAGGCACGGTACATGATATTCAATAATGAGATTCAGATGCTCTGCTTTGATAGTCGGGTCGATTATCATACACGGCAGAATATGCTCTTTACAACAAAGGGAAATCATTTCGGCTCTGCGTATTTTTGCAGAAACCTTCTTCCCACAAAGCTGGAATTACGTCAGCTTGTGAAATATGACAGACCATTGATGAATTCCTCGGAGAGGGGTGATGAATAAATGGGAGTGATCAGCGATGCGATCGATGCTTTGGAGGATTGGTGCTGTGACTTATTCAAGGACGGCATAAAATCTCAGTTTGACGGAATTTCCGAACTTCTGACTGATACATTTGCTCAGACAACAGGTTCGGGTGCAAAGGGAAACCTTGTATCAAACTTTCTGACAAAGCACCCTGCTCAGTTTACGGGTACTGTCGGAAGTGCACCGACAGGCTACGGAATTTGGGCAACTATCGAAACGCTCTGTAACAATGTTGTAGTCCCTATTGGAGGTTTCATTCTGACAGTCATACTCTTGAATGAGCTTTGTCAAATGGTCATTCGGGGAAATAATTTCAAAGACTTTGACGATTCGATCTTTATAAAATGGATCATCAAAGCCTTATGCGGTGTAATACTTGTAGCCAACACATATTACATCGCTTCCGCACTATTTTCGTTTGGCACAAATGTATGCTCCAATGGACTTTCTACGCTGTTCGGCAGCGGTGACTACCTATCTAAAAGTCTTGCGTTAAAGAAATCAGCTCTCAACAGCTTAGGCTTGGGTGAGTTGATGACGGTGTGGTTCATATCACTTATTGTTCATCTGGGAGTGATGATACTTATTGTTGCGATCGTAATTACTCTTGCAAGCCGTATCATCGAGGTGTTTATGTATCTCAGCATTGCACCTATCCCTATGGCAACAATGATGGATAGCGGTGAATGGGCAAGTATCGGTAAAAACTGGGTAAAGCAGCTTTTGGCTCTTTCTTTCCAGGGGTTCTTTATCGTAGTCGCACTCGGTATTTTCAAAACGCTTTTCAGCAATATGATCACCTCGCTCAATTCAAGTTCGGACGGTGTGATAATGCAAATGGCAATGCTTATGGGATACACGGCAGCACTTATTTTTACCATTCTGCGTACAGGAGCGATCAGCAAAAGTGTGTTTAACGCACATTGACCTTGAACAAGATTGGAGGATCTATGGCACATTATGTACAAATCCCGAAAGACCTGAACGACATCAAAGAGAAGTTTATTATGGGATTTACCAAAAGACAGGTGATATGCTTTGGTATCGGTCTTGTTCTCGGAGCACCTGTTTTCTTTCTGACGAAAACAGCTATCGGAATGTCCGGGGCGATCTTCGCTATGGGTGCAGTCGCTGCTCCTGCGATACTCTGCGGACTTTATAAGAAAAATGGCGTTTTCTTGGAGAAACAGGCAAAATATATGCGTGAATACTTTACAAGACCTCGAAAGCGGTATTACCGCACAACAAACATATTTGAGTGCTTTGAAAGGCATATCGAATACACAAGGATCAAGAAAAAGCTGAGAGATGCCGAAAGAAAAGGCTGATACGGCTGACTATACAGTAAACTTTCGGTGTCTACGCTTTTGAATATAAACGGAGGTTACCAATGGGCTTTAGAAAGAGAAATGCCAATAAAAGTGATAACCGCAGCAAGTCTAAGGTTGTCATGGGCAAGCCTGCCTCTCAGCTTACAAAAGAGGACAAAAAAATACTTTCCGCACGAATGACGGAAATCAAGAGTGCTAATGGCGGTAAGACTACGGTGCAGAACACCATTCCATATATGTGTATGTATAAGGACGGAGTTTGTCAGGTATCGGAGAGCTTTTTCTCTATGACGGTACAGTTTTATGATGCCAATTACTCTATTTCGGAGTTTGAGGAACAGAATAATATCTTCTCAAAGTATTGTGATGTTATCAATCTCTTTGACAATACGATCAAATTCCAGCTTACCTTTGAAAATCAAAACCGATCAAAGGAAAAGCTCTTAAAAACGGTGCAGATACCCGAACAGAAAGATGATTTCAATGCGATCCGCAAGGAGTACAGCGAAATGCTTACCGATAAGCTGATGAAAGGCTCTAACGGTCAGTCGACAAGAAAGTTCCTGACATTCGGTATCGAATCCACATCATACAAGGCAGCAAGGGCAAAGCTCTTGTCGATCAAAAATGACGTGATCAAGGGTTTTAAGGTTTTCGGCGTGGAAGCGAAACTTCTTGACGGCAGACAACGCCTTGAAGCTCTCTACTATGCCTTGAACCCTTACAGAAATTCTTCATTCATCTTTGATTGGGAAAGTATGCTTCATGCAGGAATGGACACAAAGGATTTTATCTGTCCGTCCTCGCTGAAATTCAATAAGGCTGACTTTGAGATCGGTAATGCTTACGGTGCTGTATGGGGCATGAATATCCTTGCAGGAGAATTGTCAGACGAGATATTAAAGGACTTCCTTGAAATGCAGAACCTTTTCTGTGTGAATATCCATGTTGATCCGCTGGACCAGATAGCTGCCCTGAAATTCGTCAAAAAGAAGCTTACCAATGTGGAGCAGATGAAGATCGACGAACAGAAAAAGGCTTCGCAGTCCGGCTATGATCCCGACATTCTTCCGCCTGCGATCAAGATGTATATCGAAGACATTGAAAAGCTCCTCGCTGACCTCAACAGCAAGAATGAGCGTCTTTTTCATATCAGTATTTCATTGAGAACTTATGCAAAAAGCAAAAAAGAACTGAAACTTCTTTCTGAGATGCTAAAGCGTGTTTGCCAGAAGAATAACTGCACGATGTTTCCATATGATTATCGACAGGAACAGACTCTCGTTTCTACACTTCCGCTGT
This sequence comes from Ruminococcus sp. UBA5884, assembly GCA_002431975.1. GTDB lineage: Bacteria > Bacillota > Clostridia > Oscillospirales > Ruminococcaceae > UBA5884. Next base: position 22,987 of record DJFA01000007.1, read on the forward strand.
GCTATAACAAAATTCCCGTCCGCCGTGAGATGCACACAAGCGGTATCGCTATCTTCGTGCCGTTTACCACAAAAGAGCTATTTCAGGACGGACAGGCTACCTATTACGGTATCAATACGCTGTCAGGAAATATGATCCGTGCCAACAGGTCAAGGCTCAAAAATCCGAATGGACTTATCCTCGGTACGCCGGGTGCAGGCAAGAGTTTCAGCGTCAAGCGTGAAATACTCGACTGTTTTCTGACAACAGTCGATGACATAATCATCTGTGACCCCGAAGGCGAGTATTATCCGCTTGTTTCGGCTCTGCACGGACAGCTTGTTCGTATTGCTTCAAACAGCGAACAACACCTTAATCCTATGGACATCACTATTGATGATTTCCTTTTCAGCAATCCTATGGAAGTGATCGCAAATAAGTCCGACTTCCTGATCTCGCTTTGCGAGATCGTTGTCGGAGGCCGCTACGGTCTTTTTGCTGAGGAGAGGTCTGTTATCGACAAATGTGTTCAGAGCATCTACAAGCATTTTATTGAGAATGAGCCGACACCGGAAAAGATGCCGCTTCTCTCCGATTTGCAGCAGGAGCTTAATAAGGAAGGCGAAGTCGCTCTTCGTGTAGCAAATTCTCTTGAAATGTTCGTAAACGGCAGCCAGAACCTCTTTAATCACCGCACCAACATTGATATGAGTAATCGTATCATCTGCTTTGATATTAAGGAACTTGGCAATCAGCTCAAAAAAGTCGGTATGCTGATCGTACAGGATACCGTGTGGAACAGAGTTTCCGCAAACCGTGAGAAAAAGAAGATCACTCGCTACTACATTGACGAGTTCCATCTCCTTCTGAAAGAGGAACAGACAGCGAAATATTCCGCTGAGATCTGGAAGCGTTTTCGTAAATGGGGCGGCGTGCCGACAGGCATCACGCAAAATGTCAAGGATTTGCTTTCTTCTCAGGAGGTCGAGAACATCTTTGATAACTCGGATTTTGTCTATATGCTGAATCAGGCAGCCGGAGACAGAGACATTCTCGCTGAAAAACTCCACATCTCAAAGGAGCAGATGAAGTTTGTAACAAACAGCGGTTCGGGTGAGGGGCTTATCCGCTATGATAAGGTGCTTCTGCCGTTTACCGACCGTTTCCCGACAGATACGGAGATGTATAAACTCATGACCACGAAACCAACCGGAGAATAATAAAAGCTGCCGACAACAGCCGACAGCTTTCAGGTTCAAATTCTCTCAAGTAATTCTGAGGGCTTCAAAGCAGGCACTTTGCTGTCCTTAAAATCACGAATGTTTCTTGTGACGATATAATCCGCTTTGATTCTACTTGCCTGACACATCTGTAAGGCATCTTCATAATCAGAAGAAAACATCTCAGCGGCGGCTTTTAGATCGGTTGATTTGAGGTCAACAACTTTAAATATCATCGTGATCTGCTGAATGAGCTGTTCTGTTTTCTGTGGAGTAAGCTCCTTGCGGAGAATATACACAATGTTCGGAACAGACAATGCGGAAATGTAGCCCTCGATTTGATCTACTTCACAATACTTCCAAACTTTTGATGAGGCTTCGACAAACTCAGGACGGTTGCAAAGCACATCGAGAATGACATTGGTATCAACCAAAATTTTCATGTGCTTCTATCCTTTCTGCACGAACTGCTTTATCATCATAATCATTTTTAAGAACGCCAGTAAGTGAATCAGTCAGGAAGGAAACGCTTGATTCGTGGGAAACAAGTCTTGCAACTTCTTTTCCGTTCTTGAGAATGATGATCTCGTCACCCTGCTGAACAGCTTGCAGATAATGGCCAAAGTTATTCTGAATATCGGTAGCGGTTGCAGTGATCATAATAACACCTCCAAACATTTTCGCTAATATTAGTATACCCTATTTTAGCTAAAATGTCAAGGGCAAATTTTAGGGAAAGGGGGAGCTATGAGCTTACATAGAAAAGAGAATAACCTCCGCAGAGCACAGGCACGTTTCGACAGAGTCAGCAGACGGTCGAAGCAGTTTCAGATAGATTTCCGCCGTGAAGCTAACAGCAGAGGCCGCTTTCATACCCGTGCATATATTGTCCGTGGTGAGAAAACGCATCACGGCGGTCGGGGTATCGTCCATAAGTTTGCAAATGCGAAATACCGCATTCAGGGCGATAAACCGTCAGTTACACGGATGATCAAATCATGGCAGCCTAAGACATTCAAAGGAAAGCTATTTAAGGTAAATACCCGTGCTGTGAATTTTGCAGTTCATGATGTAGCTCAGACGGCGGTCGATACAGCTTTCGCAGCGGAAACTGGCAGTATCAAAACCGCCGATATTGCCCAGCGTGAAGTCCGCAACAAGCTCAAGCAGAAATACACCCGTGAAGCGGTGGACGATTATCACCGTGGTGTGTTTCTCATGGGCCGCACGGCGGTCGATGCTGTCAAGGGTACGCATGATCACCTGAAAACAAAGAAACAGTACAAGCTTGAAAAAGCAAAGTTGCAGCTAAAGAAAGCTGATAACAAGCTCTATAAGGCGAAAATGCAGAAGCCGAAAATGGCTGCGACAAAAGCCGATTTGAAGAAAGCCAAGGCGGAATATAAAGCCCAAATTATAAAAAACAACGGCAATAAGTTCCGCAAGGCGATGAACAAACGCCGGTTGCAGGCATATAAGCAGACAAAGCGTGAACTGAAATTTGAGCGTAAACAGCTAAAAACAGAACAGCAATTCCGCGTTAAAGAACTGCATAATCAGAAAAAGATCAGCAGAAATTCTCACCCAGGCTTGCTTGCATTAAAGCCAGTTTCATATTCGGTAAAGCGAATGAGGGCTTCTGCGTGGCAGAAAGCTGTCAATGAAGATCAAGACAATGACGTACTTCATGCGATAGACTCGGCAAAACGCAGAATAGCGGAACCTATCAAAGATAAGGTAAGCAAGCCTCAGCGGTTACAGCGAGAAGAAAAAAAGCGTGATCGCCTGTCCGATGAAAAGTCAAAATCCAACAAAAAACTCAATCGGCAGGAAAACAAGCTGAATGAAAAACACGATAAATACAAGCAGAAAAAGAAGCGTAAACCCCAAAATAAGAAAACGAAAAAAACGGTGGCTGAGAGATTCAAATCGGCTTTCAAATTCGTGAAAAATGTCTATGAAAAAGAAGTCAAAAAGTTCTTTGCAGCAATAGCTGTTCCGATACTTATTATCTTTCTTGTGTTTGCTTTTATCATCATGATTTTCAGCTCCATAGTTTCAGGCGGTGGATTTACCCTCGGTACTTATGCGTCGCAGGACTATGACCTTTCCGAAGCTGAAAAGTATTACACGGAGCTTGTTTATAATCTCAATCAGAAAATACTTAAAGTCAGCGATGCTTCTGACTGGAAGAAAGGTCTTGTGGATTTCGGTGCAAAGAAAAAAGAATTGAAAGATGATCCCGATAACTGGTTTTGGGGCAAGTCCCCTGTCTATGATTGGGATCCTGTATATGATTTCGACTGCTATAAGCTGTGGTCATTCCTTTGTGCATACTATTATGACTTTGATGCCGCCGACAACGGTGACATCAAGTATTGGAAGTTCAAAAGCGATACAAAGGATCTGCTTGAGGACATTTTCAATGCGGAGTATGAGTTCGTATATTGGTATGATAATAAATCCCGTTGGGAGGAGCTTGACAACTATGTTTATTTCGGTGGGGGAAGCAGTAATGACGGCAGTTACTACTATTGCGAGAAATCAGCAAGTAAAAGCAGCGGATCTTGGACTTACAAATTCAAGCCGACTTCTTATACCTCAGAACTTGGTCAGTATCTTGATGGTGACGGCTATTGCTATCTGAACCGCAGTTATCGTGTCTTGAATCCAAACGATGATTATGCACTCACGGGCTATTATGTACTTGATAACCGTTATTTTGCAGACAATGCCCACACCAAAGAGCCTTTCTATTGGGTGGACAGTGACGGAAAATTCTTTTTCAAAAATCATGACGGAAATACTCAGTACCGTTCGTTCTACGGTTGGGAGAACGATGATGCTTGGTTCATGATTACGGAAACCGATGCGAGAGCGTGGACAGGCGACAGCAATTGTTCAGCTCTGTATGGTTATGTGCAGAAACAGTATTGGAAAACAGAATGTAATCTTTATTACAACGTAAAGCAGAAAAAGACCTTTGATGAGGTCATTGCAGACAAACTCGGCGGTATGTCGCATAAGACGGAGCGTCTACAGTATTACAATTTGCTTGTGGGCAATGAAGACGTCAACACGCTTTACGGCAATCATCAGACCATATATAATATGCTGCCCGGTGATTCTATCCGTGACTATTCCCTCAAAAGAGAGTTCGGATATGAAATGACGGGGTGGAACGAAAAAAGCGATGGTCTGTATCAGGGTATCAAGGTGTATGCTAACAGCGGTACAAAGCTCAAAATGCCTTTCAGCGGAAAAATAACTGATGTTGATACTGCTGACAACAAGATCACGATCCGCAAGGACGATGTACAGTATTGGTACGACGGAAACGGCGGCACTAAGCGTGATACGGAAGTCACCATTGCAAATGCGGTGCTTATAAATGACTATGAGAAAGGCGACAGTATCAAGGAAGGCAAAGAATTTGCCAAAACAACAGCCGGAAATGTTAATTTCCACATTTATATAGACACCGACGGCTACGGCTGGGACTATATTGATCCTCGGCTCGTGCTGTATTAACGGAGGTACATAATGGCTTTATACGATGCAAAAATAGAGAAATTCAGCAAAAAGGCAGAGCAGCTTGAAAGAAATATCAGGCGGGATACAGAGGAACGCAGACGGCTTCTCTCCGAGATCACAAGGCTGCGTTATCTCTCGCTCTGCGAAAAGCTGAACTGTGATGGAGAGAAATTAGAAACCGTGCTTGCCAGAGAACATGAGCAGATTCAGAATATGAAAGCTCGTGGTCTGACCGATGATGAGATAGACGATCTCGGCAAAGCGGCAAATACGAAGAACAAATGAGATTTTACTCTGAGGAGGACGATGATGAAAACAAGAATGATTAGTGCTGTGATGGCTGCTTTCATGCTTGCAACAGCAAGTATCGGCGGTATTACCGCTTCTGCCGAAGTAGGAACAGCAGAGACTACGGAAACAATCGCTTCTGAGCCTGCGGACGAAAGCTCTTATGATATGGAAAAGTTCCGTGAGGTCATGAGTGAGCTTGCCGAGGCAGATACAACCGATGTTGTTACCGACTATGACGGCGATCCCTATTACGATACTGACGGCAACGCCACCCTTATCAAGTCGGAGCAGATCATCTACAATACCGAGGAAATGCAGTTCATCGCTGTGACCACAAAAGACGGTCATGTGTTCTATGTGCTTATCAATTACACCGCAGACAATGGCGAGGACAATGTGTATTTTCTGAACAAAGTTGACGATTATGACCTGTATGCTTTGCTTTATGCCGGAACTGAGGACGATGATGATGCCAAGAAGATCACTCCCGAGCAGGCTGCTCAAGAAGCAGAAAAGGCTAACGGCAGAGTGCAGTCCGGCGGCAGTGATAATACTGACGATGCTGAAGATACCGCTGAGAACGGCGAGAAATCGTCTGAGTCAGCAGCTCATACAAAGAATGTTCCTATGAATAAAAACAGTATGATCCTTGTTTTTGGTGTGATTGTTCTGATCGGTGTTGGTGCCGCAGGCTTCTTCCTAATGAAGAAAAAGAAAGGTGGCAATAAGACTGCGGATCAGTTTGAGTCTGAGTATGACGATGATACAGAGATCACCGAAGAATCTGAGGACGATATGAGATTCTACGATAATCAGGACGATGAAGAATAAGAAAGAGAGGGCAAAAGAATGATAAAGATGAAGAAGATCGCTGTATGTGCGGCAGCGGTGGCAGGGGCAGCCGGAATTGCAGGCATTTCTGTTAAGGCAGTAGAGGGCGTGAGGAAGAAGTGGTTTCTCCGTGGTTTTGAAGCAGGACAGTTTATCGGCGATCTGATCGCTGCGGAGAACTTCGCCTGTGAAAAGACTGTTATCCAAAAGAAGTATGACAAGCTCTGCGAAGAGTTTGAGGAGCTTCAGGAGAACTATAACGATCTTTTTGATGACTACTACGAAGTATGATCAACTTTGAACCCAGTGGATTCAAAGTTCCCGACAACAGAACAGACAACATAAGACAATGAGAAAAGAGAGAGAATTTGTCTAATGAAGGTACTCAGCTTATTTGACGGCATTTCCTGCGGTATGCTTGCTCTGCAAAGGGCTGGCATTCCCGTGGAGTGCTATGATGCGTTTGAGATCGACAAGTATGCCGTCACGGTCTCAAAGCGTAATTTCCCCGTAATCGTTCATCACGGGAATGTATATGACGGCGATTTCACGCAGTTCAAAGGATATAACTTACTGCTTGGCGGTTCGCCCTGTACCTATTGGTCTATCGCTAAAAAAGACAGAGAAATCGACTGCAACGGCGAAGGGTTCAAGCTCTTTCAGGAATATGTGAGAGCCTTAGAGGAATCAGGCTGTCAGTATTTCCTCTACGAAAACAACTACTCCGTACATCAGAACATCAAGGACGAGATCACAAGGGTTCTCGGCGTAGGACCGATCATGATAAACTCTGCACTTGTATCGGCACAAAACAGAAAACGCTGTTACTGGACGAATATTCCTTTTACTTCTTTTCCTGAAGATAAGGGCATTTTACTGAAAGATGTGCTTGAAAGCGGTGTCACTTGGCAGGACAAGTCCTACTGTATGACAGCACGTTACCCAGGGGCTGTTTTGTTCAACACGCTTGAACGCAAGCAGCGAACTATGGTCGCTGAACCTGTCCCGATCAATACATACTTCAACGGCGAAACAATGCCTATGGGAGCCGCCCAGCGTGGAAGATATGTTGACGGTGAAAAGACCGAACAGCACATCGAAATTCGTGAGGACGGTAAATCTAACTGCCTGACTACGGTGCAGAAAGATTCTCTTGTATGTTCTCCTGTTCGTATCGGACAGTATGGCAAGGGCGGACAGGGACAACGTATCTATTCGGTAGTCGGTAAATCTGTTACGCTTTCCGCAAACGGCGGCGGTCAGGGGGCTAAGACAGGTCTATATAAGATCGACCTGCCTGACGGTGATTATATTATCCGTAAGCTTACACCCATTGAAGCGGAGCGTTTGCAGACACTTCCCGACAACTACACGGCAGGCATTTCCAATACCCAGCGATACAAGTGTATCGGCAATGGGTGGACAATCGATGTGATCGCACACATCTTGGGAGGGCTTCACGATGCTTGATAAAGTCCTGAACAAGTGTGCAGAAAACAACAACTACACCATTTATACCAGTATGTGCAAATCACAACGCATACTGATGCGGTCTTATGCTCCTGTGTGCAGTATCAGCGGCGGTTCTGACAGCGATATTGTCCTTGACCTGATTCACAAGGTCGATGAGGACGGCAAGGTCAAGTATTTTTGGATAGATACGGGACTGGAATACTCCGCTACAAAGGAACATCTAGACTATCTTGAACAGAAATACGGCATTACCATTGAGCGTGTCAAACCCGATAAGCCTATCCCGAACTGTGTGAAGCAGTATGGCATCCCTTTCCTGTCAAAATACGTTTCCGAACAGATGATGCGATTGCAGGCTCACGGATTTCAGTGGGAGGACGAACCGCTTGAAGTGCTGTTGCAGAGATACCCTCGGTGTAAGACGGCTCTGCAATGGTGGTGCGGAGAGCGATACTCTGATGAGGACGGTGTTCAGAAAATCAGCAGATTTTCTATCTATCGCAACCGTTTCCTGAAAGAGTTTATCATGCAGAATCCGCCGGATTTCCCCATATCCAACAAGTGCTGTGAATATGCGAAAAAGAAGCCCGCAAAGCGTATCGTCAAGGAACATGATGCAGACTTGGATATAACGGGTATCCGACAGGCTGAGGGCGGTATCCGTTCGGCGGCTTACAAGACTTGTTTTTCTGAAAGCAAGTCTAAGGGGTGCAACACATTCCGTCCGGTATTTTGGTACACGGACGGTGATAAAAAGGACTATGAGCAGTTATTCGATGTTCAGCACTCCCGATGCTACACGGAATACGGTCTGCGGAGAACAGGCTGTGTAGGCTGTCCGTTCAGCAAGCACATCAATGAAGAACTTGCGATCATCGAGGAACATGAGCCGAATTTATACAAGGCTGCCGTCAACATTTTCGGCAAGTCCTATGAATATACAGCGAAATACCGTGCTTTCGTGAAAGAAATGAAGGTAAAGGAAAAGGAGCAGAAAAAGAAAGATGTTTGATCCTGATATACAGAGGAAAGCGATCAGCCTTATCATGGGCTTTATTATGGAGTTTTCGGGAGTACCTTCCGAACCTGAACTGATCGAGCTGACAGCAGATAACCTGAATGTATCGACGATTTCTGTTTCCTGCTTGAAAGTATCGTGGGATTCTGAGCCTGACTGTGATTATTCTGTGAGCTGCACGGCTCATGATGATAACTATGCTTTCAGCGATAATATGTACTTTGTGTTCAAAGGCAATGACCTCTGCTACATAACAGGTCTGCGTGAGAATACAGAGTACACAGTGACAGTCGAACCTATTCTTTCTGCGGAAGAAAAAGACGGATATTCCGTAATACCTTCAACCGCTGACGGCAAGACCGAAACGGTTGAGGTCATATATGACTTTCCGTATGAGGATGGTTGGACAAACTGCTTTGCAGGCGAAAGAGCTTCGGGGCTGACGGCTATGCCCAGCTCAGGGGCAATATACGGTTCAAAGGTCGATACCATAACAGGAACCGGAATACGCCGTGATGAGTACGGGGATTACTGTTGTGCAATGGGCGTATGGTACGGATACTGCGGAGATCGTTTCCTGATCGAGCTTGAAAACGGTACGCAGTTTACTACAAAGATATGCGACAGCAAGGGATATGCCGATGATGGTGAGGGGAAATATCACAACTTCGGCGGCAGCGGAAAGTGTATCGTCGAGTTTATCTATGACGATCATAACTTACCGTCCTGCGTGGCATTCTCAGGCTCATGGGGGTATTACAACTGGAACGGTCTTGACCTCGGAGCGAATATCAAATCGATCAAAAAAATCAACTACGGTGAACCCGTGGAATACTGAAAAATGTGGAGGTTTCTATTATGAACGTAAAGAAGATCATTAAGGGAATTGTCGGACTCGGTGCTGTGGCAGGAGTTACCTACGCTGCATATAAGCTCGGTGAAAGCAATGGCAAGATCAACGAGTGTTTCCGTGAGAAGTACGGTGATGACGAGGACGATATTGAGCTTGACGATAATGAGGACGAGTTCAGGTTCTATGACAATTACGATGAGCCTGACGATGCGTGCCTTGCACCTAAGACGGAGAATAAGCCTTCTTTCTCTGTAAGCATACATAACTTTGCTCCGCTTGATTCTGTTAAGGTTGAGGGCATTTCGGAGAAAGATATGGATATGCTTGTTTACCATATTTCGCTTGACAAGTACACCTCCAACAAACAGATTCGTGATTGGCTTGAGGTTGACAAGGATACCGCTGCAAAGGTTATCTTTGCACTCAGAAAGGCAGGATATATCGGGGACGAGTATTCCAGTCAATATCACAACTGAGGTGTATTTTCGACTCAGATCGTACAACAATTCAAAATAATCAAAGCACACTCCCCATATCAGGAAATGTGCTTTGATAATCAGATGCTTTTCTCCTATTTTGATATGAAATTTAGGAGAAAGGTGTTTGTTTCCTGTTTCCCAAACTTGTGAATTTTTTTGATTTTGGGAAACAGACTGCGTTATGTGTTTGTGAGCCAGTCCGAAAAGTCAATGATCTTTATGCCTTCATACTGATAGGCATCGTGGCGTGTCCTTGCAATCAGCATCTTGGGATAAGCGTCCCGAATGGACAGCAGCGGTGATATTGTCTGACTTTACCACGTCTATTTCCCGAAATCAAGCATTTTTTAATTTTGGGAAATAAAAAAGATAGAAAGTCGATATATGTCAATTTTGATCGTTGGCGAAAAGCCCAGTGTAAGCCGTGCAATCAGTGCTGTGGTCGGAGCTTCCTCCGCACACAAAGGCTACACCGAAGAAAACGGCTATATTGTATCGTGGTGTGTCGGTCATTTGGTGGGCTTGAAGTTCCCGAATGGCTATGGCAACGGGTGGGAACAGAGATTCAGACATAAGGTCTACATCAAAAATGTGGAGCTTACAAAGCTGATCTGAAAAAGACAAGGCACAGTCCTTGTCGGGCTGTGCCTGTATAACTATATCAGAGCTTTTCAAAAATGCCGTTGTGAAGAATATTCTCTAACGCTGTGATCGCTGTATCATAGGGAACGGTTTCAAACAGCAGAGGTGCGGTTATTGTATCGTAGTCCTCCTTATAAATCTTCTTATCAATGATCTCTCGGAGAATATCGGTGACATTTGCACCCTCTTGAACCGAAAGGCACATTTTATGCGGTCTACGCTCCTCAGCGACAGATAATGCAAGTTCTTTCAGCGTATCATCGATCGTTACAATCTCATACAGTTTGTAAATATCGTAGATGTGCCTTGAGTGTTCCGTTGTGGTATTTAGCAGATAATAATCTGCCAGAGCATACATCTTGTCAAGCATTGTCCGTTCTGCGGTCTGAACATTCAGCGTAAACGGCTCTAAATCATATTGCTTAATAAAAGCATCGTATCCGTTTTCGTGAAGATATTGATAGATCAGGCTGTCTGCTGTCATTATCTTCGTAGGATAGGCTCTTTGATAGATAGCTGTTTCAACGATAAGCTGTTCCTTCAGATAGGCAGCGGACAGTGACGAGGGATAGTCAATGATATATCGGTTGTAGTCTCTGCGGCTTTTGATCGAATCGGCATTGGTAAGCCCAAAATCTAAATCACTGATAATTTTCGTGATATTCGCTTTGAGCTGCTTTCTCTTGCTTTCAGACGGTTTTTTCTCGGACTGAACATTCAGGTCAATATCCTCAGAAAAACGCTTGATGATATGGTAGCACTTTGACAGTGATGTGCCGCCCTTAAAAACGATATCCGGCATAACAGCGGCGATCCGTTTCAGAAAAATGGTCACAAAATAGTCCTTCTCAACGATCTCTGCCTTGACTCCGAGATAGTCAGAGGTTCGCAGTACAAGCTGCTCAAAGGCATCCTTTTCATTATGCAACATAATATATCACTCCGCTTTCTACGAGATTTCTCAAAGCCTTGTCAGGGAAAAACGGTGCATATTTTGTAACAAGCTCCTGAGAGATATTGCATTTCCTGATCCAGCTTTTGATGACAGCTTTTCTTTCATCGTCAAAATAACCTGACGAGGTACTATTCATCATTTCAAGGAACTGCAAAACAAATATATTGTCGTTGTCTATCTTGACTCTTGATTTTCGCAGGATCACTTCCTGATTTCCTACTTTCACTCTGCGGAGCTTTGAGTTTTCGTTATTCGTTTGTATCTCAGGAATATTTGACATCTGTGTAGAAAGCCCTGCCTGCTGCAATGCCGTGATGCCTGTATAGAATCCGATACGATTTCCTTTTTCGGATAAATACTTTCGTTCGATGATCCTGTTGGGATTCAGAATACTGTTTCCAAACGGTGTTTTAACAGGGATATAATAGATACCTCGTTCGTAGCGAATGACCTGATTGCTTTCACACAGCTTGGCAAGCTTCTTTTTGAGCCAAATATCAGAGTAGTCCTCATAATGAATATCCGAGAGAAATATCGGTTCATTCTTTCCAAATGTTTCAAGAAGATAATCATACAGCATATTCAACACCTCCCATGTTGTACTGAATATATTATACTACATTTGACCTAACAAGTCAATAGTGATATATATATCGAAAGGAGAAATTTTATGTCAATTTTGATCGTTGGCGAAAAGCCAAGTGTAAGCCGTGCAATCAGTGCCGTGGTCGGAGCTTCCTCCGCACACAAAGGCTACACCGAGGGCAACGGCTATATTGTATCATGGTGTGTCGGTCATTTGGTAGGCTTGAAGTTCCCAAATGACTATGGCAACGGTTGGGAACAGAAGTGGAGCTTTTCTCAGCTTCCTATGATCCCCGACAGCTGGCTGTTCCATGTCACGGACAGCACAAAGGCTCAGTACGATCTTCTGAAAAACCTTATGAATAAGGACGAGGTAACAGAGATCATCTGTGCGACTGATGCTGACCGTGAGGGCGAGTGCATTTTCCGCTATGTCTATAACATGGCTCGGTGCCGCAAGCCTGTGAAGCGTTTATGGGTTTCTTCTCTTGAAGAATCCGCTATACGCAAGGCACTTTCTATTATGAAGCCAATGTCCGCATACGATAATCTTTTCAATGCAGGCTATGCCCGTGCCAGAGCTGACTGGCTTGTGGGTATGAATGGCTCTCGGCTGTTTTCTGTCCGATATGGCGGTAAGCTCAATATCGGCAGGGTGCAGACTCCTACTCTTGCAATGATCGTTCAGCGTGATACGGAGGTAAACGGCTTTGTAAAGCAGAAGTATTTTACGGCTGATCTCAACTGTGGTGCTTTTACTTTATCATCTGCAAGGATCGATGATGAGAAGTATGCCGATGCTCTTGTATCTGCCTGCGACGGCAGTACGGTCACAATCAGCTCTGTCAAGCGTGAGGTCAAGACCGATAAAGCCCCGAAGCTCTATGACCTGACAACCTTACAGCGTGAAGCAAACAAAGCTTTCGGGTACACGGCACAGCAAACACTGGACTATACCCAGTCGCTCTATGAGGGCAAGCTCGTCACTTATCCCCGTACCGACAGCCAGTATCTCAGCGATGATATGGTACAGACAGCTTTTGATGTTGCAAAGCTCTGTGATACCTATTTCGGGTTCGGTATCTCCCATATCCCTGATATAAAAAAGGTCATCAACAACAGCAAGGTATCGGGACATCACGCAATTATCCCCACAAGCGGTATCTCAACGGCTGACCTTTCTTCACTGCCGACAGGTGAGAAAAATATCCTCACGCTGATTGCCACAAAACTCATCTGTGCAACGGCTCCGGCACACAAGTATGAAGCGGTCAAGCTGACAGGTATCTGCAACGGTACGGAGTTTACGGCAACAGGCAGAACCATTCTTGATATGGGTTGGAAAGCTTATGCAAAGCAATCCGACAAAAAGAATGATGAAAAATCTCTGCCTGCGGTATCTGAGGGACACACCTTCATTGTAACTGCAAGCAAGGGCGAACACTTCACTTCTCCGCCGAAGCCCTACACGGAAGATACGCTGTTATCTGCTATGGAGAGAGCCGGAAACGAGGACTATGACGAGGAAACGGAGAAAAAGGGACTCGGTACTCCTGCGACACGAGCGGCAACCATTGAATCACTTGTGAAAAACGGTTATGTGGAGCGTGTCGGCAAACAACTCAGGGCAACAGACAGAGGCAAGGAACTTGTCAAGGTCGTTCCCGATGAGGTGAAGTCCGCAAAACTGACGGCTGAATGGGAATCAAAGTTACAGCAGATCGAACACGGCAGCCTGCCCGAAGCGGTGTTCATGTCGGGCATTAAACAGTTTATCGCTGATATGTGCCGTAAATACGGTTCGGTCGATAAGTCTGTTTCTCTTTCTGATGGCGGTCATGAGCCTATTGGCAAATGCCCGAAATGCGGTGCAGATGTAGTCAAGGGTAAATTTGGCTGGTACTGCAAGGGTAAGTGCGGTATGAATATCGCAAAAGTGTATGGGATATCTCTCTCCGATGCTCAGATCAAGGGACTGCTTGACGGCAAGTCCACAAGCTACACCTCTAAGGGCAAAAAGACTATTGTACGCCCTGAGATCGTGGAGAATCCGTACAACGGAAAGATGTACTATCAGTGGAAAACGGAGAGGGGTAAATAAAAAAACAGCAAGGGTGTCCTTGCTGTTTGAGTGTAGTTCTACAAACTGGAATTTATGCATTAATCTCTTTTTTTACGGATACTCTATTTAATCTCATTATTATGCCACCCAAAACAATAACAAAGGCAGAATAACAAAATATGAATAGCGAGTCTGAAAAATGAAGTAATTCTAATACATTCGCATATATTGCGCCATTCATTACTAAATGTAAAAGGATACTTATTCCGAGAATATAAATTCTATTATTCTTAAAAGCAATAAAATCTAAATTAGTTAATACAAGCAAAGCACCTAATCCTATCAATCTAAAAATGATAGCAACCATGCCACTTCCTAAACTTGTCATTACAAACACTACACTACCTATATCGAAAATCGTATGCAAGACTCCTCTTCCTAAGCCAAACCCCAAAGGTAAGATTTCCTTTTTATCTTTCTTATATATTTTTTTCATAATAATATAATAGCCACACTCTTCTGATACGCCTTGCACAGCACCCACAAGAATGCACAACAATACCAAATGACTATCAAAGAATGATTTTAACGAAGTATATACAAATAGTGCCTGTATTGGTTGAGGCAACAGTAATCCGAATACAATTAAACTAATCATTCCTGCAACAAAATATTTTATTTTCATTTTATCCCTCTTAATTTATTAAACTGGAATTTGACAAATTAAAGCTTACATATCATAATGTACTCTTCTTCGTTTTCGTCAGTTATTTCAAATCCAACATTCTTGTACATATTAACTGCATAGTTTGTTTTTTGAACGGAAAGTGATGCTTGCTTATATTTTTCTGTTTTCAGTAGATCAATCATTGATTTCATCAAAGCAGTTCCTATTCCATGGTTTCTGTATTCTGGGAATAATGATATTGCAAAAGATGGAGTTTCATTATCAACATGACCATAATCATTCATAATCCGAACCCATACGGCACCCACTATTTTTTTGTCAGACTCTGCAACAAGACAGTAATCTCCACTATGCTTTCCAAAATCTGATATATACACCTGTAGTTCAGGTTTATTAATAATATCTTTTGGAGGTGCTTTGACACCTTCGGGAATAAATATTGCCTCATATAAAAAATTGCTTAATATTTTATATTCAGCCTCTCTTATATTTCTAATCGTATAGTCCATAGATTACCTCTTCAAATTCCGATTTGAAGGGCAGTCGCCCAATCACTTATTTACTCTATTATAACAAACCGCCCCGAAAAAGTCAATCGCTTGCAGGGCTGAATCCAGAAAGGAGTGTTCTTTATGAACAACAACCAGCTTGCGGAAGCCGCAAAAATCCTCGGTGTCTCCGAGGACAGCATTTCCGTTATGAACGATGAGATCAAAAACAGTATGACGGCAGCTTTTGAAACTGTTGCTATCAGAAATGACGAGGACAAAAAGATAGTCTTTGAAGCACTGGACGATCTGTGGCAGAAAGGCTCGGTATATATCGGGCTTGATGAGGTTGCAAAATCAACTGGCATTTTGCTTGTGACACTTCGCAGCCTTGATTACGATACTCAGCAGACTATCGTTTATGAGCACATGATGGACAGCTCGCAAACAGAGCGTTTCTATGACCTTGTGAACAAAGCACTTGCAGTTTCAGAGCTTGGCAATGTTGCCAAGCTGATCGGTGTTCCTGTGCGTGAGCTGAGGCCGCTCCCTCGCCGTATTCAGGAGAATATCTGCGGTGCGTACACAATGGAGTACGATGCCGACAGCACAAACACCGACCTGATCGACCACATCAGGGAGATGATCGCACCGTGACAGATTTCTCGTATATCGGCGGTATCGAAGTCTCCGCTATCAAGAATCGTGAGTTTATCCGCTTTAATACGGATAAGGCACAGGAGATATGCGTAGCCCTCGACAAGAGCAATATTCCTTTTTCTGCCCGATTCGGTGATGCCGAAATGGTGCTGACCTATGACGGCAGTTACAAGGAACAGGTCGAGGAGATCATTGCAAAGGCGCAGTCCGGCGACTATGAAGCATTGCTCCGTGAATTGCAAGCATACAGAGAACCTGACAGTTACTATCAGCTTTTGGGCGAAGTCGCAGAACTATTGAACACAACGATCGGTGCGCTTCAGAACCGTCCCGATGAGGTCCAGCTTGCCCTATGCAAGACCTATGTGGATTTTTGGCTCTGTGATACTCCCACGCTTCAGCGTGAGCTTGACCGTGTGATCTCCGTGAACGGCAGAACGATGTCGGATATTCAGGAGCATGAGAAAATCAAAGAAAAAGCGAAAGCACCTGCTGTTCCTGAACAGAGTGCAGCGGATACAGTTCCGACTTTGAATGAGCTGTTTGACAATTATTTTCGCCGTAACAGTCATTCGCACTTTTCAAGATGTAATCAAGCAAGCAGAATATAAAAAATGAATGATTGCGGATAAAAACGGGTAAATCAGAATAATCAGCGGTAAACCTCGTATTTACTGCGGTTGACGGACGGTTAATCTTGAATAAAACTGAATATGTCATAAATTGGTGCGTTTTTTTAAAGCCTTGAAATCAGGGATTTTTCTCTGAAATCAAGGCTTTTCCTTTTCTTTTGAAATTTCTTTCAAAAACGTTCAAAAACCCTTCAAATTACTTTTAAAACCCTTTCAAACCCCGCAAACACGCACTTCCCTTTTGAAAGTCCTTTGAATTTTTTCTTCTATTTTGCCTGCTTTTTCTTTTGTTTTTTTATTTTAATGCCTTTGAACCTTTGAACTTAAATGTATATGCTCTTGAACCAGTTCAAAGGTTCTTTTTATCGAAATTTTCTTCAAATTCATAGACCAACATTAAAAGTTTTGAGCGTTCTTTTAAAGGGAGTTTTTTTATTATTCTTGAAATTTCACTTGATATTTCGTCACCACCATCTTGAGAGCCATGCATATGTACTATACCATTTGAATTTTCACCTAATACACCTATGTTAGAATTAGAGATATTTCCTATATTCGTATTAGATTTATTTCTGCCGAGCAATTCATCGGTAGTACAATTTAATTCATCTGCTAACTGTACTAATATTGAAACACTTGGATTGCCGCCGTTTTTCCAATTGCTTGTATTTCCCTTGCTCAATCCTAATTTTTGAGATAGTGCTGTTGGGGTTGTGCCTTTTAAAGAACACATTTTTTCAAAAAATGCATAATTCATAAAATTACCTCCTAAATTGTTGGTACATTTAAATTCATCTTTTTTTGAATTTTAATCTTGACAGTTGAATTAAAATGTACTATAATATACATATACGATATATAACAGGGTATAAAAAGCCTTAGTATAATTGTATCACCTGCATAATAAAAGGTCAATGCAAAAGTATCTTGAAAATAAAAAAGGAGTGATGATTATGACAGTTGGAAAAAACGTCAGAATCAGACGTCAGAAGCTTGGACTTCATCAGTCTGAACTTGCTCAGAGAGCCGGAACAACTCAGGCACAGATAAGCAGACTTGAAAATGATAAAAGCAATGTATCTGTGAACCTGCTCAGAAAAGTATCCATCGTTCTCAGATGTTCTGTCAACGACCTTATCGGAACAGAGGACAAATCAGCATGAAAAGATTGACATTTGAAGAGCCAAGCGGCAGATGGGGTGTCGTAGGCATGGAAAAGTCTGTAGACGAAATCGAAGATTTTGCGATTTATAGGTGTCTGGAAAAACTCTGCGATTATTAGGAGCTTGGACTCAATCCCGATGATATCGACTCTAAACTCTTTACACTCAGAGAAGCACTCGGAGAGTATAAAGAGACCGGTCTTAAGCCTGGTGATATCAGCCGTCTTAAAAGCAAGCTCGAGGACATGAAAGAAAACTTGCAGACAGCCGAAAAAGAGGTCAGACAGCTTACAGAAGAAAACAAAAGGCTTAAAGGTCTGCTGAAAAAGACAGATAATGTGGCAGTTCAAGCAAAATGGGAAAAGGCTGCTTATAAAGTCATAACCAGTGACAATGCAGAAGAATGTTCAGGTCATGTATATGCTTGTTCAAATTGCAAAGCCGCTGAGTTTCACAAAAGTCTTTACTGCCGCTGCTGTGGTGCAAGGATGGATAAGGAGGAGATAAAATG
>DJFA01000010.1:0-644 GCA_002431975.1 Ruminococcus sp. UBA5884
GCTGCTGCTGATGTAGACAAAATCGCTTCAATGGTTGATTTCGTATTCTGTGCAGTTGATATGAAAAAAGATGAAATAAAGGCTCTTGAAGAAGCTTATGCAAAGGCTGAATGCCCGGTGGTTTCAAATAACTCTGCAAACCGCTTCACTCCTGATGTTCCTATGGTTATTCCGGAAGTAAACCCTGAACATATCGAAATAATCAAGGCTCAGCGTGAAAGACTCGGTACTAAAAAAGGCTTTATTGCTGTAAAATCAAACTGTTCTATACAGAGTTATGTTCCTGCACTTCACCCTCTCAAGGAAAAATTCGGTCTTAAAAAAGTTCTCGCCTGCACTTATCAGGCTATTTCAGGTGCGGGAAAAACTTTTGAAACATGGCCTGAAATGATAGATAACCTTATCCCTTATATCGGCGGCGAAGAAGAAAAATCTGAACAGGAACCGCTCAAGGTATGGGGCAGAATCGAAAATAATCAGATAGTTAAAACTGATGAACCTTCAATCACTACACAGTGCCTCAGAGTACCTGTTTCAGACGGTCATACTGCTGCTGTATTCGTTTCATTCGACAAGAAACCTTCAAAAGATGAAATTCTTCAGCTCTGGAATGATTTCAAGGGCGTTCCTCAGGAACTTGAACT
>DJFA01000010.1:766-8125 GCA_002431975.1 Ruminococcus sp. UBA5884
GGTATGGCTGTTTCTACAGGAAGACTCCGTGAGGATTCTCAGTATGACTATAAGTTCGTATGCCTCTCACACAACACTTTAAGAGGTGCTGCCGGCGGCGGTGTTCTCCTCGCTGAACTCCTCGCTGCAAAGGGCTATTTTGACTGATACGGAAAGGAGTACGCTCAACTATGAAAAATACTATTTTTACTGGTGCAGGAGTTGCTATTGTAACTCCTATGAATGCTGACGGTTCAATAAATTTTGAAAAACTCGGCGAAAATATCGATTTTCAGATAGAAAATCATACAGATGCTATAATAATATGCGGCACTACCGGCGAATCTTCAACTATGACAGATGATGAACATACTGAATGCATACGCTTTGCCGTTGAAAGAACAAAAGGAAGAATTCCGGTAATTGCAGGCACTGGAAGCAATGATACAGCTTATGCCGTTGAACTCTCAAAAACTGCTGAAAAACTCGGTGCTGACGGTCTTCTGCTGGTAACTCCATACTACAACAAAACTTCTCAGAGAGGTCTTGTTGCTCATTTTACTGCTATTGCTGATGCTGTAAATATCCCTTGCATTCTTTACAACGTTCCAAGCAGAACCGGCGTAAATATTGCGGTTGACACCTATGTAAAACTCGCTGAACATAAAAATATTGCTGCTGTCAAGGAAGCAAGCGGAAATATCGGCAATGTTGCAAAGATTATTGCTGCCTGCGGCGACAAACTCGATGTATACAGCGGAAATGATGACCAGATAGTTCCTATTATGGCTCTCGGCGGAAAGGGCGTTATTTCAGTTGTTTCAAATATACTGCCTGCCGAAACTCATCAGATTGCACAGTACTGCCTTGATAACAATATTGCTGCTGCCGCTGAAATGCAGATTAAATATCTTGATATCATAAATAAGCTCTTTATTGATGTAAATCCTATACCTGTAAAGGAAGCTATGAATCTTATGGGTATGGAATGCGGTGAATGTCGTATGCCGCTTTACAGAATGTCTGATGAAAATATTGCTGCTCTCAAAGCTTCTCTTGAAAAATATAATCTTGTAAAATAATAAAAAATTATTTTAATCATTATAGGGCAGGGACTTCGTCCGAAGCACCCCTGACCAGAGGCTCTGCCTCTGGACTCCGCCAGCTTTTTAAAAAAAGCTGGGCAAAAATTTTTATTCCCGTCCTTACTTACTGATATGATTTTACAAATGGGCGGATATTTTACAGATGCCGTGTAGGGGCGAACTGTGTTCGCCCGTTGGATTTACCATAATTTTGGACGGGCGAACACAGTTCGCCCCTACAAAAAAACATATTTTAAATTATAAAATTTTATTGTCAAATTTGCGTTGATATGGACAAAAGCCGTTTATAAAAAATAAAAAGGATGTGAAATTTTTTCTATGACAAATATTACCTTATGCGGTGCAGGCGGAAAAATGGGCAGAACTATTCAGAAATGCATAACTGACCGTGATGACTGCAAAATTATTTCCGGAATAGACCTCAATACTGAATCATATGCAGATTTCCCGATTTTTTCAGCTCCATGCGAACTGCCGGAAAAACCTGATGTAATCATTGACTATTCTCACCCTTCATGCCTTAAATCACTTCTTGAATACAGCCTTACAACCGGCACTCCTCTGGTTCTCGCAACTACAGGATACAGTGAGGAACAGATTTCTGAAATCAAAAAAGCTGCTGAACAAGTTCCCGTATTCTTCTCATGGAATATGTCACTTGGTATAAATCTCCTTGTAGGACTTGCAAAAAAAGCTGCTTCAGTCCTCGGAAATCAGTTTGATATTGAAATTATTGAAAAACATCATAATCAGAAAATTGACGCTCCAAGCGGTACTGCTCTTATGATTGCAAACGCAATAAATGATACTCTCGGAAACAACTATAAATATATGTACGACAGACATTCACAGCGTAAAAAACGTGATAAGAATGAAATCGGCATTCATGCTGTAAGAGGCGGTACTATTGTAGGCGAACATGAAGTAATTTTCGCCGGAAATGATGAAGTTATAACCCTTTCACATTCAGCTGCTTCAAAGACTGTATTTGCAGTCGGTTCTGTAAATGCCGCTGTTTTCATAAAAGATAAATCCGCAGGTATATATGATATGTCCAGTCTTATATAATTATCCTGAGGGGACGTTTAAAAACGTCCCTGATTTTTTTATTATCAGTACTTGACAAATTATTATATAAAGCTGTAAAATTATATATATATCAGCGTATAAGGAGTGAATATTTTGGCAAAACAATTTCTCATGGGCAACGAAGCCATTGCCCTCGGTGCTGTTCATGCAGGTGTAAACCTCGTCTGCGGATATCCGGGAACACCTTCAACCGAAATCCTTGAAACAGCTGCCAAAAATAATAAAGATAAAAATATATACATTGAATGGTCTGTAAATGAAAAAGCTGCTCTCGAACTCGCAGCCGGTGCTTCATATGCAGGTGCAAGAACTCTTGTAACCATGAAACAGGTAGGACTCAATGTCGCTTCTGACCCTCTTATGAGCCTTGCATATGTCGGCATAAAAGGCGGAATGGTAATAGTTTCTGCTGACGACCCAGGCCCTATATCTTCACAGACTGAACAGGATACACGCCATTTTGCACAGTTTTCAAAGCTTCCTGTATTTGACCCGAGTTCTCCTGAGGAAGCATATGAAATGATAAAATATGCTTTTGAAATTTCAGAAAAATATGGTACTCCTGTCCTTTTCAGACCTACTACAAGAGTCTGTCATGGCTGTGCAAGCATTCAGACAGATGAAACAAATGTTTATAAAAACATACCTGAAGGATTTATAAGAGATACTTCAAGATGGGTTATATTCCCACGTCTTACATATGCAAATCATATTAAAATTGAAGCAAGACAGCCGGTTCTCGGTGAGGAATTTTCAAAATCTCATTTCAATTCACTTACAGGCTCTGGCAGAAAAGGTATTGCAACAGGCGGCATAAGCTATGCGTATACCAGGGAAGTTTTATCTGATATAAGCGATGAACTTAAACTTCTTAAAATAGCAAACGCTCATCCGTTCCCTGAAAGTCTTGCCTTGAAATTCCTTGATGGTCTTGATGAAGTACTTGTAATTGAAGAACTTGACCCTGTTATCGAAAAGGAACTTGTATATCTTTGCGGAAAACATCATCTTGATGTCAAAATAAAAGGAAAACTTACCGGAAATGTAAAAAATGCCGGCGAAAACAGCGTTGAATCCGTAAAATCATCAATAATGAATTTCCTTGAAATTCCATGCAAAGCTGAAAAACAGGCTGAAACTCCTGAACTTCCTGTACGTCCTCCTGTATTATGTGCCGGCTGTCCGCACAGAGCTTCATTCTATGCTGTAAAACAGGCTGTAAAAGGCAGAAAAGCTGTTTTCTGCGGAGATATCGGCTGTTATACTCTCGGCAATGCAAAACCTCTTGATATGGTAGATACCTGTCTTTGCATGGGTGCTGACGTTACTATGGCTCAGGGTCTTCACAGAATTGAACCTGATACTCTGCATTTCTCATTTATCGGTGATTCAACTTTCTTTGCATCAGGTATTACAGGAATTGTAAACGCCGTCTATAATCAGAATGATATAATTCTTGTTGTCCTCGATAATTCAACTACTGCAATGACTGGTCATCAGCCTCACCCCGGTACTGGAAAAACTATGATGGGAAATGTCGTTGACAAGGTCAGCATTAAAAAAATCCTTGAAGCTGTCGGTGTTGCAAAAATTGCTGAGGCAAATCCTCTCAATCTCGATGAAGCAATAAACGCTGTCAAATCAGTTGCTGATGTAAAAGGCGTAAGAGCTGTTATATTCAAATCTCCATGTATCGCTGTTTCAAAACCATCAGGCCTTTTTGCTGTCGATACTGAAAAATGTATTTCATGCAAAAAATGTATAAGAGAACTTGGCTGCCCTGCAATCGTTATAAAGGACGGAAAAGCTTCAATTGAAAATTCTCTTTGTTTCGGCTGTTCCGTATGTACTCAGGTATGCCCTGTAAATGCTATCGGAGGTATGAAATAATGAATAGAAATTGTTTGTTATGCGGAGTCGGCGGTCAGGGTACTGTTCTCGCTTCAAAACTTATAGCAATGGCGGCTATGGATAAAGGTCTGGAGGCAAGAACTGCTGAAACTATCGGTATGGCTCAGCGTGGAGGCTGTGTAGTAAGCCATGTAAGAACCGGTAATCAGATTTTTTCTCCTATGATACCGCTTGGTCAGGCTGATGTTATAATCGGATTTGAACCGGCTGAAGCTGTACGCTGTCTTCCATATCTTAAAAAAGACGGTGTTGTCATCGTAAACAGCAAACCTGTAAAACCTGTTACTGCTTCTCTTGGCAACTCATCATATAATGGCTCTGAAATGATTGATTTTCTTAAAAAAAATACTGAAAATCTCATTGTTGTAAACGGTGATGAAATCTGTGAAAAATGCGGCACTGCAAAGGTTATCAATGTTGCCATGCTCGGCTGTGCTGTAAATTCAGGAAACCTTGGAATAACTCTCGAAGATGTCGAAAAAGCCATTGTTTCAAGACTTCCTCAGAAATTTCATGAACTCAATCTCAAGGCTTTGAGATGCGTTATATAAAATAAAAATCTGAAGCACCATTTTTTATGGGAGCAATTCAGACGAAAGGAATTATTTTTATGAAAATGACCGAACTCCAGTTCACACTCATCAAGGAACAGATGAAAAAACTTACTTCAAAGGAATGTTTCTATCAGAAAAAACTTGAAGGAATCGATATCGATTCAATTAAATCTCAGGAGGATTTTGAAAAGCTTCCGTTTACATGGAAAGGCGACCTCAGAGAAGCTTACCCTCTCGGACTTCAGGCTGTTCCCGATGAGAAAATTGTAAGAATCCATTCATCATCAGGTACTACAGGAACTCCTGTAATTATCCCTTATACTCAGAAAGATGTTGATGACTGGGCTCTTATGTTCAAAAGATGCTATGAAACTGCCGGAATCACAAACCTTGACCGTATTCAGATAACTCCGGGATATGGTCTGTGGACTGCCGGAATAGGTTTCCAGAATGGTGCTGAAAAACTCGGTGCTATGGTAATACCTATGGGTCCTGGAAATACTGACAAACAGCTCCGCATGATGATGGATATGAAATCAACTGTTCTCTGTTCAACCTCATCATATGCTCTCCTTCTCGCTGAAGAAATCGCAAAAAGAGGTATCGGTGACAAAATTTATCTTAAAAAAGGCGTTATCGGCTCTGAACGCTGGGGCGAAAAAATGAGAAGAAGAATTGCAGGTGAACTCGGTGTTGAACTCTATGATATCTATGGTCTTACTGAAGTTTACGGCCCTGGAATCGGTATAAGCTGTAAATATGAATGCGGTATGCATTACTGGGACGATTACCTTTATTTTGAAATTGTAAATCCTAAGACAGGTGAAATTGTTCCTGACGGTGAAATCGGTGAGCTTGTTATAACCACCCTCAAAAAAGAAGGTGCTCCGCTTATCCGTTACCGTACTCACGACCTTACAAGATTTATTCCGGGCGAATGCAAATGCGGCTGCAAATATCCTCGTATTGATACTATCATTGGCAGAACTGACGATATGATAAAGGTTAAAGGTGTAAATATCTTCCCAAGCCAGATTGAGGAACTGCTTAAAGATATTGATGGTGCTTCAAGCGAATATCAGGTAATTATTGACCATCTCAACGGAAAAGATATTCTCACTCTTTATGTTGAAAGCGAATCAGGCGTTGACAAAAAAGAACTTGCCAAAACAATTGCTGAAAAATTCAAACATAAAATTGGTATATCAATCGTTGTAAAAGCTGTTGATATCGGTGAACTTCCAAGAAGCGAAAAGAAATCAACAAGAATTTTTGATAACAGATATTAATTTTCAATCACAAAAAGCGGTCATTGAAATTTCAATGACCGCTGATTTTTTTATCTGTTATTTATACTATTAAAATGAAGTGATTACTTTGATGAGATATTTTTTAAGCTGACCAAGGTCTTTAAGGTCAACTGTTCCGTCTGAAATAACATCACCATTTGCATAGCCCTGTTCTGTAAGGTCAGACATTTTTACTATATACTGGTTCATAAGAGTTACATCTCTTACATCAACAGTACCATCAACATTTACATCTCCGAGGAGTGTAGGCTTAACTGAAGAAGTTGTATTTGCAGTGTCTTTACCTGATTCAGAAACTTCTGTAGTCTTTGTTGCTGATGTAGTTTCAGTTTTATCAGGTTCTTTTGAAGTTGTAGTAGCTTCAGTTTCCTTTGAAGTTGTAGTTGTGGTAACTTCTGGGTCTACAGGTGTTGTACTTGAAAGTTCGCCGTAAATGATTCCGCAGCCTACTGTTGACATATAAACTCTGCCGAATTCATTCATATCACCTACAAGGAAGTTGCCGTTTCCAGTACCGCCGTAAAGGTTGTCAGTATTGATACAATCCCATGTTTTTCCGCCGTCTGTTGAACGGTAAATACCTTCTTCATCAGTTTCGGCAGGTTTTCCGTACATATAAAGTGTATTGATTCCGCCTTCTTTTTCAGGAGCACCATATCCTACTGTTTTACAATAGAAAACGTTATCAAGCTTTTCATTTGAAGTAATTTTTCCATCTTTCACACTTACATGATACATACCATTCCAGCCTGCACCGAGTATAAGCTCTCCTTCACTGAGATAAGCTATTCTTGCAGCACTGTCACACATATCATATTTGCATATATCAAAACTTGTAAATGTTTTGCCGTAGTCTGTACTGATACAGAATTTATAGCATGCATCTGTGATATCAGGCTCAGTTTTTGAATATGACCATGATGAATTGTAATATGTTGCATAAGCGTATACCACATTCGGCTGGTCTGGTTCAACTAACATATAAGTAGGTTTTGAACCATACTGTGAAGGAATACCTGTGCAGGCAGTCCATGTTTCACCGAAATCATCTGAATATGTTACTGTTCCGTCATCTTTATTTGATTTGAAGAAACGATAAGTATCCTTGTCAAGCTGTGTTATAGCTGCCTTTCCTCCCGGAGAATTATCCATTTTTGTCCATGTTTCACCGCCATCAAGTGTATAGAAACCGCCTGCAACATCATTCTGATTTTCAGCAATTCTAATCATTACATCAGGATTCTGAGGGCAGTACGCAATTGCACCTGTTGAACCCATATTTGGTGAATGCTGTTTTCCAGGCTTTGAAGGGTCTTCATGTTCAAATCCGTCATAGTCACCGATAGCAGAATAAGGGTTTCCTCCCGGAACACTTACCATATCAAGGGCAACTACTTCTTCAATGCCGTC
>DJFA01000089.1 GCA_002431975.1 Ruminococcus sp. UBA5884
TTTAAAAAACATCATTTCCTACAACATACTGAAGAATTTTAAGTGCATCAGCAGATGTAACAGCACCATCACCGTCAACATCAGCACAATATGACTGCATATCACTGAACTGAACGCTTGCTGTGATATTCTGGAGAACCATAAGTGCATCAAGAGATGTTATCTCATTGTCAGAATTTACATCAGCGTTCATATATGTATCAATATCAGTTTCAAATTTTCCGTCACCGTCTTTGTCAGCAGAAATGCCGATTGTATTTTCATCTATTGAATAAATGAATACTGAACTGCTGTCAGTGCTGAAAACAGCAGAGGCTTTTACATCATCATTATGAGCTGATACTTTTATAAGACCAAGATTATCGCCTTCAAGGATATATCCGCCGTCAGTCTTTGAAAGGACTGCCTTGTCAGAAGGATTTCCGACTGAAACATCAATTGTATACCATGGCAGGTCGCAGAGATTTTTATTTAAAGTCATCTGCATATCTGATTTTGATGAATCAGACGATATTTCAATACAGCCGTCAGGAAGAAACTGAACTGATGAAGCAGAATCTGAAACAGCTTTCATTCTTATATCCTCATAACGCATTGTAAGGTCAACAGCAGACGCAGTATCCGGAGTATAGAGATATCCGGAAGCGGTATCTTTAAGCAGAGCCTTGACTGCATTGTTATTTTCAGATGATGAAAGCATATCACTGCTGAATCTTATCTCATCATCATCAATAGCTGAATTGAATGACGGAGAACCATCAGCATTTACTTTTTTAAGTGAAAAATTCCTGTCGGAAGCGGCAGTTCTTATTTCACCGATAAAGCCGTTGTCACTGACTGCTGAAAAACTGCTGTCAAAATATCCGCATTTGTTAAGATATTCAGCATTATCAGTAAAAATGCCTATTACGCCGCCGTCAGCTGATTTTACTTCATATGCAGGTATATACCAGTTTCCGCTGTCGTCATAATAGAGGTTAAATTCCGGACTGTATTCATATGAATTGTTGTCATACATTTTTATATATCCTGTATAGTTGAATCCGCTTACAGTTCCGGATTCTGATTCATTTGCATAGGCAACTACTGCATGACCGCCCCAGCTGAATCCGTAGAAATATCCATGAAAACAGAAAAGAACCGGTTTCCCTGTAGTTTCAGCGTTGTCGCAGAGCTTTTTAAGTTCATTAAGTTTATCGGATTCACTTCTGAAAAAATTGGTATCTATATCCTGTTGAATATAGTCAAGAACCTGAGTCAGAAAATAATAGTTTATAAGTGATTCAGTATTATCCTTTGCAGGAGCATTTATATCATGAAGATAAGATGCACCGTTCTGCCATGACGGAACATTGAAAATACCATTCTTTGCAAGTACTGACAATGTTGCAAGTCCATAGCATGAACCGCCCCAGCCGCTGCTTTTAAGGTCACGGACGTATTCCTTTTCTGTATTGGAGCATTTTGAAAGCAGTTTATTGAGAAATTCATCTGAAATATAGTAATCACTGTAATAGTCAAAATAATCATCTGAATTTGTGAACTGCCAGTTGTCCTTGCCCCATTCAAATTCACCTGACTGCTGGGAATCAGGTGATATTTCTATACAGCCGGCATCAAATGAAGGTTCAAGCACCAAATCAGTATCAGCAGAACTGCTTAAAAATCTTATGATTTTTCCTGAATTTGATACAGTAACCGGATATACCGAACCGGCAGACGGATTTTTTATTCTGAATGTAAGCACTGCAAGTTCACCTGATGCACCCGGATTTGAAGGTACATTGTCGCAGAAAAGAGAATATGTTGCAGATGAAGTATCCTTGTTTACAATGCCTTCATTTGCAGTAACGCCGCTTCCGTTTGATATATCGGTAAGTTCGAGGTCATTTGAATTGTATGTGAATTTGAAAGTACCCTGATTTATATAGCTGCCATCGCTGATAACAAGGCTGAGCTTTACGGTATCAGCGGCTTCTGACAATGTAACAGTTTTCTTTTCAAGAGCAAATTGTATCTGTGCATTATTTGTTTCAGAGGCGGCAATACTTTCTGAATTTACAGCATATGCTTCATATTCAGGGAAAATCATTGAAGAAAATGAAAATGCACATACAAGAGCAGCAAGAATTATTTTCTTTTTAATACTTTTCATCTTTGTACCTCGCTTATAACTTGTCACGGAGTCCGACAATATACTGGAGAACCATAAGAGCGTCCATAGTGGTTACCTGACCGTCACCGTCAATATCAGCACTCTTTATCTGTGAAGCGTTGAATGATGAATCCTGAGTAACTGACTGGAGTATTGCAAGAGCGTCTTCAGCAGTTATCTGACCGTCACCGTTTACATCACCTATGCTTACAGGGTCTTCAATATCAGGGAGTGAATCCGGATTTACAAAGTACATACATGGACTGCTGTTGTTTGTTACATACCATTTTACAAGACCGTCTGATGAGAGGAAAGGCTGACAGTCTGAAAGTCTTGCCCGTGTTTCCTTAGGAGGAGTTATTGTATTTCCCTCTGAATCAACAGTCATCATATATGTACGCTGATATTCGTAAGTTTCGTTATTAAATTCCTCCCACATTACAAGTATCTTGTTTTCGCCGCATTTGACTACCTGAGGAGTATTCGGGTAATATGCTCCGCCTTCGGTATAGTCAGTTATCTTTTTTATGCTGTAATCTGACATATCTTTCTTTACAGTCATGATATAAAGATTATTTGCTGAATCTTCAAGATTTGTATCGGAAGCACCTTCCTGATTTACAGAAATATATCCGATAATACAGTTATCGCCTGCAAGAGCAAGTCCGCCTATTCCGGCATTTGTGGAGTTGTTTCCTATTGAGCCGCCGAATTCAAGCGGAACTGTAAAATCAACATTTGACAGACTGTCAAGAGGACTGCGTGTTACGGCAATGCCTCTCGGATATGCGTCACCGTGGTCAACACGATAGATATACTGACCGTCTGTATCGATAAACTGATTGAATGAATGGCTTGAATAGCCTGTTGAGATATTGCTTACTTCATATCTCTTTTCAGTTGCTGTCATATCGGCTTCATTTATTGCAAATGTCATATTTGCCTGATGGTTATAGCCGTCACTTGACTTATACATTGTGTGGCAGGTATGAATATAAAGTTTTCCGTCTGCTTCAGTCATTCTGAGAGAGCCATGTGTGAACGGCATATATGTATTTATGTCATAGAGCGAGCATTGTGAAACTCTTTCCCAGTCCTTTGTATACTTGACTACACGCAGACATTCCACATCAGCTTTTTCATCGGTATTAGGATTGCCGAATACAAGATAATTATAATCGCTGCCGCAGAAAAATCCGCCGAATCTTGTAAGTTCAATATCAATGCTTTTGCTTGATATGAGCTTGTTTGTACTTGTATACTGTTCAACGGTTATGCAGTCATCAGGGAAATATTCAACTCTTGTGAGAGTTCCCTCGCTGTCCTCATAGAGATATGATTTTATGACAGAGCCGTAGTTATAGCTGCTGTTGGCTGAAATATTGCTGCTTGTCATTCCGAATGTATCAGCGGAATAGCCTGAAGCCTGCACATCAAGATTCATATATCCTTTATGAGATGAAAAAGGAACAGCTGCACATATGGTCAGCGAAAGAAGAAAAGCCATGATTTTTTTGATATTCATATGATTATATCCTTTCATTTTTTATAATTCATCATAGAGTCCGACAGTATACTGGAGCAGACGAAGTGCATCAGCAGATGTAACCATGCCGTCACCGTCGATATCTGCAAGGCATGACTGCATATCATCAAGCTGACTGAGATTTGTTACTGACTGGAGTATTTTAAGAGCATCGGCAGATGTGATATTTCCGTCACCGTCAATATCCCCCATGCTTCCGGTTTCAAGTTCGGTTTCAAATGAACCGTTTCCGTCAGTATCAGCTGATACGCCGATAGTTTTTTCATCAATGCTGTATATCAGAACTTTTTCTGCTGATGTTGAAAATACAGCACTTGTATTTATATCATCGCTGTTTGCACGCACGATAATATTCACGAGATTGTCGCCGGACATGACAAAGCCCTGTTCAGTCTGTTCAAATTTTACGGAATCTGCATATTTTCCGCTTACTCCTACAGTATACCATGGAAGATTACACATATCCTCATTGAATGTTGATTTTATTTCAAAGCTGCTTATATCGGCTTCAATGTCAACATATCCGTCAGGGGTAAAGCGTACTGATTTTCCGTTTGAAAGGTTTACCTCATACATACTGTCAAGGTATTCCATGCTGATATTCATAGCTTCCGCATTGTCGGCAGTATACTGATATCCTGATGTTGAATCCCTGAGCAGCATACTGAATTCCTTGTTTTCGGAATCCGCATACATAGGGTAGATTATTTTTATCTCATCAGTATCAACAGCTCCGTTGAATGAGAATGAACCGTCAACTTCCTTGATTTTTGAGATTGAGAAATTGAAATTATCGGATTCAGATGTCATTTTTGAGATAAATCCGCTGTCTGAACTGTAATTTGTGCCGTTTATAAAGCCTTTGTTGTTTATAAGGCTTATATCTGAAGAAGCAAGATTTATATGGTCATTTTCATGATATACAGAACCTGTTTTATATATCGGTATGCACCATTTTGTGCAGTCATCATTGAGATATATGCAGGCATTGTCTGAAAATTCGCTGTAGTTGTTGTCATAGATAAGAATTCTTTTAGTGCATAAAAGTCCGTCCTTTACCCATGAACCTTTTTCCACTCCGTATGCAGTAACAGCATGACCGCCGTTTAATTTGTCATAAAGTTTTCCCGAGAAGCATACAAGAGCAGGATTTCCGCCGTTTTCAAGGGACTGTACAAGTTCTGAGAGGATAACGCTGTCATCTTTGTATGCGTTTTCAGCGACAGCCTGTTGTATTTCAGTAGTGAACTGTGTAAGGAAATAGTAATTTATAAGTGATTCAGTATCATCATTTGTATCTTTGCTGATAGGTTCTATCTCCCTGAGATATTCAGAGCCTGTCTGCCAGTCGCTGATATTGAAAATGCCTGCGTTTGCAAGTATTGATGTAACAGCCATTCCATAGCATGAACCGTTCCAGCCGGAGCGTTTATGTCTTTTTATGCTGTTCTTTTCAACATTTGATACCTGACTGTATAATCTGTAAAGAGAAGTTTTTGATACATAATATTCTCCCGTGCCGAAATAGTCCTCTCTGTTAGGGAAAACCCATGTATCTTTTTCATATTCAAATTTTCTGTTTGAAGTTTCAGAAGATGATGTTTCCGTTGTTGATGTAGTGGTTGTAGTAGTTGTTGTTGTTGTGGTAACAGGTGGTTCGGTTGTAGTTGTGGTCTTTGCGGAAGTAGTTGTAACAGGCGGTTCAGTAGTGGTTGTAGTCTTTGCAGAAGTAGTTGTAACAGGCGGTTCAGTTGTTGTTGTAGTATTTGCAGATGTCGTGGTAACAGTTGTTTCAGCTGTTGTGACTGTGGTTTCTGTTGTAGTTGTTTCAGGTTCAGAATAATTATAATAAATTGTGGCACTTGTAAGAGGGTCATTGTTAAGACCTGTTTCAATGCTGTTCCATTGAGTTTCTGTTCCTTTATAGTAAACATCTGTCAGACTTTTACACTCGTCAAATGCCTGATATCCGATAGAAGTAATACTATCAGGAATAGTTACTGATGTCATGTTCTTGCAGAAATGAAATGTACGTTCTCCGACAGATGTAACACCATCAGGAATAGTTATTGATTTCAGATTGATGCAAAGGTCAAATGCTGAATCTTCGATAGAGGAAACACTGTCTGGAATATTAACTATTGACAGATTATTACAGACTGTAAATGCTGACTTTCCAATAGATGTAACACCGTCCGGAATTGTATATATTTCATCTTTTTTACCACTGGGATATGCTATTAATAATGATTTGTCTTTATTGAACAGTACTCCGTCAACACTTGAATAGTAATTGTTTCTGCTGTCAACAGTAATGTCCGTTAAACTGCTGCAGCTGTAAAATTCATTTCCGATAGAGGCAACGCTGGCAGGAATATTTATTGATGTCAGACTGCTGCAATAGGCAAATGCGTTGTGTCCAATATAGGCAACGCTGTCAGGAATAGTTACTGATGTCAGACTGCTGCAACCGCCTAATGCCCAGTCTCCTATGGATTTGACACCTTCAGGAATAGTAATTGATGTCAGATTGCCGCAATAGCTGAATGCTGAGGGTTTAATAGAGATAACACTGTCCGCAACAGTCACCGATGTTAAGTTACTGCAATTGTCAAATGCGTAATTTCCGACAGATGTGACACCTTTTTTAATAACAACGGATTTTATATCTGAAGTATAGTCTTCCCATGGTATTTCATAAGATGATTTATATTCAGTCATATCTCCCGTACCGCTGACAGTTAAAGTTCCTGTTGCACTGCTGAATGAATATGTACAGTCATCACCGCATGAGCCTATATAATTTGAATCCTTTGAATAATCGTAATGAACAGCGGCATTATTCAAATCTTCATTATAAGAGCCTGTTTTTATAGTGTTCCATTTTGTTTCTGTTCCTGAATAATAGATATCTGCAAGAGCAGTACAGTTTTCAAATGCATCATCTCCGAATGATACAACACTTTCAGGGATTGCTATTGCTAAAAGACTGCTGCAATTGCGGAATGCTGAATATTCTATTGAAGTAATACCGTCAGGTACAATTACAGATGTAAGACTGCTGCAACCGCCCAATGCCCAGCTTCCTATTGAAGTAACGCTGTCAGGTATCTGTATTGACAAAAGATTTTTGCAGTAATAGAATGCACTGTCACCAATAGAGGTTACACTGTCAGGAATTGATACGGATTTCAGATTGCTGCACTGATAGAATGCAAAGTTTCCGATTGATGTTATACCGTCCTCAATGACAACTGATTTGATATCCTGTTCATAGTCAAACCAGCTTGCTGTGCTGAAATCGCTGTAATCTTTCATAGCTCCTGAACCGCTTATAGTCAGAGTTCCTGTTTCTGAATCAAATGAATATGTACAGTTTTCGCCACACTGATTTTCAGCAACAGTTTCAAAGGCAAGACTGTTTTCCTCTGCGTATGTCTGAGCAGTTGAATCCGCATAGCCGTGGATTGTCACTCCGTCTATAGGAGTTGAAACCGAATACATATATCCGAATGCATTTTCAGATATTTCAGCCTGCGGATTAAGCACATATATATTTTTAAGCAAAGGACAGCTTTCAAATGAACGTCCGCCTATTGATGTCACGCTTTCAGGGAACACTACCTTTACAAGACCGGAACACTCCTTGAATGCAAAGCTTTCAATTGTTTCAGTTTCCGGCGGCAGAGTTATTCCGGTAAGACTTGTACAGCCCCAGAATGACTGGTATCTGATAGTTTTAATGCTGTCAGGCAGATGTACTTCAGAAAGACTTGTACAGTTCATGAATACACCCTGTTCAATAGTTGTGATACTGTCAGGAATTGTTACTTTATAAAGTCCGGTACAGTTGCCGAATGCGTGGTCAGCTATTGAAGTAACGCTGTCCGGAATTGTCAGTTCAGAAAAACTGCTGCATCCTGAAAATGCGAACTGATTTATGTCTGTCATGCCCTGAGGAATAGTTATATCTTTCAGTGACTTGCAGGCTGAAAATGAGGCACTTCCCACTGATGTGACAGAATCAGAGATATCTGCATATTCAAGTGATGAACAGTTATAGAATGCATTGTTTCCTATTGATGTTATGCCGTTTTCAATTGTGACAGACTTTATATCTGCGGCATAGCTGAGCCATGGCTGTGAATCATAGCTGTAATCTTTCATAGCTCCGCTTCCGGTGATTGTTAAAGCTCCTGTTTCAGAATCAAATGACCATTTGCAGTTTTCACCGCATGAGCCGCCATAACCGGTGTTTACAGCTGATACAGCAATATCATTTTTTATGAAATCAGCAGTTTCAATACAAAGCGTGCTTCCGGAAATTATTGTGAGTGCAAGTGCATATGCGATTATTCTTTTAAAATTCAAGAGCAGCATCTCCTTCATTACAGAAAAATAACAATCATCTCTGTATAAATTTGTATGATATTCGTATTATATTATAATTATATCATATTTTATTGTATGTTTCAACATATAAAATCTAAGAATTTTTCAGTATCGATTGACATTTAACGGTTTATATTATATAATAGGCTTATAAATCAAAAAAATATATAATGTAGACAAAATTAAGAAAAGAGGACAAAACTTATGTTAAGAAAAAAAATCGCTGTGCTTATGGCACTCATGACAATTTCGCTGAATGTACCGCTTGAATCGGTTTCAGCAATGGATTTCGGTGACGTTTCAGGAGATTTTGATATCAAAAAAGTTCCTGCACCGCAGATATACAACGACTATCTCAAAAATCCGGATAAATATCTTGTAAAGCCTTCATCAGTAAACAATGAAGACAATGCACCCGTTGATGTATCTGAAAATCTGCCGGAAAGCTTCGACCTGCGTTCAGAGGGACTTGTTTCTTCAGTCAAAAATCAGGGAAATTACGGTACTTGCTGGGCTCAGTGTGCGGCTGCTTCAATGGAAACAAGTCTTATAGCACAGAATCCTTTTATAGATATTTCCGAATGGCAGCTTGCATATTTCGGCATGGTTTCAAGTCATGAATCTGATTACTCATATGGTTCAGCAGCTGATGACAGTTCATCTGATACTGACTTTTACAAGCTTTTTGAACCAGGCGGCTCACAGTCACTGATAATCAACAATGCAATCCACTGGGGCGGAGTTTCAGATGAGGAAAAATTCCCGTACGGCTTTGAAGGCATTGCAAATGAGGATTACAGATATGATTCTGATTATCATGTATCTGATATCTACAGGTCTGTTGAAAACCTTACAGCTTCAGAAAATGTGAACAGTCAGGTAAAGGAACTCGTCTATGACGGCATTTCTGTTACATTGAGCTTCCTTTCATATGACGGATTCTATAATTCTGAAACAGGAGCATATTTCGGTGATTCTACTGTTACAACAGAGGATAATGTATGGGCATCATCTCATGCAGTTGCAATAGTCGGCTGGGACGATAACTATTCAAAGGAAAATTTCAGAGAGGATATGCGTCCTGAAAATGACGGTGCATGGCTCGTCAAGAACAGCTGGGGAAGCGATTTCGGAAATAACGGTTTCTGCTGGATATCCTATGAGGACAATTATGCAAGCTTTGATGCTGCATATTCTCTTGAGTATGCTGATAATTATGATAAATTGTATGAAAATGACAAGGGTCTTGCAAATCCATGGGACTACTATATATCACAGAATACAAAAGAGGGATATATTTCAAATATATTTACTGCTGAGGAAAATGAATATATAAGTGCTGCTGCATTCTTTACAAATGATAACGGTACTGAATATGAAATAACTGTATATACCGACCTTCAGGACGAAACAAATCCGGCTTCAGGAACAGAACATAAAATTACTTCAGGCACTGAAAAATATGCAGGATACCATACATATGATTTCCCTGAGGCTGTATATGTTGAAAAGGGTCAGAAGTATTCCGTTGCTGTAAAGCTTGCAAATCCTGAAAAAAACTTTATTGCAACTGCTTCATCTCTCCCGACTCTTGATAATGCAGATGATTATCAGAAATTCAGAAATTTAAGCTTTGTAAGCCTTGACGGCAAAACATGGTCAGATTCCTCGGAAGAAAACGAAAATGATGTTTCAGTAGGAATAATCAATTTAAGAGCCTTTGCAAACAGTGCGGATAAAATAGAATTTTCAGATTATGCTCCATATGTGGAAAACGGTGAGAAAATTTCTCTTTCTGCCGACAGCGGCAATGACATCTATTTTTCCTATGACGGCAATATATGGGAACTTTACGGAGAGCCGATAGAAATAACTGACAGCGATACAACAATTTACGCTTCACTGTCACAGGACGGTTCTGATGCGGTTTCACATACATATTCACCGCAGACAGCAGTCCTTTCATCTCTTTCAGTCTATAATTCAGATGGATATGTAAAGGATATAACAATAAGCAGCGGCAGCAAGGCTGTAACTGATATAAATGAAAGCATAACAGGCAATATGTCAGAAGGTCTTGCTGTAATTCCGACAGCTCCTGAGGGTACAACTATAAACATAAACGGAAAAGTTGTTGAATCCGGTGAACGCTATTCATTCAGCATGGGCAGCGAACCATCTCTTGAAATAATTGTATCAGCGGAAAATAAAAAAAGTACTGTATATAATGTAAACTATGAGGCACAATATGTTGACTATATAAATGAAATGGTTATTTTCCCTGAATCAGATGTTAAAATAACTGCTCCTGACGGCACTGAACTTGAAAGCTGGCAGAGCATAAGCGACTATATAGGTCAGACTCTTGAAGCTGAATACAAGGACGGTTCAGGAAAATTTGAAATAGTTCTGCCTCAGAGACCTGCAAAGCCGGAAAATGTAACATATACAATAGATTATGACAAGATGAGCATAAAATTCAATCAGGATATAAGCTATTCATTCAGCGGTGATGATTCGGGTTCATGCTATGAAACATATCAGAAGGAAGGATATATCCCGATTGACAGGGTAAACGGTCAGATTATGTACTGCCGTACCCCTGCAACTGAAAATACTTTCAAGAGTGAAGCCGCAGAATTTAAACTTGATGAACTTGCTGATGCCCCTGAGGCTGAAATAGTAGTAAAAAGCATTGCTGACAATTCAATATCAGTAGAACCGATTGACGGCGTTGAATACGGTATAGCACAGGTTTATTCAGAGGGCTATAACTATGAATATGAATGGAGCAGCAGTCCGGTATTTGAAAATCTTTTCCCTGCAACATCATATTCAGTCGCTGTAAGATATCCTTCAAAAGATGGCAAGCCTTTTTCAAAGCTTAAAGCTGTTTCAGTCGAAACAACAGGCGTTGAACTGGTTACTGATATACGCTATCTTACAGGAAAAATTATGGTAATAACTGATGACAAGGTAAGTATTGCTGATTCAGAAGGAAATATCATAAATTATGATGCGGATACTGATACATATCTTGAACAGGTTGATATTTTACAGTACAAGGGCCAGCAGCTTACTGTAACCAATATCACACAGAATTATTCATATAAATTACAGATACCTGATTCTCCGGGATTTGTTTCTGAAGTGTCAGTTGACTACAAAAATGAGCAGCTCAATATAAATACCAATGGAAAATCCGTTTATTACAGCGTTGACAACTGCGAAACATGGGAGCTTGTCGAAAATTCTGACAGTGTGGATTCACTTACAACATTCCTGCCGACTATAGGCGATTATGTTTATTTCAAAAACGGCTGTACCGATAAAAGCTTTGAAAGTGAAATCTATGCCATGTTTATTCCGCAAAGACGTGAGGCTGATTTCAAGGTTGAGCTTGACAAGTCCGGTTCAACCTCATTTTCAATAAAACCTATAGAAAATGCAGAATATACAATCATGCCGTTTGAAGGAATGGGCAGCTTTATATATACTGAAAATACTGAATTTACTGACCTTGAACCTGATACATACTACAGACTTGATATAAGACTCAAGGCAGATGACAGCAATTTTGCTTCAATGTCAAAGAGCGTAACAGTCAAGACTCCGGCTGATTCCAAATCTGCTGTAAAACTCTATGCACAACAGGGCGACCTTGACGGTGACGGAGAAGTTACCTCATATGATGCGTTGCTTGTACTCCAGTATGTTTCAGGAGAATCCTCAATAGATGATGAAATACTGCTTATGGCTGACAATGATTTGTCGCAGGAAATAACTTCATATGATGCACTCCTTGCACTTCAGTATGTTGCAGGACTTGTTGACAATCTTCCGGTTGTCGGGGAAAGCGGTCAGCTTTAATAAACGCCAATTCGATGATAAAATTTTATGATTAAAAACAAGAAATTTCCCATTGTAGGGGCGACCATTGGTCGCCCGCCGGAATTATGGTTAAACCATAAATCTGATATTTGTTTTCTGTACGGGAAAAATGTTGGTTGTCTGCATAAAATTCTGGTAAAACAAACGGGCGACCAATGGTCGCCCCTACAAAACGAATATGCATTTCAGATAAATGAATTACAGAAAATAACCATCGAATTGTTGTTAATAAAAAAATGAAAGGTATATCTGATTTATGGAAAGACGGGATAAAACAAATTATTATCTTGATATAGCTGAAACTGTTCTTGAAAGGAGTACCTGTTTAAGACGTGTTTTTGGTGCTATCATAGTAAAAAATGATGAAATAATTGCTACAGGCTATAACGGTGCTCCAAGAGGAAGAATAAACTGTTCTGACTCAGGATACTGCATAAGACAGAAGCTTAATATACCAAGAGGTCAGCGTTATGAGCTGTGCCGTTCCGTTCATGCAGAGGCAAATGCAATAATTTCAGCTTCAAGACAGAAACTTATAAATTCAACGCTTTATCTTGCCTGCCATAATGCAGAAAACAATGCTCTTGACGGCAATGTTGAACCATGCTCCATGTGCAAAAGACTTATAATAAATGCCGGTATCAGAAACGTCATTATCCGCATTGACAGGGATAATTACAGAGAAATAACTGTTGAAGACTGGATTGAAAATGATGAATCCCTTACCGATAATCAGGGATATTAAAAATATAAAGGAAACCTCTTTTTAAGAAGGGGTTTCTTTTTTTTATCTGTTATAATTCTGAAATATTGTATAATAATATTTATATTAACGCCAATTCGATGAATTATTTCTGTAGGGGCGACCA
>DJFA01000088.1:0-4490 GCA_002431975.1 Ruminococcus sp. UBA5884
GTGTTTTATTAGAACATGGAGGACAGAATGTCAGACGATATCTATAATAAACGTGCAAGAAAGAAAAAACGTAAAAAAGCAGAGGGAAAAGGCTCTGTCAGAAACAAGGTCATATTTGTTCTGGCAGCAGTCATTGTAATAGTTCTCGGACTCTTTATTACGAGAAACAAATGGATTCCCGAACTTGAAAAACTTAATATATATATCGGAAACAGCAAAAATGCTGAAGTTGATGAAAACGGAATACTCAATAACAATGGTCAGCTTGCAGAGGGTAATTTTCCAATAGCTCTTTCTGATTCATCTGAATATCAGACAGGTATGATAGGCGACAGACTTGTAATACTTAGTGATGCGGATTTTTCAGTATATTCAACTGACGGCGAAAAACTCGCTTCAAGAAGTCATGACTATTCAAATGTAATACTTAAAACTGCGGCAAACCGTGCTCTTATCTATGAAAGCAGCGGAAATAAATTCCGTGTTGAAACTTCAAGAAAGACTCTTTTTGAAAAAACTCTTGATGACAAGATAATATTTGCAAGGATAAGCAATGAAGGATATATCGCAGTTGTAAGCACGTCTGACACATATTCATGTATGCTTACAGTATTTGACATGAACGGAAATGCAATTTATTATCGTGGAAGTGTTGACAGAATTATAGAAGTGTGCTTTAATAATGAGAGTACAGGCTGCCGCATAACTGTAATGGACGCAAATATAGGTCAGATAGTTTCAAGGGCATATCAGGTAAACTTTACAAGTGAAGATGAAAAATGGACTACCAATGAATTTGAAACGCTCTGCGTTGACCTGTATACAACATCTACAGACGGACTCTTTATTCTCGGAGATACAAAATGTGCATACTATGACAAGAACGGCACATTTTTAAAAGGCTATTCATATAAGAATACTCTTATATCAGGAGGCTTTATGAATGACCATGCGGCAATGATTTTCAAGAATGACAAAAGACGAAAAACAAGCCTTGTTCTTGTAAACGGCATGGAATCAGCTCCGATTGAAAAGATAATAGAGGGAAACCTTAAATATCTTGTTGCTGAATCTGAACTTGCATATGTAATGACAGACAATGAGATAATTGCCTATGATTATGATGGAAATGTGGTTTCAAAGGCTTCAATATCGGATATATACCATTCATTCCTAAAATCAGGCAATACAATATTCCTTATCGGAAATACAAGAATAGACAAGATAAACTTCATAAGTACTCAATGATGAAAAGGGAGGCGTGATACAGTGGAAACAGGAGTCTGGATAATATATGACATTATTGCCGTTGCAATTATAATCGGTGCAGTTGTTTCAAATGCAAAAAGAGGTTTCAGCAGAATTTTCATATCAGCTATGGGATATCTGGTTTCATGTGTACTTGCCTCGTCTCTCAGCAATGCTTTTGCACCGCAGTTTTATGACCTTTTTCTTAAAGACAAAATTATTGAGGATACAAGTACTGCAATAAGTGAAAGCGATATTTCAGAGGAAATTCAGGGCTGTATTTCCGATATGACATATGGACTTGATATAAGCGTAAAGGATATAAGCAGAGCTGTCGGAAAATCTGACGGCAAGCACATTGATAAGGTAATATATAATCTTATAGTCAGCAGAAGTGCCGGAGCAGTTTCATCAGAAGCTGAAGTTACAAAAGGTCTTGAAGCCGGTATTACAGACAGTATCAGAAAAATATTCAAGGATAAAGTTCCGGAATCAATGCTTAAAGGTCTTACAGATGCCACGCAGAACAGCATTGAAGGCGTTTCTGAATTTATATCGGTTATGTTTTCAGGCAGTGCGGACAAGGCTGCTGAATATATCGAGGAGCATTATATCAGACAGTATGCAGTTATGTTTGTAAAAATACTGCTTTTCATACTGATATTATTTATCCTTATGATAATTGTAAAAATAATTGAAAATATGCTTGTTCAGGCTGACAGAATACCTGCAATAGGAAGATTTGATACGCTTGCAGGCGGAATATTCGGAGCAGTTGAAGCTATGGCTCTTGTATTTATCGCCTGTATAATGATAAAATTCAGTATACTTCTTACAGATGGTACTCAGACGTTTCTCAATGAAGATACAATAGAACAGTCAAAACTGTTCAGCATATTCTATAATTTTGATTTATTTGGTTAACTTATTATTAACGGAGGAAAAACTATGATGTTATGCAGCAGATGCCATAAGCGAGTGGCTGTAGTATTCATCACTGCTATGCAGGGTGAAGAAAAGAAAAATGAGGGGCTTTGCATGGTATGTGCAAAGGAGCTTAAAATACCTCAGATTTCCGAGTATATGGAACAGCTTGGAATAAGTGACGAAGACATAGAACAGCTTTCTGACCAGATGACCGATATTGTTGATGGTGATGCATTTCAGGCAGGCGGTTCAGGAACATTGCCTCCGTTTATTCAGAGCATGATGGATAATAATCCATTTTCAGCAAAGCCTAAAAACAGTGCAGGCTCAGATGATTTTGCAAGAAAAAAACCTCAGGGCGAAAAGGCTGACCGTACAGCAAGAAAGAAAGAAAAGGAGAGAAAACTTAAATTCCTTGAAAATTACTGTACAAATTTAAGCCAGAGAGCAAAGGAAGGCAAACTTGACAGAATTATCGGACGTGACAAGGAAATTTCAAGAGTAGTCCAGATTCTCTCAAGAAGAACCAAAAACAATCCATGCCTTATAGGTGAACCTGGTGTCGGAAAAACTGCCGTTGCAGAGGGTATTGCCCAGAGAATTGAAGCCGGAGAAGTTCCTTTCAATCTCTCAGGAAAGAAAATATATCTCCTTGACTTAACGGCTCTTGTTGCCGGAACTCAGTTCAGAGGACAGTTTGAAAGCCGTATAAAAGGTCTTGTTGATGAGGTTAAATCTGAAGGAAATATAATCCTGTTTATAGATGAAGTTCATAACCTTGTCGGAACAGGCGATTCAGAAGGTTCAATGAATGCAGCGAATATCCTTAAACCTGCCCTTTCAAGAGGAGAAGTTCAGGTTATCGGTGCAACAACATTTTCAGAATACCGCAAGTATATTGAAAAGGATTCAGCACTTGAAAGACGTTTCCAGCCTGTTACAGTCAATGAACCTACAATTGATGATACAGTAGAAGTTCTTCAGGGAATAAAAAAATATTATGAGGATTACCACAGAGTAAAGATAAGCGATTATCTGCTCAGAATGTGTGCAGTTCTTTCAGAAAGATATATAAATGACAGATTTCTTCCTGACAAGGCAATAGACCTCCTTGATGAAAGCTGTGCCTGTGCAAGTATCGGAAGTCCTGAACTTGCTGAATATGACAGACTCAAGAAACATCTTGAATCACTCAAGGAAAATGAAAAACAGATGGAGGATAATGAACAGCCTGATTTCAAGGCTCTTGCAGAACTTAAAGCCAATATAATCCGTGTAAGCGGAAAACTTGACGAATACGAAAAGCTTATTGAAAATGTATGCGTCAGGGAAGATGATTTGGCGAAAGTAATCGAACTCTGGACAGGTATTCCGGCAAGCAAGGTTGCAGAAAGCGAATTCAGAAAAATAGCTAATCTTGAAACAGCTCTTAAAAAGAGAATTATCGGTCAGGACGAAGCAGTTGAACTTGTTGCAAAGGCAATCAAACGTACAAGAGTCCAGCTCTCAAAACGCAGAAGACCTGCATCATTCATATTTGTAGGCCCTACAGGTGTTGGAAAAACTGAACTTGTAAAAGTTCTCTCAGAGGAAATGTTTGACGGAACAGATACTCTTATAAGGCTTGATATGACTGAATTTATGGAGAAACACGCTGTATCAAGAATAATTGGTTCTCCTCCGGGATATGTAGGATATGATGAAGCCGGACAGCTTACTGAAAAAGTCCGCCGCAAACCATATTCAGTAGTACTCTTTGATGAGATAGAAAAAGCTCATCCTGATGTAATGAATATCCTCCTCCAGATACTTGATGAAGGCAGAGTCAATGATGCTCAGGGCAGAAGCATAAGCTTTGAAAATACAATTATAGCAATGACATCAAACGCCGGCTCATCTGACAAGTCAAACGGAGTAGGCTTTAACAAAACAGAGGACGAAATTTCAAAGGATAAGGCGATAAAGGGACTCAGGGAATTTTTAAGACCTGAATTTATAAGCCGAATTGATGAAATAGTAGTGTTCAAGAATCTTACAAAACAGGATTACGGAAAAATTGCTGCTCTTATGCTTGATGAAATGAAAGAACCTCTCAGCGAGAGAAACATTTCACTTACATATGACCAGAAGGCACTCGATGCAGTTGCTGAAAAGTCATATAGTAAGAAATTTGGTGCAAGAGATATAAGACGCATAATAAGAAGTGAAATTGAAGATAAAATTGCAGAGATAATTATTGATAATTCAGAAAAAGTTGTAAACAATATATCAGTTTCAGCCGATAACAATGATATAACAGTAAAATTCAGCGAATA
>DJFA01000088.1:4604-6811 GCA_002431975.1 Ruminococcus sp. UBA5884
TTTAATCATAAAATTTTTGTGTTAAATCGGCGTAAATTTTAGTGATTTTACAGAAATAAAAGCTGTATAAGCTTTTTTTCTTGAAGTTTTTTAACTTATGTGATATATTATAAACTGAACCCGTAACTATATATATAGAAAATATCATGTGCAGAAATTATTTCAGAAGGTGATTTGTTATGGAAAGGTTAAGAACAGTGTTGGAGAAAATAAAACATTTCAATGAAATCAGAGAGAAAAATTCAGAGAAATATAAAATGACAAATTTGTTTCTGATGTTTTTCTTTCCTGTATTCATAGTAAGTATGGCTGAAATAAATCAGTCAAAGACAGTAAGCAAATTTATACTTTTTCTTTTTGAAAAGCCGACAGTAATGCTTTTTGATGTGCTGCTTGCAGGAATAATATTCTGCGGACTGCTTTTTATATTCAAAAAAGGCTGGATAGCGGTTACTGTCCAGAGTGTTGTATATTTCACGCTCAGCATAGTGGAGCTTTTCAAGTACAATACAAACGGAAATCATCTTATTTTAAGCGAGATGAAACTTTTCAGAAGTGTAAAGAGTCTTACTTCATTTGCATATATAAAAATAACACCGGTACTTGTTATATATACTCTTATAGTACTGGCATATATCGCAGCAGTATTTGTATTCAATCCGAAACTTAAAATGAAGATGGCAAAACGTATAGTTCCGGCAGCAGCCTGTGTTGTAAGCTGTACAGTATTCTTTGCAGTTCCGTCAGTTGCAGACCCTGTATATTCATTGTTTTCAGTGGATTCAACAGCAGCAAACAATGTTTTCAGACTTAATCAGAAATTTGAAAACAACAGTTTTCTTGCATTTATAGTTCAGACGTTTTCAGAAACAATATCAAATAAAATAGTAAAGCCGGAATCATATTCAGCGGATACTATTGATGATTTGCTTGACGTTGAGGTTGAAAAAGAAACCAATGACGATTTTATAAAGCCTAATGTAATAGTTGTAATGTCAGAAGCATTTGCTGATTTCAGAAAATTTGATGAACTTGACCTTGATACAGATGCATATGACAGTTATGATGAAGTTGCAGAGGAAGGTTTCAAAGGTACAGCAATAGTTCCTACATTTGCAAGCTTTACAGTAAGAACAGAGTTTGAACTGCTTTTCGGACTTCCGGTAAAATCACTCAATGACCCGAATATGCCGCAGAGAATGCTGCTTGACAGGGAACAGCCTACAATAGTACAGTGCTATGATGACCTTGGATATTCAACAGCATATGTTCATCCGTTTTTAAGCTCATTCTACAGCCGCAAAAGAGTATATT
Source organism: Ruminococcus sp. UBA5884 (assembly GCA_002431975.1). GTDB lineage: Bacteria > Bacillota > Clostridia > Oscillospirales > Ruminococcaceae > UBA5884. The sequence goes on from DJFA01000088.1 coordinate 5,919, forward strand.
CAAATTTCGGATTTGATACAATGATATTTGATGACAGCTTTACAGTTCCGGTTGAATATGAGGGAACTTATATTTCTGATGAAACAGTTTTCAATCAGATAGAAAAACTCATAAAGGAAACAGATGAACCGCTTTATGTGCATACTACAACAATGCAGAACCATCAGCCGTATTCAGACGGTGACAATACCGATGAAGAACTTGCAAACTATCTTTCAAAGATAAAAATAACATCAGATGCACTTAAAAAATTTACAGAGCACCTTTCAGAAATAGATGAACCGACAGTTGTCCTTATGATAGGCGACCATTTCCCGTCATTCAAGGCAGAAAACAGTGCCTATGACAAGATAAATATAAATGCTGACAACTGTTCATCAGTATATGAACAGTCATATATAGTATGGAGCAATTATATTACAGATTACAGCTCAATGCCTGATGAAAAGATATCAACATTCTATCTTCCATATGTAATGTATAATCTTATTGATGCCCCGAAGGATACATTTATTCAGGCAATGACTGATAAAATGCAGACTCTTCCGATTTATTCAACACAGTATGATTCAGATATTCCGCATGATGAGGAGCTTGATGTGCTGACATATGACAGAATACTCGGAGATAATATATCAACTGAGGAGGAATTGAAAAATGATTGAAAAAGGACTTAAAGGAACTGCTGAAATAGCAGTTGACAGCTTCAATACCGCAAAATCAATGGGAAGCGGTTCTCTTGAGGTATTTGCCACACCTTCAATGGTTGCTCTTATGGAAAAGGCTGCTGTAAATGCAGTTGCTGAATTTCTTTCAGATAATGAAACAACTGTCGGAACTCTTATAAATACAGAACATATCTCGGCTACTCCCGTAAATATGACAGTTACCGC
>DJFA01000088.1:6905-7462 GCA_002431975.1 Ruminococcus sp. UBA5884
GCAAAAGATGAAGCCGGAATTATCGGCAGAGGAACTCATAAGCGTTTCATTGTCAATACTGAAAAATTCATGAAAAAAACCAATGCAAAGTCAAATGCATAAATAACAGATATTGTGTTCATAATAATCTCAGCAGAGGAAATACCTCTCTTAAACATGACATGGCGGGAGTTTTTCAGCCGTACAGGAAAATCTTTTTATATGGTCATGTTTTCGTATTGTGCGGAGAATGGAGATTTTTATGAAAAATAATCAGAACCAGCAGAACAGAAATCAGCAGAATAAGAATAATAACAACTTCCAGAATAATAACCAGCAGAATAACCAGAATCAGCAGAATAAAAACAATAACTGCTGCAACGATTAATTGAAATAATTATTTCTGATAAAAAACCGTATGCTTTTTTTCAAGGCATACGGTTTTTCTTTGACAAATTATAATTATAGTGCTATAATGCATAATATACAGCATCTTTGCAGAAAATAAATTCTGACGGAGGTGTGTTTTAACGCAAATTCTATAATAGGGGAACGATGATTATTTTCTGTAGGGGCGA
>DJFA01000088.1:7518-8826 GCA_002431975.1 Ruminococcus sp. UBA5884
AACTGCAACGGGCGACCAATGGTCGCCCCTACAAAATGAATTTGAATTTCAGATGAACAAATCAAAGAAACAATCCATTGAATTTGCGTTGATTTAAAAAATGAAAAATACAGATATAGCAGTTATAGGTGCAGGAATTGCAGGTCTTACTTCAGCAATATATTCAGGACGTGCAGGTCTTGAAACAATCGTATTTGAAAAAAATATCACAGGCGGTCAGCTTGCTTCAGCACCTCTTATAGAAAATTATCCCGGATTTTCAGCAATTGAAGGAAATGAACTCGCTGCAAAAATTAAAAATCAGGCTCTTGAAAACGGTGCTTTAATAGAGGAATTTGATACGATAAAATCAGTTGATTTTTCAGATGAAAAGAGAATTATTGAAACTGAATCAGCTGTATACAATGCAAAGGCTGTTATTATCGCATCAGGTACAGAGCCGCTGAAACTTCCCGTTGCTGATGAAAAGGAAAGACGTGGAAAAGGAATCCACTACTGTGCATTATGTGACGGAGCATTCTATAAAAATAAGGTTGTGGCAGTAGTCGGAGGCGGAAATTCAGCTCTTGAATGCGGATTGTATCTTTCAGGACTTGCTTCTGAGGTTATTTTTATAATCCGCAAAAACAGCTTCAGGGGAGAAAATAAACTGATAAACAGAATAAAATCAATCAGGAATATCAGAATATTCTATAACTGGACTGTTGAAAATGTCACAGGAAACGGACGTGTTACCGGAATAAATATAAGGAATACAAAATGTAACTGTGAGAGATTTATTTCAGTTGACGGAATATTCTGCTGTATAGGCTCAGAGCCTGCAACAGATTTGTTCAGACAGTATATTGATACAGATGATTACGGCTATATACTGACAGATGACGGTATGCATACAAATATAAAAAATGTCTTTGCTGCCGGAGATGTCAGAAAAAAGGATTACCGTCAGCTTGCGGTATCTGTTTCAGACGGAGCAATAGCCGCCCTTAATGCTCAGAAAAATATTCTGATGGATAACGGAGGTAAATCATTATGATAAAAGTATATTCTTCAGACAGCTGCGGATATTGTCAGAAACTTAAAGCATACCTTGACAGCAGAAATATAAATTATACAGTAATTGATGTAAATGCCTCAGAGGATAATGCATATGAACTCATACGCCTTACAGGTCAGAGTGCAATTCCTGTAACAATTATCGGTGATGAAACAATAATCGGTTTTGACAAGCCGGCAATTGACAAGGCTCTTGAAAATTATAAGAATTAACGCAAATTCGATAACGAAAATTTTATAATTGAAAACAAG
>DJFA01000088.1:8888-35838 GCA_002431975.1 Ruminococcus sp. UBA5884
GAACTGTGTTCGCCCGTTTGGGTATGCTGTAAACCTATCGGGCGAACACAGTTCGCCCCTACAAAAAATAACCATTGGATTTACGTTAAACTTTATATAGGAGGATAAATTTATGAATACTGAAATTGAATTTGTACCGGTTGATTCAATATCATTGATAAATGATATGTGCAGACTGGCAGGCGAAATCTGGAGAGAACATTTTACTCCGATAATAGGTGCTGAACAGACTGAATATATGCTTAAAAATTTTCAGTCATTTCCGGCTGTAAAAAATCAGATTGAAAAACAGGGATACAAATATTTTATAATGTCATCAGGCAATGAATGTATCGGCTATACCGGAATAAAATCTGAAAACGGCTCAATGTTTTTAAGTAAACTCTATGTAAGAAAGGATATGCGTGGAAAAGGCATATCAAGAAAAGCTATTGACTTCATTAAAAATATGTGCCATCAGGAAAAGCTTGATAAAATATGGCTCACCGTAAATAAGCATAATTATGATACAATAAATATCTATAAAAAACTCGGATTTGAAATTGAAAAATCTCAGGTTACTGATATAGGCGGCGGATTTGTAATGGACGACTATGTTATGGAACTGCCTATGATTTATGATATGCTTCTTGAATGTGCGGAACAGGCTCGCAGAAATGCATACGCACCATATTCAGGTTTTAAAACAGGTGCTGCTGTAATGGCTGAAAACGGTGATATATATCTTGGCTGCAATATAGAAAATTCTTCATATCCTTTATGTATATGTGCTGAAAGAACTGCAATAGTAAAGGCTGTATCAGAGGGAGTAAAGGAATTTAAAATGATTGCAGTAACCGGCGGAAAAGATAATACAAATGAGGAATGTTTCCCATGCGGTGCATGCAGACAGGTTCTTGCTGAATTTTGTGACGAAAATACAAAGATAATCTTAAAGGACGGCAGAAAAATAAAAGTATATACTCTTGGAGAGCTTATGCCGCATTCATTCAGACTTGAAAAATAAAAAAATTTCTGAAAGGATTATTCTATGCTTAAAACAGCGGTTGTTACAGGTGCTTCAAGAGGTATCGGAAAAGCTGTTGCTGAAACTCTTGCAGCTGACGGATATACAGTAATTGTCAATTATTCATCAAGCAGAGAAAAAGCTGAAAAAATTGCTTCGGATATAGGCGGTGAGGCTTTTCAGGCTGATGTTTCAGACAGAAAACAGACAGAAAAAATGTTTACATATGTATATGAAAAATATGGTCATATAGATTTGCTTGTAAATAATGCAGGTATTTCAGTTTATGGTCTTTTCAATGATATTTCTGAAGAAGATGAAAACAGAATTATAGATGTCAATATAAAGGGAATGATTAACTGTTCAAGAAAAGCCCTTGAATATATGATAAAAAGAAAATATGGCAGAATAATAAATATATCATCAATGTGGGGTGAAACAGGAGCTTCATGCGAGGTTCATTATTCCATGACAAAGGCTGCTGTTATCGGTTTTACAAAGGCTCTTGCAAAGGAAGTGGGAATGTCAGGGATACAGGTTAATTGTGTATCTCCCGGAATGATACTCACTGATATGACATCAGGATTTTCAGATGATGAGATACAGGCAATAAAAGATGAAACACCGCTTCAGACTATAGGAGTTCCTCAGAATATTGCTGATGCAGTAAGTTTTCTTGCTTCACATAAGGCAGATTTTATAACAGGTCAGGTTATCTCAGTAAACGGCGGATTTGTTATCTGAAACGGCAAACTGCTGTCTGCAATCTTAATCAACGCCAATTCTATGAATTATTTCTGTAGGGGCGACCATTGGTCGCCCGCCGAATTGTGATTGAAACATAAATTCGATATTTGTTTTCTGTACAAATTCGACAACAAAATTTTATGATTGAAAAATGGAAATTTCCATACATTCTGTAGGGGCGACCATTGGTCGCCCGATAGGTTCACAGCATACCTAAAACGGGCGAACACAGTTCGCCCCTACAAAACGAATTTAATTTCAGATGAACAAATTACAAAAAACAACCATCGAATTTGCGTTAAAAATAAAAGGAGTATATAAAATGATTGATGAAAGACTTAAAAAACAGATAGAGTTTATAGTTGAAACTGATAAGCTTAAAAATATTTACCGTCAGACATATGTTATCAATGAGGACAGAAAGGAAAATGATTCAGAACATAGCTGGCACCTTGCTCTTATGGCTTTTATACTTGCTGAACATTCAAATGTTGAGATAGATGTGCTTAAAACTATAAAAATGGTTCTTATACATGATATAGTTGAAATAGATGCAGGGGATACATACTGCTATGACAAGGAAGGCTATAAAGATAAGGCAGAACGTGAGGGAAAAGCTGCTGAAAGAATTTTCGGAATACTCCCTGATGACCAGAGAGATGAAATGTTCAGCCTCTGGCAGGAATTTGAAGCAATGAATACTCCTGAATCAAAATTTGCCGCTGCTCTTGACAGAGTACAGCCTCTTACGCTCAATTACAGAAAAGGCGGAGTTTCATGGAAAGAACATAAAGTAACAAAGGATATGGTTCTTGAAAGAAATAGCCATATTGCAGATGGTTCAGATGAAATCTGGAAGTATGCAGAGGAAATTATCAATGATGCTGAGTTAAGAGGATTTTTCAGATAATTATGAAAACTTATACAATAATAGGCGGAGTAAACGGAACAGGAAAAAGCAGCCTTACAGGAGTTCTGCTCGCAAAGGATACACAGCTTGGAACAGTGATAGATACTGACAAAATAACAAAACAAATTGGCGGAGATAAGATAAAAGGCGGAAAGGCTGCTATTCAGAAAATAAACTATTGTCTTGAAAAAGGTCTGAATTTTACTCAGGAAACTACTCTTGCCGGAACAAGAACTCTTAAAACAATAAAAAAAGCAATTGATTTGGATTACAGGATAAATCTTTACTATGTCGGGGTAAACAGTTTTCAGGAAAGCATTATTCGTATAGCCAACAGAGTATCAAAAGGCGGTCATAATATTCCTGATGATGATGTCATAAGAAGATATCATAACAGATTTGAGGATTTGTGCAGGGTAATGCCTTATTGCAGCGAGGTTTATTTTTTTGATAATGAAAATGGATTTGTCCAGATTGCAGAATATAAAAACGGAGAAATTTTTACACTTGTAAAAAATCCTCCTGAATGGTTTGAGAATTTAAAAAAATATTTGCAGATGAATTAATTCTTGACTTTTTGGAATTTGTATGATATCATTAAAATGTTACATTGAAATTATTTAAAACGGGGATTAAAGTCCTCGTTTTTGTTTGCACAGAAGAAAGGAATTATTAATGCAATTTAGTGAATTGAATTTATCTGATGAAGTTTTAAAGGCAGTAGAAGAACTCGGTTTCAGCGAAGCAACTGAAATTCAGGAAAAAAGTATTCCTCTTTTGATGGAGGGACGTGATGTTATCGGTCGTTCAAATACCGGTACAGGAAAAACAGCCGCATTCGGCATACCGGCAATTGAACGTATATCAAGAGAAGAAAAAAAAGGCGTTGAAGTGCTGATACTCTGTCCTACAAGAGAACTTGCAATGCAGGCGTGCGATGAAATAAAAAAATTTTCAAAGTATATGAAATGGGTAAAACCATGTGCTGTATACGGCGGAGCAAGCATGGAAAAACAGATACATGAACTTAAAAGAGGTGCTAATATAGTTGTCGGTACTCCGGGAAGAGTCATGGACCATATGGACAGACGCACCCTTAAACTCGGAAATCTTAAAACAATTATCCTTGATGAAGCTGATGAAATGCTTAATATGGGTTTCAGAGAGGATATTGAAAATATACTCAGACAGATTCCGCAGGAACGTCAGACAGTATTGTTTTCAGCAACAATGCCTCCTGCAATAATGGCTATAACAAATGAATATCAGAATAATCCTGAAATTATTAAAATTGCCAACAAGCAGAAAACTGTTGATACAATAGAACAGTACTGGTTTGAAGTTGCAATGGGAAGAAAAACTGATGCTTTAAGGCTTCTGCTGCTTGCATATGAACCAAAGGCTTCAATGATTTTCTGCAATACAAAGAAAATGGTTGATGAACTTACAGAAACATTATGTGCAAAGGGCTTTAAGGCAGGCGGTCTGCATGGCGATATGAAACAGGCTCAGCGTACTCAGGTAATGGACAGATTTAAAAATGGAAAAATATCTGTTCTTATAGCAACTGATGTAGCCGCAAGAGGAATTGATGTAAGCGGAGTTGATGTTGTATTCAACTATGACCTTCCGCAGGATAATGAATATTATATACACCGTATCGGAAGAACAGGCCGTGCCGGAAAATCAGGAATAGCTTATACTCTTATAAGCGGCAGAAAACAGGTCTATGAAATGAAAGCTATTGCAAGATATGTAAAGGCTGATATCATACAGAAAGAACTCCCTACAAGAGATGATGTAATAAAAAATAAGCTTCAGCATATCAGCGAAAAAGTTGTATCATATACAGAACAGCCTGTAAATCCTGAAACTGAAAAACTTATGGCAGAACTTCAGGAAAAGGGTATTACTGCTGAACAGATAGCAAGGGCATTTATAAACAGACGCATAAACAAGGAAATGAAAGCAATTCCTGAATTTGATATGCCTGTACCTCTTAAACGTGACAGCAGCGGAAAGAAAACCAAAACAGTCAAGGTTGATATATCAGTCGGACGTATGCACAGAATAGCTCCTAATTTTATACTCGGAGCATTGGTTGATGCAACCGGTATGTCAGGAAAAAGTTTCGGCAAGATAGATATATTTGACAGGCATACTACAGTTGAAGTGCCTGATGCTGATAAGGATTTTGTTATTGAATCCATGAACAACGGAAAAATCAACGGTAACAGAGTTACTGTAAAGCTTTATGAGGGTAAGGAACGCCGTCAGTCATCAGCCGCTCCGGACAGAAACAGAAAAAATTATTCTGACAGAAACAGATTCAATAAAAACAGAAATGTAAACCGTAATAAAAAGAAATCAAACGGCGGATGGAAATAATACAAGAGGTTTTTTATATGAGTAAAAAGAAAAATATCAGAAAAAAACAGAATGAGCCGCCTGTATCATCATATAATAATGACGGAAAAAAATTATGGCTCAGAATACTTGTACTTGTAATAGCGTGTGCAATGCTTATCGGAATTATAACAATGCCGCTTATGAGCATTTACAGATAAAATAAAAAAGGTCAGACCTGAAAAAGTCTGACCTTTGTTCTTTTTAATTGAATGCATCAAAAATATCTCCGGCAATATCAGCAATATCAGCGATATTGGAAATATTTTCAGCGTGGTTCTTTCAACCGTTTGATTTCACTATGTATTTTGACATTGATGAAGCAAACTGAGTAATTGGCATAGTCTGGAGCCATATATGACCAGGGCCTGTAATTCTTGTATTGAAAAGACCTTCACCGCCGAAAAGCACATTTCCAATACCTTTTACTGATTCGATATCAATTGATATAGTTGAATCAGCAGCAGCAAGATATCCGGTATCAACAAGGATAGACTGATTAGGAGCAAGGTCATATTCAATTATACTTCCATCGATTTCAAGAAAGAGCATACCATCACCGGTAAATTTCTGCATGATAAAACCTTCACCGCCGAAAAATCCTGAACCGAATTTTTTCTGGAAGAAGACTTCAAAATTTACAGTAGGCTGAGAAGCAAGAAATGCAGTTTTCTGGGCGATAATGCTTCTTGCTGATGAAATCTGGATAGGAAGTATAGTTCCCGGGAATGATGAAGAATAAGCAATCATTCCGTTACCTTTTTCAGCAGTATATATGTTCTGAAAGACTGATTCACCGCTGATAGCTCTTGAAAAAAACTTTCCGATACCATTTCCGGCATTAGTGGACATTTTCATATTAGGACTCATCCAAGCCATAGCACCCTGTTGGTTAGCCATTGATTCACCTTCATTAAGATTGCAGATAAGGACAGGGAAGGTATCTCCTTTGATTTCAAAATTCATATAAATCCTCCTTTTGATTTAAGAATACAATATCATTATACATATTTCATGTTTTTTTGTCAACGAAAAAATGAAAATAATGAGAAATATTGCAATCAAAAGGATTTTATCAAGTTCGTGGACTTTTGCACAATGTTTTATATATAAAAAAATAAACCGGTTTTTGAAGATAATCAAAAACCGATTTTTAAAGGGTGGATAATGGGATTCGAACCCATGGTCTTCAGTGCCACAAACTGACGCGTTAACCAGCTACGCTATACCCACCATATAAAACGCGCCTTACTGGACTCGAACCAGTGGCTTACTGCTTAGAAGGCAGTTACTCTATCCAGCTGAGTTAAAGGCGCATATGGAGCAGGTGATGGGAATCGAACCCACGTAACCAGCTTGGAAGGCTGGAATTCTACCATTGAACTACACCTGCAATTGTTTTTGTCGCTGTTCCCTTGCGACTTCATTAGTATATCATAATACAACATATTTGTCAAGCGTTTTTTGAAAAAAAATTAAAAAAATTTTTAAAATATCAGGAAAGCCAGTATTTACGCCGTTTAATGTGGATTTAAAATTTTTATTTTTATAAAAATCAGATAATTATTTTCTGTGATTCATTTATCTGAAATTCAGATTGAATAATATGAAAATTCGTTTTGTAGGGGCGACCATTGGTCGCCCGTTGCAATTTATCAGAATTTCAAATGAGTAATCAATGATTTTTATGCAGAAAACAGATATCGAATTTATGTTTCAACCCTAATTCGGCGGGCGACCAATGGTCGCCCCTACAGATTAAACGAAAAATTCCTTTTTTTTAATCATAAAATTCTATCATCGAATTGGTGTTAATTTATTCAAGGAGTTTTTCACGCATAAAAAGCAGAAGTTTTTTTTCTTTTCTTGAAACCTGAACCTGAGTCATTGACATTGCTTCAGCGGTCTGAATCTGGGTAAAACCGTTATAATACCTCAGCTGTATAAGTTTTCTGTCATTTTCGTCAAGCATGGCGAGAATCTGACGGAGTGAGAGAATATCGCCGATTTCTATGTCAGGAGCTTCCACAGGCACATCAATCTGACCATCATTATCCTCGCTGCTGTCAGTCAGTGATATGGGCGGCATACTTACATTTATGGCTTCAGCAACAGTATTTTCGTCAGTCTGGGCGAGTTCAGCGAGTTTGCTTACAGTAGGCTCATGACCATATTTTTTTACATACAGTTCACGTTCACGGGTAATTTTAAGGGATAGTTCTTTAAGGCTGCGGCTTACCTTGACAGTGCCGCCGTCACGGAAAAGTCTTTTTATTTCACCGAGTATTACAGGAACAGCATATGTTGAAAATTTTACTCCTCTTGATTCATCAAAAGCCTTTACAGCCTTTACAAGACCGATACAGCCGGCAGAATACAGTTCTTCATATTCAATTCCTCTGTTTCTGAAACGGTTTGCACACGCATGAACCAGACCGAGATTATCCTCAGCGGAAAGAGTGCCTGTATTATTCATTGTATTTGCCTCTTACAGTTATTTTTTTACGCATGATAACTGTAGTGCCTTTTCCGGGAGAGCTTTTAACGGAGAGTTTGTCCATAAAACTCTCCATAACAGCAAAACCGAGTCCTGCACGTTCTTCGGAGGGGAGAGTAGTAAAAAGAGGTTCTCTTGCTTTTGCAACGTCTTCAATACCTGAACCTTTGTCGTGGATTCTTATGTAAACCTCATCATTTTCGAGGATTCTTACGCAAAGCTCCACAGAACCCACGGAATTTCTGTAGGCGTGAACTATACAGTTTGTAACAGCTTCTGAAACAGCAGTTTTTATATCAGAAAGTTCATCAACGGGAGGGTCAAGCTGAGCAATAAATGATGCGGCAGCTGAACGTGCAAAGGCTTCGTTTACGGATTTGCTTAAAAAGGTTAATTTCATTTCATTGAGTATTTTCAAATTAAATCACTCCAGATTATTAGTTATTTTTGCGATTTTATCGATACCGGCGAGTTTCATAACTTTTTTGATATGATAAGGGGGATTCTGAACGATAATTTTTCCGTTTACCTCCTGCATGGATTTAAATCTTCCGATGACCAGACCTATTCCGGAGCTGTCCATAAATCCCACCTGACTGAAATCCATAACAAGAGTTTTCGGAGATTTTTCTGTTATAAGCCTGTCGATTTCCTCTCTGAGACCGACAGCTGAATGGTGGTCGATATCACCTGAAAGCAGAGCTATGATATCATTGTCTGAAAATTCGACTTTTACAGGCATCTGAGTTACCTCCCTGATATAGTTTTCATACTATATATTTTAATACAGTGAGGTATAATTTTTTTGTCATAATGCGTATGCGGATAAAGGGAGATTTTTTTGTATAACGCAAAAAATCCATTATACTTATATGCATAATGGATTTTTCAGAGTATATATGTGAAAAAAATAAGAGGAAAAAAGAAGTTTGCAGTTTTTAGAACATGGATTAATTATATCATATATTTATATATAAAATCAATATATAAAAACGATTATTTCAACTGTAAAGTGTAGAAAATAATGTGAATTATTTGTGTATATTTAATTAAATTGTATTTAAATTCTGATATACAGATGATTGTTATAGATTATTTATGTAGGGGCGACCATTGGTCGCCCGCCTGATATTCTGGTGAATCTAACGGGCGACCAATGGTCGCCCCTACAGAGAAAAAATTCATCAAATCTGTAATGTAATATTTCTTGTCCGGACTACATAGAATTAAACAGGCTATATGAAAGGAGAAAATAAAAAAAATGGATAGTATACTCAGATATTTTTCGCCTGATATAAGAATACTGATTGATAAAAATATCAAAGATATTCATGAAATAAGACTCAGATGCGAAAAGCCTCTTGTACTTGTATCATACGGCAGAAAGAAATATGTTTCAAAGGGCGGAGGACTTTCGGATTTCAGCAGAAATGCATACATAGTTTCATCAAAGGATATTGAATATACTTTTAATTCAGTATGCGATTATTCAGTACACAGCTATGAAAATGAGATAGCACAGGGTTTTATAACTGTAAGCGGAGGGCATCGTGCAGGAATTGCAGGAAGTGCAGCCATAAGCGGAAACAGAGTTATGGCAGTAAAATATATAAATTCGATAAATTTCAGAATAGCATCGCAGATAAACGGCTGTGCGGACAGGATATACAGGGAGCTTTTTAAGGATAAGCTTTGCAGTGTGCTGATAGCAGGAGCTCCTTCAAGCGGAAAAACTACAGTATTAAAAGACCTTTGCCGTCAGCTCGGTGAGAGATACAGCGTATCAGTAATAGATGAAAGAGGTGAAATAGGAGCTGTATATCATGGCAAAGCCCAGAATGATGTGGGTTCTATGTGTGATATATTTGACGGTTATCCGAAAGCTTACGGACTAATGACTGCACTCAGGGTAATGTCGCCTGAAATAGCGGTATGTGATGAGATAGGCGGAGATGATGACATTGAACAGCTTATATCATGTGCAAATTCAGGAGTCAGAATAGCGGCATCTGCCCATGCAGGAAGCATTGAGGAGCTTTATTTAAGACCGGATATAAGAAAGCTTCTTGAAAACAGAGTCTTTGATTATATAGTTATGCTTGGTGACAGGTCATCGCCGGGAACAGTCAGAAAAATTGAAAGGATATCATATGACGGGCTTGAAGCTTTGCGGAATAATTATGATAGTGTCTGCTTTGTCGATGACAGGAGCGGCAATGTCGGAAGAACTTTTAAAACGTGTAAAGACAGTGGAAATGCTGATAAATCTGACTGAAGATTTTTCAAATATGATAAGATATCAGGCTATGACAATAGCGGATATTATCAGCATTGCAGGAGAAAATCCTGAATATGAGCCTCTGGATTTTATAGCATATATAAACAGAGAGGATAAAACAGACAGGAATATACATGATATATGGAGTGAATCCGTTGAAAAATCATCGGTTTTAGGAAAAAAGGAGGCTGAAATAATGCTTTCATTCGGGAATATGCTTGGCACAAGTGATATAAGCGGACAGCTTTCATCAATAGAGATATATAAAAAACGGCTTGAAAATCTGCTTGCTGAATTCAGGAATGATTATCAGCAAAAGGGAAGAATGTACCGTTCAGTCGGAATGCTTCTTGGAATTATGGCAGGGATAATGCTTTTATAACGCTAATTTGTTATGATTGAAAACAAGGAATTTTCGTTTATTCTGTAGGGGCGACCATTGGTCGCCCGCCTGAATTATGGTTAAACAATAGGTTCGATATTTGTTTTTAGTATGAAAAAATCATTGGTTAACAGATAAAATCATTGATAAACCATAACGGGCGACCAATGGTCGCCCCTACAAATAACAATCATCGGATTGGCGTTTTATAACACCGGTTCATAAGGAAAGGCATAAATATTATGGATATAGATTTGATTTTTAAAATAGCCGGTATAGGCATTATAGTAGCAGTTCTGAATATAGTTCTCAAGCGTGCAGAGCGTGAAGAACAGGCAATGATGACTGTTCTTGCAGGTCTTACAGTAGTACTTATGATGATAGTACAGCAGATAGGCAGTCTTTTTGAAACAGTAAAGAATGTGTTCGGCTTATGGTAGAGATAATGTCAGTTGCAGGACTTTGCATAACAGCCTCGCTTTTATGCAGGGTAATAGGAAAATACAACAGGGAACAGGCAGTTATAACATCAATCGCAGTTATAACGGCAGTGCTTGCCGGAGTATTTCTTATAATATCGCCGGTAATTTCGGTTATACTAAGCATATTTGACCGCAGCGGCATTGAAAATGAAAATATACAGATAATATTCAAAGCTCTTGGGATAAGCTATATAACACAGCTTACAGGTGATATATGCAGGGACTGCGGAGAGAGTTCAATAGCATCATCAGCTGAAACAGCCGGAAAAATAATGCTTCTTATTATATCGCTGCCGCTGTTTCAGGAGCTTGTATCAATAGTAAACGGTCTGCTTTGAGGTATAAAATGAAAGAAATATGCAGAAAGATAATAATTTTTATTGTATTGATATTCTGTGTGGTGATAATCGGACAGATAAATGTTTCAGCAGAATCATATGAGGAAATGATGTCTGATATTATCCATGAATCAGGTGCGGACAGCCTTGCGGACAATATCAGCACAAATGCAGGGGACTTTTTTGAAAAAAATTCAGTAAAGGCTGATGAACCGGAAAGCATACTGAATATAAAGGCAGAGGATATTTTAACTGAAATAAAAGATGAAATAAAAAGGAATATAAGGCTGCCGCTTAAACTTTTTTCATCTCTTATGGCAGTAATAATTGTATCATCATTTGCGGGTAATCTGGGGAATACGGTTAAAATACGCTCATGTGAGAAAATTACAGGTCAGATATGTGTGCTTGCAGCAATATCAATGATATCAGAACCATTGTCAGAATGCTTTTATAATTCGGCTGAGAGTATCCGTGCAGGAGCAGTATTCATGACAGGCTTTATACCTGTATTTTCAGGAATAACGGCGGCAGGCGGAGGAGTATCCTCGGCGGCAAGTTACAGTACTCTGATATACATAGCAGCCGAAGCGGCATTGCAGCTTTCAGACAGCGTAATAATGCCGGTACTTGGAATGTGCATGGCTTTGTCAGTGGTTGATGCGGTAAATCAGGCGGTATCTCTCAGGGAGCTTATAAACGGATTCAGAAAAGCAGTTACAAGGCTTATAGTATTTATAATGATGATATTCACAGGTCTTTTGTCAATTCAGAGTATAGTCGGGACAAGTGCAGACAGCCTTGCACTTAAAACAGGAAGATATATAGCTTCAAATTTCATACCTGTTGTTGGGAGTGCAGTTTCTGACGCATATGCGGCTCTGAAAAGCAGCATGGGACTTTTAAGGGGAGGAACAGGGAGTTTTGGCATAATAACGCTTATAATAATGCTGCTTCCGTCAGTTGTGTCCTCGGGATTATATTACTGTGCAATGAAGCTTGCATTTATATGTGCGGATATATTCGGTGAAAGTTCGCTTTCAAGGCTTTTTTCTGATATGTGTTCAGTGCTGTCAGTAATTTTCAGTCTTATGGTATGCTTTGCGGTAATAATGGTTATCTCAACAACGATAGTCATGATGACAGGAATGAGTTCAGTATAATGGATATTTTGAATAAGATGGTTATAGCAGCTTGTTTCTGCGGTATTGCAATGTCATTATGCGATATGATAAGTCCTGATGAAAAGTTCAGAAAACAGCTTCATTTTATATTTTCGCTTGTATTTGCAATAGGTATTACAGCACCGTTTGCGGATATAATCAGAAATTTTTCGTCAGAAGACGGGATATGCATGAATATATCAGAATACAATGATATTGCTGATGAAAATGATATGTATAAAAAATATCTCAAAAAGATGACGGAGGAGAATATTTCAGAATCATTGAAAAATCTGCTTGAAAGCAATGGAATATCAGTATATAAAATATGCGTTGAAACTGATATTTCAGACAGTTCATGCATATCTATTATTAAGACGCAGTTAAGCTGTGATGATTTTGAAAAAGGTGCTGATATAATAAAGTCTGAAACAGGAGCAGAATGTGAATTATGGCAGACAGATTGAATTTTGAAAGACTAAAGAAAATTTTTTCAAAAGGCAGATACATAAAATTCATAGTTATAGCCGGAATATGCGGAATAGTAATGATATTTGCCTCGGGATTTTCAGAAAAGCCTGATAAAACAGTTTCAGAAACGGAAAGCGGATATGATACGGATTTGTATATTCAGAAAAATGAGGAGCGTTTAAGAAATATACTTGAAAATATTGACGGAGTAGGAAAAGCTGAAATAATGCTTACAGTAAGCTGTACGGAGGAATATGTTTATGCAGAAGAAATAAAATCAGATGTTTCACAGGACGGTGACAGAAAAACTGTACAGAATGAAAACCAGTATGTTTTCAGCGGAAACAGTTCAGATAAAAAAGCTCTTGTAAAAAAAATTGTCAGTCCTGAGATAAGCGGAGTAGTAATAGTATGTGAGGGCGGTGACAGAAGCAGAGTTGCAGAAAGTATATATCAGGCAGTATCAACTGCATTTGATATACCATCAAGCAGAATATATGTTGCCAGAATAAAATAACGCAGATTCAACGGTTATTTTTTGTAGGGGCGACCATTGGTCGCCCGCCGGAATTATGGAATTTGATATTTGTTTTCTGTATGTAAAATTATTGGTTAACAGATAAAATCATTGATAAACCATAACGGGCGACCAATGGTCGCCCCTACAAATCAGATGAATTACAGAAAATAAGAAAAAAACCATAATTCTGTTTTTGAACTGACATTAAATTAAAATAATTATAAAAGGAGAAATCAGTTATGAAAAAACCAAATATTATCATAGGCAAAAAACAGATAATTCTTGCCTGTCTGACAATGATGCTCGGAATAGCAGTCTATGTAAACTATGTTCTTTCGGACAATGAGCCTCTTGTCGGTGAAAATCTTTCGGTACAGTCGCCTGATGATATGGCAAATGCTGATTACGGCGACAGCAAATTTGTAAACAATGAACCCTCGGATTCTCAGGACAGCGAATCAGTCGGGGCAGTTTCGGCAGATGACTATTTTGCACAGGCAAGAATAGATAAGACTACAGGCCGTGACAACGCAATACAGACGCTTCAGGCAGTAATCGGCGGAGGAGATATAACAGAGGACGAAATGGTCGCTAAGGCTCTGGAAGCCGTGGAGCTTTCAAATTTCACTGAAAATGAATCAAAGATGGAATCGCTTATAAAAGCTCAGGGTTTTGAGGACTGTGTTGTATATCTTGAAAAGGACAGTGCAAAGGTTGTTGTAAAGACAGAAGGGCTTGAAGCCGGTCAGGCAGCGGCTATAAAGGATATAATACTCAGCATTTCATCAGTTCCGGCAGAAAATATAAGAATTTTCGAGGTAAGGTAGTTGTGCTATTAAAAAAAAAGTGGTATAATAATAATGCTTATGATACAAAGCATACGGAATATATGTTCCGTATGCTTTGCGGATATTTGAAGATTATCATAAAAAAAGGAGGATACTGCTGTCATCTTTGTACAGCATGGATTGCGTATGGAAAAGAAAAATAACAGAAATACATCAGGTTTTTTAAGAATTTCAGCAGAAGTTGTTTCCTCAATAGCCGAGGCTGTTGTAAGAGAAACTCCGGATATAGTTATGGACGGCCGTCCTTCAATGGTTCTTGATTCTGTTGACGGACATTCAAGCAATATCACATCAGTAACTGTTGTGATAAGAGTAAAAAGAGGTCTTAATATAAGAAATATCTGTGAAAACCTTCAGCAGAAAATCAAAAATAATATCCAGAGCATGACAGGCGTTGCAATCTCAAATGTAAGCGTCATAGTTTCTGATATGATACTCTGATAAAAAATTATTATTGTGGAGGATTTATGAAAAGACAGGATATCCGTGACAGTGCATTCAAAATAATATTTGAAAGCCTTCTTAGAAATGATTCAATCGGGGAGCTTTATGCTCTTGCAGATGATGCAGACGAAATAATTGTGAATGACAAGGTTAAGGAAATAGTTGAAGGAACTCTTGCAAACAGAGAAAAAATAAATGAAATGATTCAGCTTTACAGCACAAAAAGAACTGTTGACCGTATAGCAAAAATTAATCTTGCAATACTCCAGATTGCATTCTATGAGATAATGTTTGATGACCTTACACCTGTGAATGCTGCAATAAGTGAAGCAGTTCATCTTGCTGAAACATATGCGTATGAACAGGATATATCATTTATAAACGGCATTCTCGGTGCATATTCAAAAAGCCTTGAAAACAAGTAAGGAAGTGGATATATGACAGATAAGAATAATCAGAAATTAAAGGAATATGTTTCCTTTATAGAATCCGGACTCAGCTCATATAATATGCTCAGTGAAGCTGATATGCCCCAGAAAAGAGTTATAGATGCAATGAATTATTCACTCAGTGCAGGAGGAAAACGCATAAGACCTGTGCTTGTGCTTGAATTCTGCAATATATGCGGAGGAGATTATAAAAAAGCTGCTTCTGCGGCGTGTGCAGTGGAAATGATTCATACATCATCACTTATTCATGATGACCTCCCTGCAATGGACGATGACGATTTAAGACGTGGCAGACCTTCATGTCATAAGGCTTTTGATGAGGCAACAGCAATACTTGCCGGAGATGCCCTTATGGTAAAGCCTTTTGAAATAATGGCAAATGCGTCAGAACTCCCTGAATCTGTAAGAATAAAGCTTATATCAGAGCTTTCTTCATCATTCGGAGCATCAGGAGTAATAGGCGGTCAGACGATAGATATCGAAAATGAAAAAAGAAATGATGTTGATATCTTAAATCTTGAAAATATGTATTCCAAAAAGACAAGCTATCTTATACGTTCAGCCTGCCGTATGGGCTGTATAGCTGCACAGGCGTATGATATGCTGCCTTATGCTGACAGATATGCACAGTGTATGGGACTTGCTTTCCAGATAACAGATGATATACTTGATGTTACAAGTTCAACGGAAGTACTCGGAAAACCTGTCGGAAGCGACGCTTTGCAGAATAAAACCACATATGTAACGCTTGCAGGCATTGAAAATGCAGCAAAAGAGGCTGAAAGACTTACAAAACTTGCACTTGATGCACTTGGAAATTTTGAAAACAATGAATTTCTGACTGACCTGACAAATATGCTGCTTGGCAGAAAAAAATAAACAGGAGTGAAAATAATTGGTATATAATTATGTTCTTGCCGCAGGTGTTGTTTCATGGTTTATTGCACAGATTATAAAAACTATACTTAATTTCATAAAGTTTGACAAGTTCAACGCTGAAAGACTTATCGGTGCAGGAGGTATGCCGAGTTCGCATACTGCAATGGTGGTTTCAGCGGTAACAGCGGTGGGAAGAACAGAAGGTGTTGGTTCAACTGTATTTGCAGTAATGTTTCTGCTTGCCGCAATAGTCATCTATGATGCAATGGGAGTAAGACGTGCTGCCGGAATGCACGCAAAGGAAATAAATAATATTAAAAAACTTATACCGGATTTGATAAATTCATCAGTCAGTGCAATCAAAGACGGTAAAAAGGTAAAAGTGAAGGAGCTTCAGGAATATCTTGGTCATACGCCTCTTGAAGTAATCGGCGGAGCAATTCTCGGATTTGCAGTGGCATTGATAGTTCCTGTGAATTTATAGATATGGATGGGAATGTAAAGAACAGCAGACTTTATAACATGAATCTTCCAGATGACCTTAAAAAACTCAGTATAAGCGAATGTAATGAAGTCTGTAAGGAGATAAGGGAGATACTGATAAATACAGTATCCAGAACGGGAGGACATCTTGCTTCCAACCTCGGGGCAGTTGAGCTTACTGTGGCACTGCACAGAGTTTTCAACTCACCTGATGACAAGATAGTCTGGGATGTCGGACATCAGGCTTATACACATAAGATTCTGACAGGAAGACTTGAAAAATTCTATACTTTAAGACAGGAAAATGGTATATCAGGATTTCCTAAACCGTCTGAATCAGTTCATGATTCATTTGTAAGCGGTCACAGCAGCACATCAATATCACTTGCCTGCGGAATGGCTGAATCTATGAAAATTCAGGGCAAGGACGACAACTATGCGGTTGCAGTAATAGGTGACGGAGCATTTACCGGCGGCATGGCTTATGAAGGTCTTAACAACGGCGGAAAAAGCAATACAAACCTTATAGTAATCCTTAACCATAATGATATGTCAATATCAAAAAATGTAGGAGCTTTGGCAAAATATCTCAGGGATAAGCGAAACAAGAAAACATATGTTGAAACCAAAATAGCAGTCGGTGAAGTACTTGACAGAATACCTCTTATAGGTGCACCGGTTATGAAATTCCTGCGTACAGTCAAAAAGATGTTCAGGGGAGTAATAGTCAACAACAGCACGATGTTTGAGGATTTGGGATTTATATATTTAGGGCCTGTTGACGGTCACAGCATATGCGACCTTGAGGAAGTCCTCCAGATAGCGAAAAGCTATAAAAAACCTGTATTTGTTCATATCAATACAATAAAAGGCAAGGGATATGCTCCGGCTGAAAAGAATCCGGGAGAATATCATGGAGTAGCTCCTTTTGAGGTGGCAACCGGAAATCCGGAAGTTTCATCTGATAATTCATATTCGGCAGTATTCGGCAGAGAACTTGTTTCAATGGGCAGGACTGACGGCAGAATATGTGCCATAACAGCTGCTATGAAATACGGGACAGGTCTTCAGTATTTTGCGTCAGAATTTCCTGAAAGATTTTTTGATGTGGGAATTGCAGAACAGCATGCTGTCACATTTTCCGCAGGAATGGCTAAAATGGGTCATATTCCTGTATTTGCGGTATACTCAACATTTCTCCAGAGAGCATATGACCAGATACTTCATGATGTCGCAATAGGCGGAGTTCATGTGGTTTTTGGGATAGACCGTGCCGGCATAGTAGGCGAGGACGGAGAAACTCATCAGGGAGTATTTGATGTTCCGATGCTTACAAGCATTCCCGGAACAGTTATCTATTCACCTTCATGTTATGAGGAAGTAAAGGTCTGTATGAGAAAGGCAGTTTATGAGAATGATGGTATAGCCTGTGTGCGTTATCCGAGAGGAAGCGACAAATCATCATTTGACAAGTCAGACTGTGAAAGCGATTACAGATTTGTATATGATGCTCCTGAAAGTGATATTCTTATGATTACATACGGACGCATATACGATGATATGGAATCTTCATGCAGACAGCTCAATGAATCAGGCATAAAATGTACAGCCTTGAAGCTTACAAGAATATTTCCGATAGATGATAAGCTTATAGAGCAGATTATGCGTTACAGATATGTATTTTTCTTTGAGGAAAGCGAAAGAAACGGCGGAATTGCTGAATATACCGCATCAGCACTCCTTGAAAAAGGCTGGAGCGGGAAATATATATCAGTATGTGCAGACGGGTTTGTAAAGGCAGCATCAGTGAAATCATCACTGAATAAAATAGGTCTTGACGAAGATTCAATGACTGAAACAGTAAAGCAGTACTGGAGTGAGGAAAATAATGCGGCTCGATTATGAAATCGTTGCAAGAGGAATACTCAGAAGCCGTGAACGTGCAAAGGAAAGCATTAAAAACGGTGATATCAGAGTAAACGGGAATGTATGCACAAAACCTTCATATGATATAAATGAAAATGATGATATCATATTTACAGGAAAAGCCCTGAAATATGCAGGCAGAGGCGGTCTTAAACTTGAAAAGGCTCTTGAATTTTTCGGGATAGATGTAAAAGGTCTTGTATGCCTTGATATCGGAGCATCAACAGGCGGATTCACTGACTGTATGCTTGAAAAAGGAGCTGAAAAGGTGTATGCTGTTGAGGTGGGTCATGGACAGCTTATTGAAAGGCTTGCCTGTGACAGCCGTGTTGTAAGCATGGAAAAGACTGATATAAGAGATGTTGAAAGCAGTGTATTTGAAATATTGCCGCAGTTTGTCTGTACAGATGTTTCATTTATATCTTTAAAGCTGATAATTCCGCATATATATCGCCTTATGGACAGCAGAGGCTCGGCAGTTGTTCTTGTAAAGCCGCAGTTTGAAGCCGGAAAAAGCAATATCGGCAAAAATGGTATAGTAAAATCATCAGCCGTGCATATCAGAGTTCTTGAAAGCATTATACAGTTCTGTAATGAAACCGGTTTTTTTATAAGAGGCTTATGTGCTTCACCGATAAAGGGAGGAAGCGGAAATACTGAATATCTGCTTTACCTTGACAGAAAAAGCAGTGAAAATATTATATGCGATATAAAAGGCATTGTTTCAGAAGCATTGCAGAGGAGTTAATTTATGTTAAAAATAGCAGTCTTTCCGAATTTTCAGAAAAAAAATGCGGTTTACTGTGCCAGAGCAGTATGTGAAATCTTAAAAGATGAGGCAGAGCTTTATATTGACAGAAAATATAAATCAGAATTTCATGATAAAAAATGGGTGAATTTCGGGGATTTTTATGATATAGTAAAGAATATGGATATCATAATGGCAATAGGCGGAGATGGAACTATTCTCAGATGTGCAAGGTATATGAAAGGCTGCAAGGCAGAGCTGCTCGGAATAAATACGGGAACACTCGGATTTATGGCATCACTTGAAATAAATCAGCTTTTCAGCCTTAAAAATCTTGCAGAACATAAGTATACGGTCAGGAAACGCATGATGCTTGATATATGCATATGTGGTTCAGATGATAAAAAAATATCATGCTGGGAGGCTCTCAATGATGTGACTGTCAGCAGAACATATTCAAAGATATTTGACTTTGATATATATGCTGATACATTCAGACTCGGAGGATACCGTGCAGACGGAGTTGTTTTCAGTACTCCAACCGGTTCTACCGCATATGCACTTTCCGCAGGAGGCCCTGTAATAGAACCTGACCTTGAATGTATTGAAATGAATCTGATATGTCCGCATTCTCTTTTTACAAGACCTATGATTTTTTCAAGGGACAGAGTAATAAAAACTGTTCCGCTTACTGAAAGTGCTGATATATACATATCGGTTGACGGAAATGAACCTGTTGTTCTTGAAAAAAATCAGTATATCATGATAAAGAAATCCGAATACAGCATAAATCTTATAGATATGCATGATAATACTTTTTTTAATTCACTCAATAAAAAACTTGTTAATTCTGTTAAAAAATAAAATTATTCCGGAGGGTATCCTTTTATGAAAGAGAAAAGGCATGGAAAAATACTTGAAATCATAAGAAACAATGATATTTTCACTCAGGAAGAACTCCAGTCAAGACTCGGTGAATGCGGTTTCAAGGTGACTCAGGCTACTGTTTCAAGGGATATAAGGGAACTGAAGCTTGTAAAGGTTATCAATAAGGACGGATTTTATCATTATGCAGTGCCTGAAGGCGACAATGCCGGAAAACAGTCAAAGCTCAGGAATATCTTTTCAGGCAGTGTGAAATCAGTGGATTATGCCGGAAATATCGTTGTTGTCAAATGTCATACAGGTATGGCTCAGGCAGTCTGTGCCTCTCTTGATGCAATGAAATATGAGGAGATAGTCGGCACTATCGCAGGAGATGATACTATATTTATTCTTCTCAGGACTGAACTCAATGCAAAAAAATTCGTGGAAACTTTGAAAATGCTGCTTTTTGGCTGGGGGTAATTGACAGATGCTCAGAGAATTGAATATTGAAAATCTGGCTGTAATACAGAAAGCCGATATCTGTTTTTCAGAAAATCTTAATATTTTTACCGGTGAAACAGGTGCAGGCAAATCAGTGCTTGTCAACAGCATTAATGCGGTTCTCGGTCAGAGAATAAAAAAGGATATTATCCGTACAGGCTGTGAAAAAGCTATGGTTTCAGCTCTTTTTACCGGCATTGATGACAGCAGTGCAGCAATTCTTGAAAGTTTCGGCATAGATTTCAGTGATGATGAGATAATCATTTCAAGAGAAATACATTCTGATGGCAGAAGTACTGCAAGAATCAACGGTAAAGCTGTAACACTTGCGGCAGTCAGGGAAATAGGTGAAAATCTTATAAATATCCATGGTCAGCATGATAATCAGATACTGCTCCAGCCTGAAAAACATCTTGATATAATAGATTCATTCGGAGGGGACAGTTCTCTGCTTGATTCATACCGTGAAGCATTCCGAAAACTTCAGCTTACTGCAAGAAAACTCGGTGAACTCCGTGTGACTGAAAAAAATCAGAATGAAAGAATAATGCTCCTTAAAGAAAGAATTGATGAAATAGGCAGTCTTGAAATAAATCCTGATGAGGACAACAATATTGATGATGAACTCCTGATAATCCAGAACAGTGAAAGAATTGCCGCATCGCTCAGAAACGCATATATCATACTAAACGGTGACAATATGTCAAATGTTTCTGAAATGCTTATGGACTGTGAGAATGAAATCTCTGATATATCTGAATTTTCAAAGGCTGTATCTGAACTTTATGAAAGATTGTCAGCTTTAAGAATTGAAGCATCTGATATTGCAGATGAATTTTTAAAGCTTTCTGAAAATATCGATTTTGACAGGTCAAGACTTGAATATCTCACTGAAAGACGCAGCAAATTAAATCATATCATGAAAAAATACAATGCTCCTCTTTCGGAAATATGCAGGCTTTATGATGAGGCTGTAAGTGAAATGAATAATATTGAAGGCTGTTCTGACAGAATAAAAATTCTTTCTGATGAAAAGGAAAAGCTTCTGCTTGATGTGACTGAAAAGGCTAAAAAATTATCAGCATACAGGGAGAAAACTGCTGAAAAATTCGCAAAAAGCGTATGTTCAGAGCTTGAATTTCTTAATATGCCTGATGTTATCCTTAAAGTAAAGCATGAAAAAGGCAAGCTTACCATAAACGGTATGGACAGCATGGAAATCCTTATATCAGCAAATAAAGGCGAAACCCCGAAATCTATTTCAAAAATTGCTTCGGGCGGCGAGCTTTCAAGAATAATGCTTGCACTTAAAAGCGTTGTTGCTGACAAGGATTTGATACCAACTCTTATATTTGATGAAATAGATACCGGTGTAAGCGGACGTGCTGCACGCAAGATAGGTATAAAATTAAAGGAAATCAGCCGCAGTCATCAGGTTATATGCGTAACACATCTTTCACAGATTGCTGTAATGGCTGACAATCATCTGCTTATCGAGAAAAAAACTGAAAATGACAGAACTTTTACTGAAGTTTCAGCTCTTGACTTTGAAGGCAGAGTAAATGAAATCGCAAGAATATTAAGCGGAGATTCTCCGAGTTCTCTTATGCTTGACAATGCAAGAGAAGAATTAAAAAAAGCTATGAAAGTATGATTTATAAAAAATGAAATCAGATAGAAATATTTTTAAATATATATTTATTACGGCGTTGGTTACTGTATGCGTTCATCTTTTAATGGCATCAGTTGTACGCCTTGCAGTGAAAACGGCTGTTTTTTCTGAAGCAGTAGGCATATTTGCAGCTGTGACAGTTGTTTTTGTAATCATGTTTGCAGCATACTTTGCAGGCAGAAAGCTTGTCGCTGATAAAAAAATTATTTCCGGAAAACTGTATTATATTATTGCAGCTGTGATTCCGGTTATAATCTGGACGGCGGCTGTAGTGAAATCATCAGTCGGTGCAGTATCATCAGTTGATTTGTCTGCCGGCTTTGATATTCAGACAGTTTCTGAATCAGTAGTTTCAGCACTGAAGCTTATAAATAATATTATGGGACTTATAAGCTCGGTATTGATTTTTATGTCGGCAAGCCTTTGCGAAATAATAAGTATGATTGTAATAAAAATTAAGAAAAATGATAAATGAAAGGAGGATTTTTAATCGCATGAGAATATTTTTAGTTGACTATGAAAACGTTAACTCTCTCGGACTTAATGGCATTGACAAGCTCAGAAAAACTGATAAAATAGTATTGTTTTACAGCGATTCTGCAAATACAATCAGCTTTGCTATTCATGATGTCATTATGAAAAAGCAGATTAAAATTGAAAAATACAAGCTCAGTCAGGCAGATAAGAATGCACTTGATTTTCAGCTTGTTACATATCTTGGCTACTGGGTGGCACAGCATCAGACAAAAGAGCATGAGATTTTTATTATAAGCAAGGATAAAGGGTATATGTCTGCAATAAATTTCTGTGCAGATGTCCTTAAAAAAAGCGTTCTGCTTAAACCATCAATAGCCGTTGCAATAGGAAGTGATGTTGAACAGCATATTACTCCTGAGGATATTATTGAAGCACATCGTCTGGGTTTGGGTGAAGAAGAATATGAAAACATTATTAATGACCTTCTTTGTGTTGTGCCGAAAACAGATTGCAAAGAGATTATCAGTAATGTTATAGGTCTTATTCATAAAACACCGGACAGAATAAGATTCAATAATGCAGTTGTAAAGGAATACGGTACTGAAAAAGCCAAAATATATTATAATGCAGTAAAACAGTATTATGATAAAATAAGAGATGATGAAACTGAATAAAAATTAAAAGGTCAGATGTTATTGTATCTGACCTTTTTAACGCCAATTCGATGATTGTTATTTGTAGGGGCGAGCGGCAAACTGCCGCCTGTAATCTGAAAAATATCCGCCCATTGGTTTTACCGGAATTTTATGCTGATAACTAATGATTTTTCATACAGAAAACAAATATCAGATTTATGGTTTAACCATAATTCGGCGGGCGACCAATGGTCGCCCCTACAAAATATAATGAAAATCCCATATTTTCAATTGTAAAATTTTGTTGTCGAATTTATGCTGTTTTATGACAATGAAAATGTAACCTCAGCATAATAATATATCGGGATATCAGTTTCAGTTACATTTCCGTCCTCATCTGTTTCTTCAGCATATTTTGTATTCAGAGTAACTCTTACACTTACATTTACAGGAATTTCAGATGATGTTGCAGTATAGTTTCCGGTAAGACTATAAGCATTTTTAGCTGAATTTTCATATGAAAGAGATGATGTATTCATATTCGGGAAAAGACAAAGTATTTTCTCCCTTGAAGCGTTTACAAGTTCAGTAAATGCTTCTTCTTCTGAACACATATTGCAGGCAGTATATCCTGCAATGAATGAACCATTACCCTTTATTGAATTATTATTGCTTCGGCTGTCAAAATATGCGGTTATATTGCAGTTGAAATCCGGAGATATTTCCTCGTCCATATCGCAGCCCTTTATTAAATCCATATCAAATTTATAGCTTCTGTAAACTTTATTAGTACCTTCATTGGTAATTACAGATATATTTTTCTTGATTGTCTGATTGAATCCGGTATCGCTTCTGCCGCCGTTTTCCATGAATTTATTGAAGAATTTCATATCATCTGACGGGTCATTGCCGCCGAAATCGCCCTTGAATATATCAGCAAGAGTTATGCGGCTTTCGTTGTATGCTGTTTTATATTCAGCGTCATAGTATGAATATCTGTTTTCATCAAATTCATCTGAATCCTGAAAATCCATCTCAAAGAAAAATCCGCCGCCGCTTATATTTCTTTTGATTATAAGGTTTCCTCTGCCATCAGCAGTGGGGATTGAATCATAGAGGTCATATGGATTTTCCTCATCTGAATTTGATTTTCCGTATACGGCATATTCAGCGACTTTTTCATTGGTCTGCTGTACAAGGAGGTCGTAAAGCATTTTCTGAAATTCAGATGATACAGATGTTGAATTAAGTACTACTGAAAAATAATTCGGCTGATTATATGTATTATAATCCTGACCTATTGAAATAAGAATATCCGAATAAAGAACCTCGCCGTCTTTTGAGATATTATTGATTTTCTGACCGCATATCATTTTTTCAACAGAGGCATCAGCATGTTGTCCATATGAACCAAATGATTTATAGCTGCTCTGGTCACGGACAGTTTCGGAAAGAGTATAATTTTTTTTCATAAATGCATTTTCATTGAGAAATTTAAATACATCTTTGTATGAATATGTCACAGACGGCACTGTAAGACGCAGATTGCTGCCGTCAGGAGCTGTTGTATCCGTATACATTGAATTGTCTATTGAATAAAGTACAAGGTCACGCAGCTCCCAGTCAAAACCTGACGCTGAGGGAGCATTGTCAGCTGCAATTGAATTATCACCGGCTATACCGGTTGATTTGTTTTCATTGTGCATTGCTGACTGAGGAGGCTCATATGCTGTATATGTTCCGCCTATAACAACAACATTGTCATGATTTGCTGTGGTCTGACAGCCTGAAAGCAGCGATAATACAGCTGTTAAACATAAGATTTTTTTTAAAAAATTCATTATTTCACCTGTTGTTTTAAAATGAGTTCATTTGCAGAGTCGATAACCTGTCGATTATTATGGTTTATTCAGGTAGGCGGCAGGTGATTGCTCTGACAAAATGAATTTGCGTTAATTTAAAAAACAGCATATGATTTTATAATATCATATGCTGTTTGAAAATCATAACTGATATAGATTACTTTTTAAGTTTCAGTGCTTCCTTTGCCTTTGCAATTATATTTTCACTGCAAAGACCAAATTTTTTAAGCAGTTCAACAGCCGGGCCGCTGTATCCGTATTCGTCATTCACACCTATTTTAACTACCGGAACAGGACAGCATTCTGTTACTGTATCGCATACAGCAGAACCAAGTCCGCCTATTATGCTGTGCTCTTCAACTGTAAGGATAAGTTTTGTTTTTTCAGCGGCTTTGCATATGATATCACGGTCAATCGGCTTGATTGTATGTATATTTATAACTCCTGCACTTATGCCTTCGGCTTCAAGAACTTCAGCAGCTGTGAGAGCTTCATATACCATAAGACCTGTGGCAATTATTGTTATATCAGAACCATCTCTTAAATAAACTCCCTTGCCAAGTTCAAATTTATATGAGCTGTCATTGAAAACCGGAGCAGCAAGTCTTCCGAATCTCAGATAAACAGGGCCGTCATGGAGAATAGCAGCTTCAACAGCCTGTCTTGCTTCAATATCATCGGCAGGATTTATGATAGTCATTCCCGGAATAGTTCTCATAAGAGCGATATCTTCATTGCACTGATGAGTAGCACCGTCTTCACCAACTGAAATTCCGGCATGAGTAGCACCGATTTTTACATTGAGATGAGGATAGCCTATAGAGTTTCTTACTATTTCATAAGCTCTGCCGGCAGCAAACATTGCAAATGAACTTGCAAAAGGAATTTTTCCTGAAGCAGCAAGACCGGCTGCAACTCCCATCATATTGGCTTCTGCTATACCGCAGTCAAAGAATCTTTCAGGATATTCCTTCTTGAATATACCGGTTTTTGTAGCAGCAGCAAGGTCTGCATCAAGTACTACAAGATTTTCATATTTTCCGGCAAGTTCAGTAAGAGCTTCGCCATAACTCTGTCTTGTAGCTATTTTTGTTGAGTAAGCCATCTTTATTTGCCCTCCAGTTCTTTAAGTGCGTTGTTGAGTTCATTCATAGCCTGTTCATACTGTTCCTTGTCAGGAGCAGTTCCATGCCATGAGCATTGATTTTCCATAAATGAAACGCCTTTGCCCTTGATACTTTTCTGGATTATGGCAACAGGTTTTCCGCTTATTTTTTCAGCTTCATTGAAAGCTCTTTCAATATCATCAAAATCATGTGCATCCATAGTTATTGTATACCAGCCGAATGCTTCAAATTTTTCAGGAATAGGATACGGAGAGCATACATCTTCAATTGAACCGTCTATCTGAAGACCATTGTTGTCAACTACTGCAACAAGATTGTCAAGCTTGTAATGTGAAGCAAACATAGCTGCTTCCCATACCTGACCTTCTTCTATTTCGCCGTCACCGAGAACTGTATATACTTTATAGTCCTTGTCTGAAATTTTTCCGGCAAGAGCCATTCCGCAGGCAGCCGATATACCTTGTCCGAGAGAACCGCTGCTCATATCGACACCCGGAGTATGAATGCATGGGTGACCCTGAAGCATTGCACCGATATGTCTTAATGATTTAAGTTCTTCCTTGCTGAAAAAGCCTCTTTCAGCGAGTACTGCATAGAGAGCCGGTGCACAGTGCCCCTTTGAAAGCACAAATCTGTCCCTGTCCTCCATTTCAGGCTTTTCAGGACATATATTCATTTTAGCAAAATAAAGATATGTCAGAAGGTCAGCTATTGAGAGTGAACCTCCCGGATGACCTGAACGGGCATTGTAAGTACCTTCAATGATACCCATTCTTACCTTGCAGGCAATAGCCTCAAGATGTTTTTTTATAGTTGCGTCCATTAAATTACC
>DJFA01000088.1:35908-43736 GCA_002431975.1 Ruminococcus sp. UBA5884
CTCCGTAAAAATATATTTGACAGCATCAGCAACTGCATTTTCGCTGCATGATTTATCCGATATGAAACAGGCAGATTTCTTGACTTCATCACAGGCATTTGCCGGAGCAATGCCATAATCTGCATATTCAAGCATTTCAATATCATTGTTATAGTCACCGACAGCCGCTATTCTGTATGAAGAATCAAGTCCTGCCAGTTCTCTGTATTTTTTCAGAGCATATCCCTTTGAAACATTTTCAGGAAGCATTTCTATAAACATAGCTGATGAACGTACAAAATCACCTGAATTTTTATATCCTGAAACATAATTCCATACTTCATCAGATTTTTCAGGATTCATTGCAAAAAGCACTTTCAGCCAGCCGCTGCATTCCATATCATCTATATCACAGTATACAGGAGTTACATTGCAGACCTGTATATGTTTCTGTTCATATTCATTGTTTTTAACTACATATATTCCGTCAGCCTTTAAAATTTCACAGGCTGCAAACGGAAATCTTTCAAGTATATCTTTTATAATATCTCCTGCATTGCTTTTGAGAAATTCGCTGCGGATTATTTTTTTATTTTTGGGGTCATATATCATAGCACCATTATAGAGTATAACAGGCATATCAGGCTTTAAAATATCAAAATACGGCTTTACCGCCTGAATGGTTCTGCCGGTTGCAACTGAAAAAAGACCGCCTTTTTTCCTGAATGAATTTATCGCTTCAAGGTCTGTTTCAGAGATTGTTTTGTCTTTTGTCAGCAGAGTTCCGTCAAGGTCGGTGATAAGAAGTATTTTTGAAATATCGTTCATAAAATATCCTCATTTCTTTATAATTTCAAGTATATTCCTGAAATATTCAGGCAGTTCACTTGTAAATTCAAGATATTCTTTGGTAACAGGATGTATAAAACCGATTTTTCTTGCATGAAGACACTGACCGTCAATTCCTTTGAATTGTTTTCCGTATACATCATCACCCAGAACCGGATGACCGGTATAAGCCATATGCACTCTTATCTGATGAGTTCTTCCTGTTTCAAGAATGCATTTTATATGCGAATAATTTCTGTATTGTGCTATGACTTCATAGTGAGTGACAGCTTCTTTTGAATTTTTATATGTAACGCACATTTTTTTGCGGTCGGCACTGCTTCTTCCGACAGGAGCATTTACAGTACCTGAATTTTCTCTGAAATGACCGCATACAACGGCTTCATATTCTCTTGTGAAGCTGTGAGCCTTTATCTGTTCAGCAAGTCCTGAATGTGCAGTATTATTTTTTGCAACTATCAGCAAACCGCTTGTATTTTTATCAATTCTGTGGACTATTCCGGGACGTATTACTCCGTTTATATCGGAAAGTCTGCCGTGACAGTGATAAAGCAGAGCGTTTACAAGAGTTCCCGTATAGTTTCCGGCTGCCGGATGAACAACCATTCCCTTAGGTTTGTTTACAACCAGCAAATCATCATCTTCATAGACGATATCAAGAGGAATATTTTCCGCTTCAGCATTAAGCTCCACAGGTTCAGGCATATCTATTGATATCAAATCTCCTGATTTAAGCTTATATGTTTTTATGATATTCTTTCCGTTTATGCTGACATTTCCGCCTCTTACGAGAGTATCTGCCCTGTTTCTTGTAATGCCGAGTTCATCATTTGCGGCAAGCCATTTTTCAATTCTTGTTCCGGCAGCATCATCAGTGGCTGTAATTGTTATAATACTCATTTGTTTTCAGCCGTCACTTTCTTGTTTCTGCCGTCAATGAAAAGCACATATATCATAAGGAGAACTACCCCTATGACAACGCAGCAGTCAGCAAAGTTGAAAATTGCAAAATTAAAAAGACGTATTTCAAAGTAATCAACGACTTTTCCGTTTCTGAATATGCGGTCGATTATATTACCGATTCCTCCGCTTATTACAAGAGCAAGACTCACTGACAGAAATTTTGATTTTTTATAGTTTTTTATCATAATATAAGTGCAGGCAGCTATCATGACAGCAGTTACAACTATCAGCATATACCGCATTCCGCTGAAACTGCCGAACACTGCACCATTATTTTCAAGATAATTGAGATTAAGAATTTCGGTACTGCCGATTTTGATAAACTGAACCGGTTCAGAACCCCTGAGATTTTCAATTGCCCATATTTTTATCAACTGGTCAGCCGAAACAAGAAATATCACGGCTGCAAACAAAGCTATAATCAAATCATAACTCCTTATCTCATAAATACAGCCTGCCTTGTGAAGATACAAGGCAAGTCTGTAAATCTGATTATTATTTTATCTGACTACTGAGGCACAGCGGCTGCAAAGAGTCGGGTGTTCACAGTCAGAGCCTACTGTAACTGAATAGCCCCAGCATCTCTCGCATTTTTCGCCTTCAGCCTTTACTACTTCAAATGAAACAGTATTGTCTTCTGCATCTGTATCCTTTACAACTGAAATTCCTGAAACGATAAGAGCAGTTTTAAGTTCATCTGTTATTTCAGAGAATTTGCTGAATGAAGCATCATCTTTGCAGTGAACAATTACATTTGCTTCAAGTGATTTGCCGATAAGCTTTTCATTACGTTTGATTTCAAGTACTTTGTTTGCTTCTTCCCTTGCATTTATGATTGTATCCCATTTTGCAGTGAAATCATCTGTAAATTCAAGACCTGATTTTTCAGGCATATCATTGAGAAATACGCTTTCAGTGTTGTCAGATGAGATATGCGGCATGAATGTCCATATTTCTTCGGCAGTATATGAGATTATCGGAGCAATAAGTCTTGTAACCGCACTGAGAACAGTATACATTACAGTCTGGGCAGCACGTCTTGATTCTGAATTTTCGCTGTCACAGTAAAGTCTGTCCTTTGTTATGTCGATATAGAAGTTTGACATATCAGTTACATAGAAATTATGAATGCTGTGGAGAACTATATGAAAATCAAATGAATTGTATCCTTCATTAACCTTGTCAATAAGGCTGTCAAGCTTCATAAGTGCCCATTTGTCGATTTCAGGGAGCTTGTCATATGATACCATATCAGTATCAGGATTGAAGCCTGAACCGCTTGAGAGATTTCCAAGGAAAAGTCTTGAAGTATTTCTGATTTTTTTGTACATATCAGAAAGCTGTGAAAGGATATCCTTTGAGATTCTTATATCTGAATGGTAATCAGATGAAGCAACCCAGAGTCTGAGTATATCTGCACCATATTTATCAGTAATTTCATCAGGAGCAATACCATTTCCGAGTGATTTGTGCATTGTTTTTCCCTGACCGTCAACAACCCAGCCATGAGTGCATACGGCCTTGTAAGGAGCAAATCCGTTGTATACAACAGATGTAAGGAGTGATGACTGGAACCAGCCTCTGTACTGGTCAGCACCTTCAAGATAGAGGTCAGCAGGAGCAGGTTTAAGCTGTTTGTATTCATCAAGTACAGCAGTATGTGAAACGCCGCTGTCAAACCATACGTCCATAATGTCATATTCCTTTGTGAACTTGCTGCATCCGCATTCACATTTCACTGTATCAGGAATAAATTCTGATGTATCCTTAAGCCACCATGCATCTGAACCTTCAGCTCTGAAAAGGTCTGAAATAGCCTTGATTGTTTCATCATTTACAATTGGTTTCTTACAGTCAGCACAATAGATTATCGGAATTGGAACTCCCCATGTACGCTGTCTTGAAATGCACCAGTCGCTTCTGTCACGAACCATGCCTTTAATGCGGTCTTCGCCCCATTCAGGAATCCATTTTACGCTTTCAATAGCCTTTACAGCCTCATCTTTAAATCCGTTTACAGAGCAGAACCACTGTTCAGTAGCACGGTAGATTATAGGGCTGTTGCATCTCCAGCAGTGCGGATACTGATGGACAATCTTTTCAATTCCGAGAAGTGCATTGAGTTCATTAAGCTTTGCAGCAATGGCTTTATTGGCTTCATCGGTATTCAGTCCTTCAAATTCGCCGGCTTCAGCAGTCTGTCTGCCTTTTGCGTCAACGCATACAAGTATGCCGATATCATCATAGTTCTTGCATACTTCAAAGTCCTCAACACCATAGCCGGGAGCAGTATGAACGCAGCCTGTACCGCTTTCAAGAGTTACATGGTCGCCTATGATGACAGGTGAAATTCTGTCATAAAGAGGGTGTTTGGTCTTGATATATTCGAGGTCACTGCCCTTGAATGAGCCTGTTGTTTCATAATTTTCGATACCTACTGACTGCATTACTGATTTTACGAGTTCAGCAGCCATAACATAGTATTCACCGTTTGCCTTTACAAGAGTATATTCATATTCAGGGCCGAGGCATACAGCGAGGTTTCCCGGGATAGTCCATGTAGTAGTAGTCCAGATTACAAAATATACATTGTCAAGCTTGTTGTCAGTATATGGTGAAAGTATTCCCTTATCATCTGTTACATTGAATTTTACGAATATTGAATGACATGGGTCATTTGAATATTCAATTTCAGCCTCTGCAAGAGCAGTATTGCAGTCAGGACACCAGTAAACAGGTTTAAGACCCTTGTACATATAGCCTTTTTTAGCCATAGCACCGAAAACTTCTACCTGACGTGCTTCATATTCAGGCTTGAGAGTAAGATACGGGTCATCATAGTCGCCCCAGCAGCCAAGACGCTTGAACTGAGCCATCTGGTTCTTTACATGGGTAAGAGCGAAATCCTTGCAGTATTTTCTGAGTTCAGCCGGAGGAACAGCACCGTTTTCAACGCCTGTTGACTTGAGAGCCTTCAGTTCGATAGGCAGACCGTGAGTATCCCAGCCCGGAACATACGGAGCATAGAATCCGCTCATATTTTTATATTTTACGATAAAGTCCTTGAGGCATTTGTTAAGGGCAGTACCGAGATGAATTTCGCCGTTGGCATAAGGAGGGCCGTCATGGAGTATATATGACTGTTTATTGAGATTTCTCTCAACCATCTTGTAATAAAGGCGTTTTTCTTCCCATTTTTTAAGCATATCAGGTTCTCTCTTAGGCAGATTTCCACGCATAGGGAAATCTGTTTTCGGGAGATTCAATGTATTATTGTAATCAGGCATTATAATTTCTTCCTTTGCAAAATTATTTTACTTTTTCTTTACCGGAATCAGAGCCGGAATTTTCTTCTTCTTCGAGTTCTTCAGTATTGTACTGTTCGTCAGAATCGGAATCATCTTCATCGGCTTCATCATCTTCATTGTAGTCAGGCATTTCAGAAATCATTTCGAGATGGAGTTTATATATATCGAAAAGACTTTCCTTAAAGTCTGAAACTTCTTTCTGTGTATAGGCGAGGACTTCCTTTTCAGCCTCTACCTGAGCCTTGAGTTCAGCTATCTGAATTTTTGCATCTTCAGCAGCAGTTTCAACTACATTTTTGGCTTTTATTTCGGCATCGGATATAAGTTCATCAGCTTTAAGCTTTGATTCTCTTACAATTCTTCTGCCTTCCTTCTGGGCGAGGAGAAGAGCATCTTTTACAGCTTCCTCATCTTCTCTGTATTCACGTACCTTATCGGCAAGAACCTGAAGTTTTTTGTTAAGTTCTTCATTTTCCTTTACAAGTTTTTCATAATCGGAAGAAATTTCGCTGAGAAATTCGTCCACTTCTTCTTGTTTATAGCCGAAAGCAGCTTTTTCAAATCTCTGGCTGTTGATATCCTTGGAATTAATCAACTTCAATCACCTCATTAAATAAATTTTTGTATAAGAATATGGAATCTGCCCTTTGAAGTAGGAGCTGAGATATTTTTAAGAATAAATTTCCCGAAGCCTCTTACTGAGAAAACATCGTTTTCCTTTAAAGTGACAGACGGTGAAAAGACAGTGACAAAATTTATATCAGCACCGTCTTTTTTTATTATCTGGACAGTTTTCTCCCTGCTTTTCCTGAGTGCGAGTGAAAGTATGCAGTCAAGACGCATTGAAGCCACTGTACCCCTGATATCCTGATATTTCTGAATTCTTTTGATAGTGCATCTGTCGGTTATTGAAGCTTTTACCCCGACTCTGCCAATTTTAGTAATTTCATTTATAAGAAAGCCGCTTACCGAATCGTATACGAATATCTGGGCAAGACCATCTGATATAAGTATATCACCAACTTTTTCACGCTTTATACGGCACGCCATAACTGAGCCGAGAAAGTCACGGTGAGTAAGAACATCAGCTTTTCTGTAGGAAAACTGAATTATATTCAAGGGAAAATCCTCCGGTTCAGGAACATAATAAGGGGTATGAACACAAAGGATTTTCCTTTGAGCATCGTCATAGCCTCCGAAAAACAGAAAGTCATGACAATGCAGCTTCTGAAGTTCTGCATTTAAAAAGCCGGCTTGTCTTTCATCAAGGAAATCCGAATATACCGGTATACAGTTCTTTTCAGAGATTTCAAGCATATCATTAAGTTTTGCCTTCAGAAATCTGCTGTCTGAATCGTTATATAAGGACTCCATTGTTTTCGAGTTCACCCACGAGGTCTTCGCCTACAAATCCTACATTATAAGGAGTTATTATATAAGTAAGGTTTGCGACAGGCTTGAGGCTTCCTCCGTTGGCATATGCAACACCGGCAAGGAAGTCAATAATTCTTCTTTTATTGTCGGCAGATGCAGTTTCGAGGTTTAAGACAACTGTTTTTTTGGCGATAAGGTGGTCGGCAATCTGTTTTGCATCTGTGAATACTTCAGGTTTTACGAGAACCACCTGAAGCTGAGCTGTTGACTGTATATTAACAACTTTATTTCTTTTTTCTTCATGGGATTCACGGGAGGAACTTTCCTGAGCAGCTCCTTCCTGACCAGAATTTTCATCTTCTTCAATTTCCGGAGGCATAAAAAAATCCTTGATACTATTT
Source organism: Ruminococcus sp. UBA5884 (assembly GCA_002431975.1). Lineage (GTDB taxonomy): Bacteria > Bacillota > Clostridia > Oscillospirales > Ruminococcaceae > UBA5884. The sequence goes on from DJFA01000088.1 coordinate 42,783, forward strand.
AAAAAACTCATCTTTTTTCTCCTTTTTTCCGCACATAATAAATTTTAAATCCGGAGAATAGTACGGATATATATAACCGGATATAAAAATCGGCATCAGATTCTTTCGCCGAAAATTGCACGTCCTATTCTGAGAATATTCGAGCCGTATTTTACAGCAGGTGCATAGTCGCCGGACATTCCCATTGACAGAATATCCATATTAATATTATCTATTTTTTTTGAACAAATGTCAATATATAAACACTGCATTTTATATAAAAATTCTTCCGAATCCAACGCAGGAGGAATTGTCATCATGCCTCTGACATTTATATTGTCAAGTTCTGACACCTGAAGTATAAGTTCTTCGGCTTTATCAGCAGGTATTCCGCTTTTTGATTCTTCGCCGCCGATATTGACTTCAATGAGTATATCCTGTACCTTGCCAATTTTTTTTGCACAGCGGTTTATTTCAGAAGCAAGTTTTAAGCTGTCAACCGACTGTATTACAGAAACGCTGTCAGCGATATATTTAACCTTGTTTGTCTGGAGATGACCTATGAAATGAATTTCAGCGTCATCATAGAAATCCTTTTTGGAGAGATACTCCTGAACTCTGTTTTCACCGATAAGGTCAAGACCTTTTGAGAGTGCATAGTTTACTTTTTCGGGGGCGACGGTTTTTGTTACAGCCATGATTCTTATATTGTCATCAGGACTGCGGTATTTAGCCTTTGCCTCACCTACATTATGGAATATCCTTTTAAGGTTTTCATCGATATAACCGAAAGCTGGGTTCATTCAATGCAAAACAGCAGCATATGTTGCTGTTTTTTTCCTCCTTTCATATTTCAGCATGAATCCGGATATCAGTTTCATTATGTTAACGCCAATTTGACTGATTGAAAATATGAAATTTTCATTATATTTTGCATGGCATCAGATTCACAGGAATTTCAGGCGGGCGACCAAT
>DJFA01000088.1:43782-53026 GCA_002431975.1 Ruminococcus sp. UBA5884
TACATAAACAATCCATCGAATTTGCGTTATGTTAATAAAAGAAACTGTTTTTTTACTGTGCAGCGTCAATGCCTTCAACTATGATATCATCATAGAGCATGAGATAGTCGCTGTCAGGATTTGCGGCTGAGATAACATAATCATCGCCTTCAAATATAACATCAATTTTTCTGAATATTATATTTTCGCCGAGTTTTATGTAAACGCCTTTTTCGCCGTCCTTATTGAAGCGGATAGCTTTTCTCGGGACTTTTATTCCCTCATAGTTCTGGACGGACATTTCAACTGTTTCGACACGATGCTGAACGAGTTCTGAATTCATTACATCGCAGGAAACTATTACAATGCTTTCATCATTTTCAGACGGACGTATTTCGTCAATAGTACCCTGAATTTTATCATTTGATGATTCAAATGACAAGGTTACTGTATCGCCGGCTTTGAAAACATCATCTTTATTTTTTATTACTCCTGCAATATTCCATCTGTAGTCATCAATAAGCTTTCCGATAACAGTATTTCCGTTATCGTTTTTTCTGATTTCGTTTTCGCTGACGGATTTTATATCATCAGCAGTAATTGAATCTATGAAATCTTTTGAGAATATACTCTCATAGCCGTCAGCATAGCTTACAAAATAAGCTGATTTATCGCTTGTTATTGTATCGGAAGGGTCACTCATTTCACGCTGGAGCTTGAGAATTTCCTCATTTATCGAATCAATTTTATTTTCAAACTGTGATGTTATATCAGGATTTGTCTGACCGGTTATATACTGCATTGTGCTTATCAGGTAAAGAAATTCGCTGTTTTCGGTTGAAAGGCGTTCAAAATCCTGAATATCCTTGCAGTATGCGATATTTTTATATCGTTCTTCAATAAGGGTTGTAAGGGTTGAAGGCTGGGCTACTTCCATAGTACCCGGATTAGTGATTTTTTTAAGCAGTTCAAGGTCTGACTGTAATTTATTGATTTTCTGTTTGTTCTGGATATCGGTTTCAGAGTTATATATATTTGCTATTACTGAACCGATACCGAGTTTTCCGCCGTCAGATACTTCATAGCCTACAACGCCGTTTCCGCTGTATGTAATGACTTCTTCATTGCGGATATAGACGCACTGGAAGCTTTCAGTATTTGATGTTGAGATTTCAACTGCTGTGGAGGTTTCATACTGACCGGCTATAAAATGATAGAAAATATTCACGACAGTAATTAACATGAAAATTATCAGTACCGCAGCAAGAATTTTTATAGTTGAAATACTCTGGTTAAGTTTCCTTATCAGATTCAAGACAGTTCACCTTACTCTGATTTTTCACAGGCTTCAAGAATAGAGATAGGTCTTGCAGGAATTATAGTAGAGATTGCATGCTTATAAACCATATCCTGTTTGCCTTCGCATTCAAGGATAACGATATAGCTGTCAAAGCCTTTTACAAGACCCTTGAACTGAAATCCGTTCATAAGGAAGATAGTTATCGGGATTCTGTCTTTTCTTGCCTGATTAAGAAAAACGTCCTGTAAATTAAGAGATTTGTTCATAGTAATAAACTCCATTCATCAGATTTGTATAATGTCCTAAATACATAAACATATAATTATTTATAATTATATCATAAAAAATTATTATTGGCTATACATTTCAAGCAATTTCCTATAATTTTATCGGTAGTGTCAAATTTATCAACATCAATCCATTTAATTCTGTCATTTTTTCTGAACCATGTAAGCTGACGCTTTGCATAATGTCTTGTTTCGAGTTTTATTTTGTCAATACATTCCTCAAGAGAAGCTTTTTTCTGAAAGTAAGGTATAAGCTCCTTGAAGCCGATAGCCTGATGAGCAGTCCTTATATCTGATTCAAGATAAATGCTTTCTGCCTCCTGTACAAGACCTTTTTCAACCATCATATCAGTACGGAGATTTATCCTGTCATAAAGATACTGGCGGTTCTGGGCAGTCAGTCCGAACATAAGCCATCTGTAAGGACTTTCACAGCATCGGCTTTCTTTTCTTAAATCGCTTATTTTTCTTCCGGTGACTTCATAGACTTCAATTGCACGAATAATGCGTTTAAGATTATTTGCATGAAGCTGCGAGGCGGTTTCGCTGTCTATTTCATAAAGTCTTTCGAGAAGTTTTTCATTGCCGTAAATGAGAGCCTGATTTTCGAGATTTCTGCGTATTTCAGGATTTCCTTCAATTTCGCAGAACTGAATATTGTCAACAAGGGAATCTATATAAAGCCCTGTTCCGCCGACTATTACGGGAAGCTTGTTCCTTGAAATGATATCCTTTATTTTTTCGTCTGCAAGCTTTACATAATCAGCAACGGAAAAGCTTTCATTTCTGTCAAGGAAACCTATAAGATGATGAGGAACAGCCTCAAGTTCCTCAGCAGAAGGCTTGGCGGTAGCAATATCCATTCCCTTGTATATCTGCATTGAATCAGCGGAAACTATTTCGCCGTTGAGAATTTTTGCAAGAGCTATTCCGGCGGCAGTCTTTCCTGAAGCTGTAGGGCCGGCTATAACGATTGCCGGAGGTTTGTTTTTATTGTAATTCATTATTGTATCCTTTTAAACTGTTTTTCAAAATCTTTTTTTGTAAGTATGAACATAACAGGTCTGCCATGCGGACAGTGACGTATATTGTCATTGAAATATATCTGTTCAGCAAGCGACTGGAGTTCACGCAGATTATTCTTATCATGTGCTTTGACAGCTGATTTGCAGGCAAGACTGTGGAAAAGGTCATCTATTATTTGTGTCTGAGGATTTATTTTGTTGAGATAAAGATTATGAGCTATTTCCTCTGTTGCTTCATCTGCATACGCTGAATCAAGGAATATCGGTACAGCTTTGGCAGTTACAAACGGCGGATTTGAAAAATCAAATTCAAAGCCAATACTCCGGAGGAGTTCTGTATTTTCCTGCATTGCCTCAAATTCGTTTTCAGGAAGAAGTATTTCAGATGTGCTTATTAAATACTGGCTGTCCATGGTTTTGTTTCTGTTTTTAATTTTTTCATAGATAATTCTCTCATGGCCTGCGTGTTTGTCGAATATAATCATTTTTTCGCCGCATTCAGCAATTATGTAGTTTCCGAATATTTCGCCGATTACACGGAGATTTTCCTCATTGCAGTCCTTTGTTATATCGCATACAGGTTCAGGTTTTTTCTTTTCGAGGGAATCGCTTGTTATATATTTGAAATCATTTTCCGGAATAATCTTTTTGACTTCCTTTTCAGATTCACGGCTTTCCGTTTCCTTTTTTAAAATGCTTGCAGTTCCGATATCAGGTATATCATCATATTCAGAGCCGGCAATGAAATTTTCAAGACCAATATTTATTTTTTCCTTTTTTGATTTTTCAGGAGATGAAACAGTATTTCTGAATGTATCGCTGTTATCTGTTGTATTTTCAGTTTTTTCGGTGGATTCAATGATGTTTTCAGAACTGTTTCCCTGATTTATCTGAAATTCATATATAAGACCTGAATTATGCAGAGCGTTTTTCACTGCAAAGAAAATACAGTCAAATATACGTTTTTCATCTGAAAATTTCACTTCAAGCTTTGATGGGTGAGCGTTTACATCAACTGATGACGGGGGAATATCTATCATAAGAACGCATGACGGGAATTTTCCTGTCATTATAAGTCCCTTATAGGCTTCTTCAAGAGATACTGTGCATACCGAGGATTTTATATAACGTCTGTTTATGAAAAAGTTCTGGAATGAACGGTTTGCCTTTGAATAAAGAGGTTTTACAGCAAAACCTTTTACTGATATTCCATTGTCTGTATAGTCAACAGGAATCATGTCATTTGCAAATGTTTTGCCGTATATTGCATATATTGCTGAATAGAGGTCGCCGTCACCGGAGGTAGTAAATTCAGGTTTTCCGCTGCGTATGAATCTGAATGAGATTTCAGGGTGGGAGAGTGCAATTTTGCTTACGATATTGCTTACAGCATTTCCTTCTGAAACATCTTTTTTCATGAATTTCTGTCTTGCAGGAACATTATAGAAAAGGTCTTTTACAATGATTGAAGTACCGTCTGAACAGCCCTGATTTTCATACATTTCCTCATTGCAGCCGCATATTCTGTAATAAGTGCCGTATTCATCAGAACGCTGTTTTGTGTGAAGTTCAACTTTTGAAACTGCTGAAACCGATGCAAGAGCTTCTCCTCTGAAACCGAGAGTACAGATATTGTCAAGGTCTGAGGCAGATATTATCTTGCTTGTTGCATGACGCAGGAATGCTTTTGGTACATCTTCATAAGCAATTCCGCAGCCGTCATCGCTTACACGCATATATGAAATGCCGCCGTTTTTTATTTCAACAGTTATATGATTAGCCTGTGCATCAACGGAGTTTTCAACAAGTTCCTTTATGACAGATGAGGGACGTTCAATTACTTCACCTGCGGCGATAAGTTCAGCAGTTTCACGTGTCAGTACATTTATTTTCGGCATGATATATCAGTCCTTTCTTCAGAGCAGACTTGACAAATCCCTGAGAACTTCTCTGCATTCGCTGTCAGAAAGTTCATCAATATTGGTTCTGCGGAGTCTGTCAGCAATCATATCATTATTAAGTGACATAAAGCTTATCTGATTATTTTCCGGAACAGTTTTTACATCAGTATTCTTATGGCTGTCCATATCTTTAAGAAGCTGTCTTGCACGGTTTATTATTTTTTTAGGCAGACCTGCAAGCTTTGCAACTTCAATGCCATAGCTTTCATCAGCACCGCCCGGAACTATCTTTCTTAAAAATCTTATATCATCGCCATTTCTTTTTACGGCAATGCTTAAATTCTTAACGCCTTTAAGAGTATGTTCAAGTTCTGTGAGTTCATGGTAATGAGTAGCAAACAGAGTCTTGCAGCCGAGTGATTTTGATGAGATATATTCAGCAACCGCATGGGCAATGCTTATTCCGTCAGAGGTTGAAGTTCCTCTGCCAACTTCATCGAGTATTACAAGGCTGTTTTTGGTGGCATATTTTATTATATCCCCCACTTCACTCATTTCAACCATAAATGTACTCTGACCGGCAGTGAGGTCATCGGAAGCTCCGACTCTTGTAAATATCTGGTCGGTTACTGATATCTTTGCATATTCCGCAGGAACAAAGCAGCCTATATGTGCCATAAGAGTAATAAGGGCAGTCTGACGCATGAATGTTGATTTTCCTGACATATTAGGACCTGTTATGATATACATTTTGTTATCCTTGGTATCAAGATATACATCATTCGGAACAAATTCCTCATCTTTGAGCATAAGCTCCACTACCGGATGCCTGCCGTTTTTGATGTTTATAACACCGTCAATGGCTATTTCAGGCTTTGAATACATATTTTTTATTGAAACGTCTGCAAATGAACATAAAACATCAAGGCAGGCAACTGCTTCAGCGGTATTCTGGACTTCTTCAAGCTTTGATGCGATAAATTCACGGATTTCATTGAATATATCATTTTCAAGGGCAATTGATTTATCCTTTGCACCTGCAATCATATTTTCAGCATTTTTGAGTTCTTCGGTTATATAACGTTCGGAATTTGTAAGAGTCTGGCGGCGGATATATCTGTCTTCCGGCACAAGGTCATAATATGAGCGTGTTACTTCAATGCAGTAGCCAAATGTTCTGTGATAGCTGATTTTAAGAGTTTTTATGCCGGTTTCATCACGTTCTTTCTGTTCTATAGCGGCAATTATATCATGCCCGTTTGTCATGGTATTTCTGAGTGAATCGAGTTCATCATTGAAGCCGTCACGGATAACGCCGCCTTCCTTTACGGATACAGGAGGTTCATCAATTATTGCATTTTCTATTAAAGCGGATATTTCCTCAAGGTCTGAAATTTTTGCGTCAAGAGCTTTTATAAGAGATGATTCTTTTATTTTGCTTAACTGTTCCTTTATAAGAGGGAGCTGTACAGCTGTTGCGGAAAGCATTTTAAGGTCTCTCGGAGTAGCTGAACGGTACATTATTCTTGTCATGAGTCTTTCAATATCATAAACATGGTCAAGCAGTTCTTTAAGTTCCATCATGACAACTGATTTTCTGCAAAGCTGTTCTACTGCATCAAGGCGTTCAATAATTCTTGCGGGACTTATAAGAGGCTGTTCTATCCATGATTTGAGCAGACGTTTTCCCATAGATGTTTCTGCACTGTCAAGCACCCACAGCAGAGAACCTTTTTTCTCTTTGTTTCTTAAAGTTTCGGTGAGTTCAAGATTTCGTCTTGCATTGAGGTCAAGCCCCATAAATGCATTGTCTGAGATGACAGTCAGTGAAGTGAATCGTCCGGCAAGTGATTTCTGGGTTTCGCTTATGTAGTCAAAAAGTCCGCATACACATGAACAGCATGGAGTATTTTTTTCAAGTCCGAGCTTTTCATATGATTCGGCAGAAAACTGTTTTAAAACGATATTTTCCTTTTCATTGCAGTCGAAGCATATATCATCTCTTAAAGTCACAGCACATTGAAGTTTTTCCTTTATAAATGCAGTTACAGTTTCAAGAGTCAGAAAGCTGCTGCTGAAAATTATTTCTGAAGGCTGATATCTTGAAAGTTCGTTTATTATTTCGCTGTTTATATTGTCATTTCCTTTAAGAGTCAGATATACCTCACCGGTTGATATATCCGCAAAGCACAGTGCACAGCTTTCATTTTCATAATATGCACAGCATATATAATTATTTGATGAATCATCAAGCATACTGCTTTCAGTGAGAGTTCCCGGAGTAATTATCTTTACTACATCACGGGTAAAAAGCCCTTTTTTGTCCGGCTGGTCGGAGGTCTGTTCGCATATGGCAACCTTATATCCGAGATTGATAAGTTTTTTTATATAAACTTCACTGCTGCGGAAAGGTATTCCGCACATAGGTGCTCTTTCAGACATACCGCAGTCCCTGCCTGTAAGGGTAAGACTGAGAACCTTTGAAGCAAGTACGGCATCTGAAAAGAACATTTCATAAAAGTCACCGAGTCTGAAAAAAAGTATATGGTCTTTATATTTATCCTTTACAGACCAGTATTGTTTCATCATAGGTGAAAGCTTTTCCTTGTCTATATTATTGAAATCCATTTAGAGAGCTCCTTTATTTAATGGGGTATTATTCAGAATTAATTAAAAATCCAAATCCCCGCCTATGCGTGAAAAGCATATGACGGGGCATGATATCCGGAAATGACAGCTCAGTGACAGCCGCTGCATGATGAACAGCTTCCTGTGCATGAAGCTGCAGGACAGGTTTCAGGGTCTTCACCGTTTGCTGATGAAGTGATAATTGTATTTATCTGTGCGAGCATATCATCCATTGCATTTTTTGCATTGTTGAAAGCAATCATGCTTGGATTTATCATGATATCGCCATAAAGATTCTTGATATCCTCATCAAGAGCCTTGAGTTTTTCAGTATCCTTGTCATCTTTGGACATTTCGGTATTGAGTTCAACACGTTTTATATTGAATTTTCCGATAAGCTCCTGAAGTTTTTCGTCCTTGTCGTTTACGTCCTTTGCATTCTGGTATGCAGAGTATCTTTCATCAGCCTGAATAAGCTTTCCGAGTTCTCTTGTCATCTGAATAACGTCCATTTAAAAAATCTCCTTTAATTTATATTACTGCGGCTGTATGATTTCACCGCATACAGCCCAGTTTTTTGAATCTGTTACCTTTATGTCAGCGAACTGACCTATAAGATTTTTATCGCCTTTAAATTCGGCAATTATAAATTCGCTGCTTTTTCCGTTAAGGAAGCCTTTATGTTTTCTGCTTTCGCAGTCAACGAGGACTCTCATGGTACGTCCTATGAAGCGTTTATATAAATTATCTGAAATTTCACGCTGTACCTCAAGCAGTTTACACATACGCTGACTTTTTTCCTCATCGGATATTCTGTCATCTATGAGAGCAGCTTTTGTGCCTGTGCGTTTTGAATATATGAATGAATAAATATTATCATAACCGACTTTTTTAATAATATCAAGAGTTGCATTGAAATCCTCATCTGATTCATTCGGAAATCCGACTATAATATCAGTGGTGAATGAAAAATCGGGGCATACTGACCTTGCATAATCGATAATCTGCATATATTTTTCAACTGTATAGCGGCGGTTCATAGCTTTAAGAATGGCATTACTGCCGCTTTGCAGAGGAAGATGGAGATGTTTTCCGATTTTATCGCACTGTATTATTGTGTCTATAAGTTCATTTGTGGCATCTTTCGGGTGAGATGACATGAATCTCACTATAAAATCGCCTTCAATTTCGTTTATGCGTCTTAAAAGTTCAGGAAAATTTATACCATTGTCAAGGTCATTTCCGTATGAGTTGACATTCTGACCGAGCAGCATTATTTCCTTGTATCCGTTTTTTACAAGTGCTTTGACTTCATTTATAACAGATTCAGGGCTGCGGCTTCTTTCTCTGCCTCTTACATACGGCACTATGCAGTATGTACAGAAATTATTGCAGCCGTACATTATCGGGACAGACGCTTTGAATGAGCTGTCACGCAGCTGTGTAATATTTTCGCTGAATTCTTCTGTATATTCTGATATATCGAATGCATTCCTGCCGTTTATTGCTTCAAAGAGCAGTGCCGGAAACCGGTGAAGTGCAGATGTTCCTATGACTATATCAACATACGGGTATGATTTTTTTATTTTCTGTATAGTTTTTTCCTCCTGAGCCATACAGCCTGAAAGACCGATTACAAGTTCAGGATTTTTTTCTTTAAGATGTTTTACAGAACCGATAATTCCGAAAACTCTGTCCTCTGCATTTTCTCTTACCGCACATGTATTGAATATTATTACATCAGCATCTTCATAATTTTCAGTTATATTGAAATCCATATCTGAAAACATACCCTTTATTTTTTCGCCGTCAGAAAAATTAAGCTGACAGCCAAAGCTTCTGACGCAGGCATTATGTTTTCTGCTGCTGTTGAAATTTTTTATTTTATCAGTAAAATACTGAGTTTCATTATCCATATTTATCCTCCTGAGCCTTGAATATCAGATGTCTGACTCATGATATTTATTATAGCATAAACAATTTATTTTGTAAATGGTCACCCACGCAGATGAAAATAATGCGGCAGAGATTTATCCGCCGCATATTTTTATTTATTAACGCAAATTCGATATCAAAATTTTATAATTGAAAATAAGAAATTTTCTTCATAATCTGTAGGGGCGA
>DJFA01000088.1:53111-64132 GCA_002431975.1 Ruminococcus sp. UBA5884
CAAATAATAATCATCGAATTGGCGTTTATTAAGACGCAGTTGTCATGCCTGAGGTATCAAAAAGATACATTATATTCATAAGATACCATTTGCCGTCTATCTTTGCGAGCATTACATTCTGGTTTATATCATCAGAGAGTTTTCTTCCTGATACAGTGAAATCAACATCTATTATATAAACAGCTGAAACTTTTGCTTTTTCGGAAAGTCCATAAAGATTTACCCATTCATCTTTATAGTCAGCAATTTTATCATCATTTGCAACGCCTTCTGAATTAATCTCATATGTTATGCCGTTCAGAGCACCGAACTGTTCAGTCATTGTGTCATTGAGCATCTGGAGATATTCAGCTCCCGAGCCGCTGAGATAGCTGAACATTTCATCAACTTCAGTTGCATAAAAATCAGGGAATACTCCGAGATATTCATCATAATCAACATTGATAAGAGCATCTGTGTATCTGTCGAATACCTTTGCATAATCGCTGTCAGCTTCCTCACTGTTTCTGACTATTACATTTGCAACAGCGGTTATAATCACAAAAAGCAGAACTACAGCAGCGACTATTATAGTTACAAATACGGCAGTTCTTTTAGCGTTCATTGATTTTTCTTTTTTGCGTCTTTTCGAGGCTTCATATCCGGGAACAAATTTTTCGCATTCAGGACACTGTACAGCGTCATCAGCCATTTCCGCACCGCAGAATTTACATTCTTTACTCATTTTTTTCCTCCGTCTGATAGAATAATTTTTTTATACTGATTCAATATTACAATAATAAAAAAAATCTGTCAACATATTATTCAAATTTTCATCTTTTTTACACAGAACCTATGAAAAATCATCTATAAATTCTTTAAGCACTTCAAAATCCTCATTGAAATGTTCACGCATTGAATCTGCATATGAAGCATTTTTCTGAACTTTTCTTATTCCGATATAGACATCATCAGCTATTGAATCTCCGGTATATCCGATTTTTTCAGCAAAATCCGTATCTGAAAGGAAAAATCCGGTATCCTTTACATTTTTATTGTCAGGATAATATTTTTCAAGCGACAACAGAACATCATCTTCACGCAGCAATGCAGATGATTCATCATCAGCAATAATCAGAAGATTTGAATCCGTCTGGAGAAGTGCTGTAAGCTGGGTCTGACTTGAAACATACATTTCAGCCTGATTGTTTTTGATATATTCGGATAAAGGCATATAGTAAATGGAAACATTTATTTCGCCGTCACCGTTTCTGTCACCGCAGTACTCCCCGAAAAGCTCCTGAACCGCAGCAGTTTTTTCATAGATAAGGTCATCATTTACAAGCAGCATTATTGTCATATCAGGGTTTACCTTTGTTGCAACATCATATATCATATATCCTGCCGCAATTATAAAAAAGCAGCCTATTCCGAGCCACCATTTGTTATGATAGAAAAAATTTGAGATTTTCTGTCCTAAAGTATATTTTTTTTCAGTCTTTTCATTATCGTTATTCAGTTCCGAGCCATTCTGTTTATCTTTAAGGAGATTTATCTTATCCTGTTTAAGAATTGCTTCATATTCCTCACGTTTTTTTTCGTCTTCCTCCTGTTGCTGTATCTGATTTTCGAGATGTTTTTTTTCTTTTTCGAGCTGTTCTTTTCTGTCGATTTCTCTTGCTTGCTGGAATATGGTTTTCAGTTTGGGATTATTTTTATCTTCCATACAGTTTTTTCCTTTCTCAAAATTCAAAAGGGGACACTTGATTAAAAAGCGTCCCCATATAAATTATTTTAATCTTTCCACAGCTGCGTTATAATAGATATTATCATATTCAATGCCTAAAAATCTCCTGCCAAGATTTTTACACGCAGCACCTGTTGAACCAACTCCCATAAACATATCACATACAATATCATTTGGATTGCTTGCAATTTTTATTATATGTTCAAGAATTTTTACTGGTTTCTGAGTCGGATGTTTAGGATTTTTTAATCGTTCTTTGCCCATACATATTGGACTTTCTATAAAGTTATGCATTTCATTCTGTTTAGTGAAATTCCAAGTATGTCCTTTATTCCAAAGACAGACTATTAATTCACAGCTGTTTAAAAAAGAAGATTTTCTGATATTTGGAATAGGATTGGTTTTATGCCAGACCATGAACTGAAATGTATCAAATTCTTTATCAAAAGCTTTATGATATTCACCTATCAGATTATAGCTTGTAAAAATAAAGATATTCCCTTTATCAGTTAATATTCTTTTGAAATCACTTACTAAATCTTTGGGATTGAGAATAGTTTTGTCCCATTCAGCGATATTATTATTTACCTCTGAACGCCATTCAAAATTCATATTTCCGGTGCTGTAATTAGCTAAGTTATACGGTGGGTCACATAATATTAAATCAATACTTTTATCAGGTATATCTTTCATCTTTTTGAAACAATCACCGCAAATCAGCAGCTGTTGTTCTATATTGTTAATATCTATCATTTTTATTTAAATCCTTTAAAAGTATAAATTTTTTATTTTTTCAATTGAATTATTTATATACTTAGCACTATTTTTATACTGATTAATTACAATATTAAATCCATCATTATCATTGCAAACAAAGTTCCAGTAATCTCTGCCGATTAATAATTCTTCTTCAGCAAAAAAAGTTCTTACGTTAGCTTGTTTCCATTCATTTCCTTCTCCGAATTTATTATATGCTGTTGCAAAGAATATTTTTATTTTTTGTTCAGGTTTATTCTTTAATTTATTTTTCAGCAGAAAATATTCCTGTAACATGGCTATTTTTTCAGCTTTAGCTTTTTTATTATCTAAATCTCCGCCAGCTTTTAATTCAATTATGTAATGTTCATTTGTTTCAGCATTAAAGAAATAATTGTCTGTTTCGTGAGATTTTAAATAACTCGTTATATCTTTTGGAGTTACTCCTGAAAAATCAGAATAATCTTTTATTTTAGGAATAACATGATTTTCATATTCTGTCATAAGGAAATCCATATGTTGACTTTGCTGTGGAAGCAGATAAGAATCTATTCTGCCGTTTACCTGATAACTTAATTTAGCTATACTATTTCCCATATTTTCAAGTACTTTACCTAAACTGCTGTCAAAGCTTCGTACAAAAGCACTGTAAAACATAAATTCTTTGCCAAGTTCAGCTATAAAACAGTTATTTTTCTTTGAGTTTATTACACCATTAGGCTGATTTACTTCAGAATTATATCTTAATTCAAATCCGTCTGCAAAACTTTTTATGCTGGAATCAACTATTTGCTGTATAGCGACCATTTTTTTATTATCCATAAAAAATTCCTTTTCTTTTAAATAAAGAATGAACTAAGATGGTTCATTCTTTATTTAAAAATATCTGATTATTTTTCAAGCGGCTTCATAGTCGGGAAAAGAAGTACATCACGGATAGATGCACTGTCAGTAAGGAGCATTACAAGTCTGTCAAGACCAAATCCAAGACCGCCTGTAGGAGGCATACCGTATTCAAGGGCAGTAACAAAGTCCTCATCAACCTGAGCATTTGCACCTGTGGCTCTCTTTGCTTCAACCTGTTTTACGAAACGTTCTCTCTGGTCGATAGGGTCGTTGAGTTCGGAGAATGCATTTCCCATTTCACGGGCATATATAAAGTATTCAAATCTTTCAGTAAATGCAGGATTTGAAGGTTTTCTCTTTGCAAGAGGAGAATTTTCAACCGGATAATCATAGATTATAGTAGGCTGAATGAGCTTTTCCTCAACGAATGCATCAAAGAATGCAATGAGAACATGACCCTTTGTAGCGTTTTCGCCTTCATCGACTTCAACATGATGTTCCTTTGCACAGGCTCTTGCCTGTTCATCAGTTTCCCAGTCATTGTAATCAACGCCGGCATATTTCTTTACAGCTTCAGCCATGGTGAGTCTTTCCCATGGAGCAGCCATATTTATTTCAGTGCCCTGATAGTTTATAACATCAGAACCGCAGATTTTCTTTGTTATTGTTACATACATATCTTCAATCAAATCCATCATACCAAAGTAATCTGTGTATGACTGGTACATTTCAATTGATGTAAATTCAGGGTTATGTGAAGTATCCATGCCTTCATTTCTGAAAATTCTTCCTACTTCATAAACCTTTTCAAAGCCGCCTACGATAAGACGCTTGAGATAGAGTTCTGTTTCAATTCTCAGATACATATCAATATCAAGTGCATTGTGATGAGTTACAAAAGGTCTTGCAGCTGCACCGATTTCAAGTGTATGGAGTACAGGAGTATCAACCTCAAGGTATCCGAGATTGTCAAGATAGCTTCTGATTTCACGCAGAATCATGCTGCGTTTTACAAAAGTATCCTTTACTTCCGGATTGCAGATAAGGTCAACATATCTCTGTCTGTAGCGTATATCCTGATTTTTAAGACCATGCCATTTTTCAGGGAGAGGGAGAAGTGATTTTGAAAGGAGAGTAAGCTTTTCAGCATGAACAGAAACTTCACCCTTCATTGTTCTGAAAACATATCCTTCAATTCCGATTATATCGCCGATATCCCATTTTTTAAATTCAGCAAATTCTTCCTTGCCGATATCGTTCATTCTTACATATACCTGCATATTGTCAGAGCCGTCACGGACATGAATGAAGTTAGCCTTACCCATATTTCTCCAGCTCATAATTCTTCCGGCAATTGAAACATGGATTCTGTTTTCAGCAAGAAGATTTTTTAATGCTTCCTCATCATCACCAACCTGAGCTTTAAGTTCTGATTCAGACTTTTCATATGCAGCCTTTGCGTCCTTGTTGCTTGAAGTAACGTTGTATTTAGTTATTTCATAAGGATTCTTGTTACTGGCTTTAAGCTCGTCAAGCTTTTCTATACGTATTTTCTTTAATATATTTATATCCTGTTCAGTAACAGGAGCTGTATTTGTATTCTGGTTGTCACTCATTAAAAATACCTCATTTATATAAATTTTTTACTTTGTAATTTCAAGTATTTCAAACTGAAGCTCACCGATAGGAGCATCAACGATAAATTTGTCACCAATTTTCTTTTTCATAGCGGCTTTTCCGATAGGTGATTCATCGGATATTTTTCCGTTTGCAGGGTCAGCTTCAGTTGAACCTACTATCTGGAGTGTTTCAGATTTTTCAGCACCGCTTCTGAGAACGGTTATAATTGAACCTACGCCGACTTCATTTACTGAAATGCTGTCATCGTCAACAACTTCAGCATTTGCGATTGTGTTTTCGAGTTCGGCAATGGTAGCTTCGAGGATACCCTGTTCATTTTTTGCTTCATCGTATTCAGCGTTTTCAGAAAGGTCACCGAATGAACGGGCTTCTTTAAGTTTCTGAGCGACTTCGGCACGTCTTACGGTAATAAGGTAAGAGAGTTCCTGTTCAAGCTTTTCAAATCCGGCTCTGGACATCTGTTTTTTTGCAGCCATAATTCAATCTCCTTAAATAAAATTTATATCTAAATAATTATAAAGCATTTTTAAACTGTTGTCAACAGTGAAAACAGGCTCTTTTTTATAAATAGCTGCAAAAAATGGGGTTTGCAAAAGACAATCAATAATGATATAATAAGAAGATAATAACACAATTTTGATGAATTATCTTATTCAGATGCTTCACAGTACTATGGATAAAAAAGGAGTTGAATCTTATTGAACTATGGACTATATTGTTAATACAGGCTCGTGGGGCAGTCTGTTTGCAGTTCCTGACTGTGTTGTTGACGAGTATATAAAGCTTGCAAGCGGTCAGGCAGTAAAGGTTCTGCTCTATGTTTTAAGAAACGGCAACAGAAAAATAGATAAAAATGAAATAGCAGCTGCTCTTAATATAAATGATGAAACAATTGATGATGCATTCAATTTCTGGGAAAGTGTAGGAGTCCTTTCAGGCGGTAATGGAGCTGTTTCACAGCCTCCTGCGGCTGAAAACAGACCAAATCCACCGGCTGTTGAAACTTCAAGTCAGCATTTTAATTTAAGACCAACTGAAATAGCTGAAAGAGTACGTTCCTCTGAACAGATAAGATATCTTTTCACAACGGCTGAAGCAACTTTCGGACGAATGCTCAACAATACAGACCAGCGTTCACTGATATGGATGCATGAATATCTGGGACTCAGTATAGATGTGATACTTATGCTTATTCAGTACTGCGTATCTCTTGGAAAAAACAATGTCCTTTATATTGAAAGAGTTGCATTTGAATGGCAGGAGAAAAATATATGCACTCTTGATGATGCACAGAATGAAATACAGCGTCATCAGCTCTTTGATGCATATGAAAAGAAAATACTCTTTTCACTTGGAATAAATTCAAAGCCGTCTGCAAACCAGAGCGAAATAATTAAAAACTGGTATGATAAAAATATAAGCAGCGAACTTGTTGAATGTGCATATAACAGAACTATGGACAGTATCGGCAGATTTTCAATGCCTTATATGAATTCAATAATAATGTCATGGAATGAAAAAGGTATTTCAAGCTGTAATGATATTACCGAATTTGAAAAGAATAATCCGCCTCCGAAAAGAACTTACAACAGGAATAATTCAAGAAATACGCCTAAAAAACGTAAAAAACAGTCATATGACATTGATGAATTTGAAAAATTTGCTATAAATTATGAGGAACTTAAAAAGGCTGGTGAGTGATTTTGTCAGAAAATATTTATGCAAAGGCTGAGGAGATAATCTTCCAGAGAAGAACTGATGCCGAAGTAAAAAGAACTATGAGAGTCAATGAAGTTGAAAGAAAAATCCCTGAAATCGCTGAACTTAACAGAGTTCATCTTTCAAATCTCAGTCAGCGTCTTTTCAAGATAATTCAGGACGGAACTGATGTTGAGAAAAAAATTGAAAAGGAAAGACGTGATAACCGTCAGGCTCAGGCGATAATCCGTTCATATCTGAAAAAAAACGGATATCCTGAAAATTACCTTGAAATACAATATACCTGCCCCGAATGCGATGATACCGGATACAGCAACGGAAAAAGATGCAGCTGCTTCAAGGAACTTATAAAAAAACTTTCTGCTGATGAACTTAACACTAATTCACATATGGCTCTTTCAAGCTTTGAAACATTCAGTCTTGATTACCTTAAAAATGAAAATAATTATGAAAGTATGGAGAAA
Source organism: Ruminococcus sp. UBA5884 (assembly GCA_002431975.1). GTDB lineage: Bacteria > Bacillota > Clostridia > Oscillospirales > Ruminococcaceae > UBA5884. The sequence continues at coordinate 60,264 of DJFA01000088.1, forward strand.
ATATACAGATACTGCGTTGACTATGCTGAGAATTTTTCTCCGAAAACTTCACGCAATATCCTTATGTACGGAAATACAGGTCTTGGAAAAACTCATCTTTCGCTTGCAATTGCCAATGAAGTGCTTAAAAAAGGTTTCAGTGTAAGCTATGATTCAGCGATAAATTTTTTAAGACAGATAGAAAATGAACATTTCGGACGTGATTTATCCGGAAAAGATACTCTGGAACTTATTTTAAGCTCTGATTTGCTTATAATTGATGACCTCGGTGCAGAATATGATACCAGATTTTCTGCTGCAACAATATACAATATAATTGATACAAGGCTTAACCGTTCCCTGCCTGTCATAATAACCACCAATCTGACACATATTGAGATTGAGGAAAGATATGATGCAAGAATTATATCAAGGCTGGGCTGCCTTTATGATTATCTCAAATTTACAGGCAAAGATGTGAGATATCTCAAAAAAAACAATAAGGATATTTGACATAATTCACAGGCTGTAGTATAATTATACCGCTGTATTTTATCAATGAAAGGTTATGTAGATATGAAATATAAATTTCCGGCAGTTATTATTTCCGCTGCACTCCTGTTTGCTTCAATGACAGGCTGCGGTGAGAAAAAAACAATGAATACCGAAACTTCAAGAATCGTTATGGACGATTTTATAAATCAGGAGCAGTATGCCATAAAAATCACATATCAGGATATGAATTTCAATTTCTATTACGCAAAGGACGGTGACCGTGAATTTCTCGGTACTACCATGGCAAATATCCAGTCAGGAGTAATAAGACTTGGGAATCTCACATACTATATAGATTTGGTCGGCTCAGGAGAAATGAGATGTATTGAAAATGATACCACTGATATGAACTATGCAAGGGAACTCCTTAATACAATATATAAACAGACTGTTGTAAACGGAACTCTTACAAACAATGTTTCATATGGTGAAGGTGAAGAGCTTATAAACTATGACTACTATGACTATAATGACCCTGAATCAGGTGAGGTTATACAGTGGAAAATAGCTGTTCAGTATGATAAGCTGCTTCAGGCTGAAAGAATTTCAGACGGCAGAATATTTGATTTTGAATATCCTGTTTTCAGCGATGTTGTATTTGATATACCTGATGACTATGTAATCGTTGATGATGACGGAAATCCGGTTGATTCCTCTGCTGACTCATCAGTACTGACCTCTGATTCAGCAGAACAGGCGGTGTCATGATATGAAAATAATTCTTGCTTCCGCATCTCCGAGAAGAAAAGAACTGCTTAAAAAAATATACGATGAATTTGAAATATGTCCGTCATCAGCAGATGAAACTCTGCCTGACGGAATAAGCTGTGACAAGGCTGCTGAATATCTTGCATCAGCAAAGGCTTTTCAGGTCGCTGAAAATAATAAAGATTCACTTGTCATAGGCTGTGATACCGTTGTCATATATGACAGTAAAATTTTAGGAAAGCCTTCTGATGAAAAAAATGCCGCTGAAATGCTTCGTATGCTTTCAGGAAAGACTCACAGGGTAATAACAGGCGTATGCCTTTGCTATGGCGGAAAATCAATGTCATTTTCATCTCAGACATATGTTGAATTTTATGAACTTTCAGATTCTGAAATAAATGACTACATTGCCACAGGAGAACCCTCAGACAAGGCGGGAGCTTATGGCATACAGGGTCTTGGAGGACTTTTCGTCAGAAAAATTGACGGCGATTTCTATAATGTTGTAGGTCTGCCGGCTGCCGAACTGAACAGAAAATTAAAACAGTTTACCGCTGATTTGAAAGAATAAGTGCATTGATATCAGATACTTATTTTCAAATTTATGTTAAAATAAAATTCAGCATAACAGGGAAAATTGTTCCTTTGTTATGCTGAATTTATATTGGACTTATACCATATATTTCGTTTAAAAACAGATTGTTTTCAACAAAATGACTAATTTATTTCAAAATGTGAATAATTTTAGAGTTATTTACATAAAAATTATTGATTTCTGAAAAAATATGTAGTATAATAGGAATATATTTATAAAAGGGGATTTTTTATGTTGAATACAAGTCCGCTGCAGATTACAGACTTTTCTGAAATAATAGATATACTCTTTGAATCCGAAAATATATTTCAGAGTGCAGGTACGGCATTTTCAAAGGCTTCTGATATGTTCGGCATAATTCAGGCTGATATCAGCATAAGCTCACCGGCTCACAAAACCATAAAAGAAACTGTTTTTGCAAATGAAAAAGCTGATTTTACTGATATTTCAGTCCAGAAATTTGTATACGGAAAAAATGAAGGAATTACTGTATGCATTGAAGTAAAACTGGATAAATCAAAAAATCTTTCAGAAACTGAACTCAGAAACCTCAGTGCATTCTCAAAAGTGATATATACATTCGTTTCAAAATCAAAGTATGAAAGCATTATTGAAAATGCAGGAACTGTTGATGTCCGCACGGGAATACTTACAATTGACGGCTTTAAAAGAAAACTTTACTGCCTTTTCAAGGAAAATAAAAAGGATAATTATGCTCTCGTATTCATGAATGTCAAGGATTTTAAAATAGTAAACCGCAAATATGGTCATGACCAGGGAAACAGAGTAATGAGCATAATAATCAGAAAAATAAAAACTTTCCTTGACAGCGATTCATTTTTTGCACATCTTGGAGGAGATAATTTTCTTGTCTGCATAAATAAAAACTATCTTGCAATATTCATTAAAATGATATCAAAATTTTCTGTGAACGCTGTCAGCAAAAACGGCTTGGAGGAGGAGTATGACCTCACATTCCATGCAGGTATCGCAAACCTTTCAGAAATAAAATTCGATGAAACAATTTCTCCTGAACAGCTTATGTCACAGTCAATTGAAAATGCAAATATTGCTATGACTATGTCAAAAAGAAATCTTTCATCATCAACTATCGTTTATTATGATGAAAAAGTAAGGCATATGATAATGTATGAAAAGGAAATCGAAGCCAATATGTATAAGGCTCTTGAAAACGGCGAATTTATTGTATGCTATCAGCCTAAAGTAAACCTCAATACCTATGAAATGACCGGTGCGGAGGCTCTTGTCAGATGGAAACGAGGCGGAAAGCTTATCCCGCCTATGTCATTTATACCGATATTTGAAAAAAACGGTTTTGTCTGTCAGCTTGATTTCTATGTGCTTGATGTTGTATGCAAAAAAATAAAAAGCTGGATTGAACATGATATTGAACCTGTAAAAATATCTGTCAATTTCTCAAAGCTTCATACCGATAACCCGCATATCGTTGACGATATAACCGATGTTGTCGTTAAAAACGGCATTCTTCCGAAATATCTTGAAATAGAATTTACTGAAACTTCATATACTGATAATTCTGTTCAGATAAGAGATATAATAATGAAACTCAAAGATGTCGGAATAATGGTTTCAATGGACGATTTCGGCACAGGCTATTCATCACTTAATATGCTCAAGGAAATGCCCATAGATGTTTTAAAGCTTGATAAATCATTCCTCAACGCTGACGGAAATATAAGCAAGCGTGAGGAGATAATAATAAAAAATGTCATAAGAATGGCTAAGGAGCTTGATATTGAAGTGGTATCAGAAGGCGTTGAAACTCCTGAACACGTCAAATTCCTTCAGAATCTCAACTGCGATATGGCTCAGGGATATTTCTTTGATAAGCCGCTGCTTGAAAATGATTATGAATCAAGACTCAAACATACATTTTATGACGCTCAGGCTCATGAAACAGATATAAAAAATTAAAATTTAACAATTATTTCCGGTAGGGGCGACCATTGGTCGCCCGTTGCATTTACCAGAATTTCATGCTGATAACCAA
>DJFA01000075.1 GCA_002431975.1 Ruminococcus sp. UBA5884
ATAAAATCATTGGTTTTTCGTCTGAAATTCTAGGAAACTGCAACGGGCGACCAATGGTCGCCCCTACAAAATGAATCTGAATTTCAAATGAACGAATTATAAAAAATGACCATCGAATTTGCGTTATTTTATAACTTCACGAAGCATAAGCACCAAATCTATGATATTTACTGAACCATCAGAATTTATATCAGCATTTTTAAGATTTTTTGAAGAAAGAGCTGATATATTAAGTATATGTTTTTTCATAAGCAGAATATCCTGAATATTGACTTTTGAATCATTGTTCAGGTCGCCTTTTACGTCTGAAACAGATGGTTTGTCTGAAGAACCGCTCGGATTAGCTGAAATAGAACCGTTTCCGGTTGTTCCGTCCGGTTCAGTTCCGAATATGAGAGTACCGTTTTCATATACTGTAATATTATGGCTTATAACTCCATCATCTTCATTAAGACCGATATTTGAATAATCATTTGAAGCGTCCCAGCCTGTGCCGTAATTCGGGAATACAAGAGCAAGCATTGTTTCACACTGGCAGCGGCCTGTAGAAATAGGCATAGCGGCTCTGCCATCAGGATATGTGACTTCTATGTAATAGATATTGCCGTCATAATGCTGTATACCTGAAATCTGAGCCGGAGTTACATCTGAATACATTGCACTCTGGTCACGGTCAACTCTTACTGCAACATCTTCCGGTTTGAACCCGGCAGCGATAACCTCACTTAAATCCATGTAATAGCGGTATGAAAGATTGTCAACGACTCTTGCCGGCCATGCGGTATGGTTGGTAAATTTAAGGCTGAGAGTAATTCCTGATTCAGATGACTGTTTTATCATGGCTTCAACATAAAATTCCTCATCTCTTGTTTCAGGTTCAGGGAAATCAGGGTCAGTCTGACCGCCGTATTCGTCAACCATCTTGCAGAGCATAGCAGTAAATCCTGCGTTATAGTCAGTAGCAACTTCATTGTTTATATAGTTGTTTCTGTCATCTTCATAAGTTCCGTCCTGATTAGGGCCTCCTACCAATGCACCATACAGTATATGCCTGTTTGTAACCGGTTCATATATATCATTTTTCCATGAGCCGTGAGCAGTTCTGTGATGAGGATTAAGAGGATATGAATCACTGTATCCTACTTCAAAGCTGAAATTGAGAGGATTGTCGCCGAGAGCATAATTTATCTGTGTTTCATAGAAATCCTTGTATTTTTCAGCATCAGAGCCTGTAAGAAGAGTATCGCTTGCAACAGCTGCAAGGAATGCGGCAGTTTCAGCATATCTCAGACAACCCCATGTGGTAAGCCATCTTAAACCGCCATCAAGCTTTTCAACATCATTGTTCCAGTAATCGAGATGTTTTTTAACCTGATTTATATATTTTGTATCCTTTGTTGAACGTGCGTAAAGAAGCATACCGCCTTGCTGAACATCGTCCCAGCACTGACCCCAGCTGTATTTGAGTTCGCTTGTACCGAGTTCAAGACCAAGATTAGGTATATATGATGTTGCCTTGTCAAGATACTGCTGTTCGCCTGTAGCAATATATAACCAGTTTGCAGCCCAGAAAAGTTCATCATAGAAATGAGATGAACGGTAGAATCCGGCGGCATTGCTGTCATTGTAGTAATCATCACTCTTTGAAGCGTCAGCCATTTCAAAGATATGAACAGCATGTTCAAGATAGCCGTCAGTCTTGCTGCTTTTTCCCTTGAGAGCCGCAGAACCTGCCGCAAGAGCTGCCGCCATTTCGGCAAATACGGCTGAACAGCCTTCACTTGCCGTATAGTAAGGTCTTTTATATACAGAACCTTCATTTATGCCATAAGCATAAAGTTCCACAGGACCCCACCAGGTATGGTCTTCTGTACCGTTGCCAACCTGAAATACGATTTCATCTCCGAGGTCGCAGGCGGCAAGGTAATCAAGAGCATATTCAAGATTATTCTGATAAGTTTCAAACTGACCTACTTTTTCTACTCCGTCACCATATTCATAAAGACCCCATGCAAGCATTGAGGCAGAATATGCCATCGGGAGATTGAATTTTACATGGTCGCCGGCATCGTACCAGCCTCCGGGTATAAAATCATCGGTTGTGGAATCAGCTCTCCATTCGACTCTGTTCCAGTCAGGAAGTTCGCCTGCCTGCTGACATTCATAGAAAAAGAGAGATTTCTGTAAAGCCTCAGCGTAATTTATATCAGAAGCCGCTTCAGCTGTTTCAGTCGGGATAGTTCCTGCAAGACTGAAAAGCATTGCTGCCGCTGATACTGCTGAAATTATTTTTTTAAATTTCATAAAAAGTTCCTCCTCTGCCCATATAAAAAAAGTCCCTGAATAAATTATATACATTCAGTAATATTTTGTCAAGGTCAGCACGATTATTTGTGTAAAATGAACATATATCTTTATTTATATAGTCAGATTAACGGTTTTTGAATGCCAATCCGATAACGAAATTTTATAATTGAAAATGTGGGATTCTGTAGGGGCGAACTGTGTTCGCCCGTTATGGTTTATCAATGATTTTATCTGTTAACCAATAATTTTCCGTACAGAAA
>DJFA01000064.1:0-1129 GCA_002431975.1 Ruminococcus sp. UBA5884
AAACCGTCATATGCAGATAATTCTGCTCCAGTTCAGAAGCCTCAGCCGTCTGTTGTAAAACCATCATATACTGATAATTCTGCTCAGGAAAATAAACCTGCTCTTGTAAGAGTAGTTTCATGCGTAGGACTTGACCTTAAAACTGCAAAGCTTATGCTTGACAGGACAGGTCTTAAATATGAAATAACCAGAAAAAACAATGACAAAACTCCAAAGGGCGAAATAATCTCACAGAGCGAAGCTGCCGGAAGTCAGGTTTCTCCTGATACTGTAATAAAACTTGTTGTAAGCTGCGGAACATGGAGCGACTGGTCTGAAAATGAACCTGATTCAGAAAATAATGAAATTGAATCAAAAACTGAATACAGAACAAGAACAAGAAAGAAAATAACTGATAAGAAAACAAGTTCTGTTTCAGATTCAATGGAAGGATATACTCTCTGCGACAGCAAAAAGGATTACAGTGACTGGAATACTGAACAGTATTTCACCAATATCCCGAGAAAAACTTCTGAAATATGCGAAATGACAGAAAATCTTATCGGATTCAAATACTGCGGCTGGTTCTATAAGGGCAAAAGCAGCATTGTAAGAAATTCATTCTGTTCTCTTGAGTCAGCACTTTATTTCAATAATGATACAAATGAAAATGACTGGGAATACCGTGAAACAATCTCATACAACAATGTAAGGGAAACAATTGTTGCATGGTCACCGGCTTCTGAAAATGCAGTAGCTGAAACTCCTGCCGGCGATAAAATCAGGTCAAATATACATATGATAACATACAGAATAGACGGCACTGATTACCCTCTCAAATACGGTTCATTTGAAACACAGTGGTATAAATACAGAAGCCGTTCAATGAATGGTCTTACATACTATTTTGAAAAGGAAGGATTCAGCGACTGGAGCAACTGGAGCGAATGGAGCGAAAAATCTGAAGTTCCTACAGAACTCACAGATGTTGAATCAAGAGTAATGTACAGAAGCAAGGAAAAGGAAGATTAAAAAATAATCCGGCCGGACTGATATAGTCTGACCGGATTTTTTAACAACAATTTGATGGTTATTTTCTGTTATTCATTCATCTGAAATTCAAATTCGTTTGTAGGGGCGACCATTGGTC
>DJFA01000064.1:1197-16737 GCA_002431975.1 Ruminococcus sp. UBA5884
TTCGATATTTGTTTTCTGTATGTTAAAACGGTTGGTTGTTTGCATAAAATTCTGGTAAAACAAACGGGCGACCAATGGTCGCCCCTACAGAAATACAATTAAATTTTTGAATAGCCGAAACTGTTTATAATAGCTTCTACTCTCCTGCCGGCTGCACACATCTGGCAGTGTGACGGAAGTTCAGTTTCATAGTCCGGAATATCCTGTTCCTTGAACAATGATGTTATCTTTGCACCGTCAACTTCATCAACCGCACTGAATATAGCAGCAACTCCTGCGAGTTTGCCGTTATAATATCTGAGGCAGTCAACTGAGCGGCGTATAGTTTTTCCTGTTGATACAGATGACATAAGCAGAAGAATCTGTTTATTATAAACCATACTCTGAATATTATCTCTGAAAATCATCTGATTGTTCATATTGAGTTCAGGAGTAATAATATTTATCTCCTTGCCGACATTCATGCCTGCACCATGCTGTGTAAGAGCATTGGCAATAAATGCTGCAAGTATTTCTGTACCTTCAAGACATACTATAGTATCAATAGATGTTGAAGCACTGTATTTTTCAGCAAGTTCCTTGCCTGCTTCCTTTGCAGCCTTCTGATTGGTTTTGATTTTTGTGAGGTCAACGTAATAGTTTACATGTGAGTGGTTTGTTGCGAAGTGACCCGGTATAACAGATATCTTGATATCATTGTTATGAGCTGAGCTTATTTCATGCATTCTGGTTTCCATAATTTTCTCCTTTTTAATTATTTAATTAAAATAAATATATTGCTGATATTATAACATATAATAAAAATATTTTCAACTATTTTTATAAAAAATTAAATAAAATATTTATGCGGATTGTCAATATCAACAAATCATAATAATATGAAGTGAGAGTAAACATGATTTTCACAGCAAATGCTTTAATACTGTTAAATTTTTTATGTCAAGAGAACGCAAAACACTTGATTTTAAAAAAAATATATGGTATAATACCGATAGTACGATAGATTTTGCCCAAAGACCGGAAACCCCTTCCGGTCTTTCATTTATGTAGGGGAAAGCTGATTTAAGGAGGGATATATATGAAGTTGAAAAAATACGGAAGTACAGAACAGAAAGTATCTGAACTTGCTCAGCCTCTTGCTGATGAACTTGGTCTTGATATATGGGATATAAGGCTTGAAAAAGAAGGGGCTTTATGGTATCTCAGAGTATTCATCGACAAGGAGGACGGAATATCCATTGATGACTGCGAAGCAATCAGCCGCCCTCTCAGTAAAATTCTTGACGAAAAAGACCCGATTCCGCAGAGCTATATACTTGAAGTCGGTTCTGCCGGTCTTGAAAGAGAACTTATAAGAGAAAAGCATTTTGAGCTTTCACTCGGAAAACCTGTAAGAGTACATCTTATACGCCCGTATGAGGGTGAAAGGGATTTTACCGGAATCCTTAAAGAATTTGACAGGGATAAATTAATTATCGGTGATGATGAAAGCAATATGGAGGCTCTTTTTTCAGAGATTTCATATGTAAGATTATATGAGGATTTCAGCTGAAATCCATAAAAAATATTTTTTTATAATGCGGTAGTATAACCGCATATTACAGGAGGTTGCTAACAAAAATGAACAAGGGTTTTTTTGATGCTCTTTCAGTGCTTGGAGCAGAAAACGGTGTTTCCGTGGAAACTTTGATAGAAAAGGTCAAATCAGCACTCACAAAAGCTGTCAGGAAGGCTTATCCGGACTGCGAAAATATCAATATCAACATTAATCCGGAAACAAAGGATTTTGATATAAGTCTTCTTAAAACAGTCGTTGATGATGAACCGCTTGACGACAGCGAAATAAATATCCATAATGCAAGACGCATAGACCCGAATGCATATGTAGGCGGCATATGTGCTGTAAGAATAGATACATCACAGTTCGGCCGTGCAGCCGCACAGTCAGCAAAACAGTCTATCAGAACAGACCTCAAGGAAATCAGCAGAGAAAAACTTCTTGCTCAGTTTCAGGATAAGGAAAATGAATGTATCACTGCCAGAATAACTCAGATTGAACCAAAAGGCACTGCTACCCTCATATATGATAAAACTGAACTCTATCTCTTTAAGAATGAACAGATTCCGGGGGAAGTACTTAAAGAAGGTCAGAATATAAAAGTATATATCACCGGTATTACCAATAAGGAAAAGAAACCTATCATAAAAATCTCAAGAACACACAGAGACCTTGTAAAACGTCTTTTTGAAATTGAAGTTCCTGAAATATATGACGGAACTGTTGAAATCAAATCAATTTCAAGAGAACCGGGTTCAAGAACAAAAATTGCCGTATGTTCACATAACCCTGATGTTGACGCAGTAGGTGCGTGCATAGGCCCTAAGCGTTCAAGAATAACAGCGGTTGTAAATGAACTCAACGGCGAAAAAATCGATATCATAACATACAGCGACAAGCCGGAGGAATTTATCGCAAAATCTCTTGCTCCGTCAGAGGTTTTAAGCGTAACTCTTGCAGAGGACGGTTCAAAATCATGTACTGTAATCGTCCCTGACAGCCAGCTTTCACTCGCTATCGGAAACAAGGGTCAGAATGCAAAGCTTGCTGCAAAGCTTACAGGATATAAAATCGATATCAATTCCGAATCAGGTGCAAAATCAGTTCCGGAACAGCCTGCTGCGGCTGACGGAGAATAAAAAGGTACGGTAAAGAATTATGCCAAATAAAAAAATTCCTTTGAGAATGTGCTGCGGCTGCGGAGAAGCAAAACCCAAAAAAGAGCTTGTCAGAGTAGTCAAAGCTCCTGACGGTACTGTATCCCTCGATTTCACAGGAAAAAAATCCGGCAGAGGTGCTTATATTTGCAGAAATATCCAGTGCCTCAGAGCCGCAAGAAAAGCCAGAAAATTTGAAAAATCATTTTCATGTGCTGTTTCCGATGAATTTTATGAGGTGATGGAAAATGAACTGTCAGCAGAAAATAATTAACCTTATGACTATATGCAGAAAAGCCGGTAAGCTGATTATCGGATTTGATGCAGCAAAAAATGCAGTTTCAGACGGCAGTGCCTGCTGTATTCTGATTTCTGAAGATATTTCTGACAATACTTTAAAGAAAATCATGAATATAAGCGGCAGTATTCCGGTGATAAAAACCGGTATGAAATGCAGTGAGGCAGAACTGTATTTCAACAGAAAGGCTGCGGTTGCAGCAGTATGCGACAAAGGATTCGCCAGGCGTTTCGGAGAGCTTGCCAGTCAGATTAAAGGCTGAAAAAAACTATCCTTCCGGACGCTGACTTATAAAACAGGAGGTTGATTTTAGTGGTTAAAAAAGTAAAAATTAATGACCTTGCCAAAGACCTGAATCTTCCGAGTCAGGAGATAACAGAGCTGCTGGAAGGATTTTCAGAAACAAAGAAAAAACCTGCCTCTAATATAAGTGAGGAAGAAGTCAACCTGGTGCTTGATTATTTTTCACAGAAAAATCAGGTTGAAAGCTTTGATGATTACTTTAAATCCCGAACAAAACCGCAGGAAACAAAAACTATTAAGACCATACAGGAGGCTAAGTCAGTGCAGAAACCAAAAGCAAATGCTCATAAAAAAACCAACAGACCGCAGGGAGAAAAACGTCCCGAAAATCCAAGAAAAAAATCAGCCGATAACCAGAATACTGCTAAAAACCGCAGCGAAACCACTGAACCTAAAAAAACTGTTCAGCAGAACCAGAACAATACTGGCAGCAAACCTGCCCAGAACCATAACAATAACAAATCTGCTGCCGAACAGAAAAACAATAACAGAAATAATGAGAAAAAACATAAGCCGCAGCCACGAGGCGAAAAAACAAGACTTAATGCAAATCTCGCTTCAGATACATCAGTATCATCACAGACTGTACGCCGTACAGTAGATACAAGAGGAAGCTATGTTGAACTCGATAAATACAATGAAAGATATGAACAGATAGCTCCTGCAAACAAACATAAGGACAATTATACAAAAAAACAGAAAATTACTCAGAAATCTTCACAGAAAAACAAACATCAGTTCTCAAACAAGCGTGAGAGCGAAGCCGAAAGACTCCGCAGGCTTGAACTCGAAAGAGCAAGAAAACAGCAGCTTAAAGTCCTTATTCCTGACAGTATCGTTGTAAGCGAACTTGCTTCAAGACTTAAAGTCACTGTAAGCGAAGTTATAAAGAAACTTATGGGACTCGGAGTAATGGCTGGAATCAATCAGGAGATAGATTTTGATACCGCATCACTCGTAGCCGAAGAACTCGGTGCTGTAGTTGAAAAGGAAGTTATTATAACTATTGAGGAACGCCTTATCGATGACAGCGATGATGAGGATATGCTCGAAGAAAGAAATCCTGTAGTAGTTGTAATGGGTCACGTTGACCACGGCAAGACATCTATCCTTGACAGAATAAGAAATTCAAATGTAACTGATTCAGAAGCCGGAGGAATTACTCAGCATATCGGTGCATATCAGGTGAACTATCAGGGAAAGAATATAACATTCCTTGATACTCCGGGACATGAAGCATTCACATCAATGCGTGCAAGAGGTGCGAATGTAACTGATATAGCAGTTCTCGTAGTAGCAGCTGATGACGGAATAATGCCTCAGACAGTTGAATCAATAAACCATGCAAAAGCCGCAGGAGTTTCAATTATCGTTGCAATCAACAAGATGGATAAGGAAGGTGCAAATCCTGAAAAGGTAAAACAGGAACTCACCGAACATGAACTTGTTGTTGAAGAATGGGGCGGAGATGTTCTCTGTGTACCGGTATCCGCAAAGACAGGAGAAGGAATTGATGAACTCCTTGAGGATATACTGCTTGTAGCTGAAATGCGTGAGCTTAAAGCCAATCCGAACCGTCTTGCAAAGGGTGCAGTTATTGAAGCCCGTCTTGATAAGGGAAGAGGACCTGTTGCAACAATACTCATACAGAATGGTACTCTCCATCAGGGAGATGTTATAATTGCAGGAACTGCTGTCGGCAGAGTCCGTGTAATGACAAATGACAAAGGAAGAACAGTAAAGGCAGCCGGCCCTTCAACTCCGGTTGAAATAACAGGTCTTGCAGAAGTTCCGAGTGCAGGCGATATATTCAATGCCGTAACAGATGAAAAGCTTGCAAGAGAACTTGTTGAACAGAGAAAACATGAAGCCAAACAGGAACAGTTCAACTCATATCAGAAAGTAACTCTTGACAATCTTTTCAGTCAGATAGCACAGGGTGAAATCAAGGAACTTCCTATCATTGTAAAAGCCGATGTACAGGGTTCTGTTGAAGCCGTAAAGCAGTCACTTGAAAAGCTTTCAAATGATGAAGTAAGGGTAAAGGTTATTCACGGCGGCGTAGGAGCTGTATCAGAAAGTGATGTTATGCTTGCAAATGCATCAAATGCTATAATTGTAGGCTTCAATGTAAGACCTGACCCTGTTGCAAATGAAAATGCAAGACGTGACGGCGTTGATATAAGACTTTACAGAATTATATACGATGCAATCGAGGAAATAAGCACAGCCATGAAGGGTATGCTTGCTCCAAAGACAAGAGAAGTTGAACTTGCAAGAATTGAAGTACGTCAGATGTATAAGATATCAAATGTCGGAATGGTTGCAGGCTGTTATGTACTCAGCGGCAAGGTAACAAGAAACTGCCGCATAAGAGTTGTCCGTGACGGCATTGTTGTAGCTGATGATGAAATAAGCGGACTCCAGCGTTTTAAAGATTCAGTAAAGGAAGTTGCTGAAGGCTTTGAATGCGGCATAAGCCTTGAAAAATTCTCTGATGTCAAGGAAGACGATATCTTTGAAGCATACATCATAGAGGAATACAGAGAGGACTAAGCCATGAACAAAAAAAGATTTGAAATAATCTATACTCAGGGAGTCGTTGAAAGTATACAGGTTATAAGAGATACTGAAACAGGTGTCGCTTATCTTGCATATCAGAACGGATACAGCGGAGGAATATGTCCTCTGCTGAATTCTGACGGAACTGTTATGGTATATAAAGATAATTTTGAAACAAAAAAGAAATAGAAAGGAGCGTTTTATTATGGCAAGCTTCAAAGTCGGAAGACTCGGCGAAGATATAAAGCGTGAACTCACAGCAATTCTCAGAGAGCTTAAAGACCCGAGAATTGACCCGATGACAACTATTGTAAATGTCAGTCTTTCAAATGATATGTCACACTGCAAGGTATATATTTCATGCTATGAAGGCATGGAAAAGGCAAAACTTTCTGCTGAAGGTCTTACAAGTGCCTCAGGATATATCAAGCGTGAACTTTTTGCAAGACTGCACATGAGAAAATGCCCTGACTTAAAATTCATTGCTGATGATTCAATTGAACACAGTGCTGAAATCAATCAGATAATAAGGGATTTTGAAAAATAAACGGCAAACTGCCGCCTGTAATCGTATTAACGCCAATTTGATGTATTGTTTCTGTTGAAATGCAGATTTGTTTTGTAGGGGCGACCATTGGTCGCCCGTTCAAAATTCTGGTAAACCCAACGGGCGAACACAGTTCGCCCCTACAAAAAATTCAATAAATGAACACCAATCGATGTATTTTTCCTGTAGGGGTGACCATTGGTCGCCCGACTAAAATTCCGGTAAACTGCAACGGGCGACCAATGGTCGCCCCTACAGAAAATAAGGAAGATTTATTGTTTTATTCATAAAATTTTATCATCGAATTTGCGTTAAATGAATGTAAATCTGATTTGCATTTATTTTTATATAAGCCCAATGCCGGAAGTTTCAGAAGCTTCCGGCATAATGGATAAAAGGAGGTTTTTTATGCTGATAAATCTGAAACAGACTGCATCGCTGCTCAGCAAGTGCAGAAATGCATATATACTCACACATCAGAGTCCGGACGGCGATACAATAAGCTCTGCATATGGTCTTTATCATATACTCAGACGACTCGGCAAGCGTTCAAAAGTACTCTGTTCAGATGAAATTCCGTCAAGATACAGTTTCCTTAAAGAAAAATATACTGATGAGGATTTTGAACCTGAATATATAATATCAGTTGATGTTGCTGACAGACAGCTTCTTGGTTCTCTTGATGAATTATACGGCGACAGAGTAAATCTCTGCATTGACCATCATATCTCAAATACCGGATATGCGGAAAATGTATATCTCTGTGCAGGAGCTGCGGCAAACTGTGAGAATATCTACAGAATATCAATGGAGCTTTTCGGCGACTGTGACGATGATACCGCTGAATGCATATATACCGGAATAGTAACGGATTCCGGCTGTTTCAGATACAGCTGTACAAATGCCGATACTCACAGAATAGCTTCTGAACTCATGCAGAACAATAAAATAAACTATGCATGGATTACAAGACAGATGATAGAAATAAAATCCAAGGGAAGAATTGAGCTTGAATATGAAATTTTCAAAAGAGCTGAATATTTCCTTGATGATACCTGTGCAGTAATCTGTGTAACTCTTGACCTTATGAATGAACTTGGAGTAAAAAGTCAGGAGCTTGAAGGCATTGCCGGAATAATGCTTCAGGTTGAAGGGGTAAAGGCAGCCGTTACAATGAAGGAAAAGGAAGGCGGATTCTTCAAGATATCAATGCGTTCTCCCAATGATGTCAATGTTTCTGAAATATGTAAAACATTCGGCGGAGGCGGTCATGTGAATGCAGCCGGCTGCAAGATATACGGCAGTGCGGAAGATGTAAAAAATCAGCTTGTCGAAGCAGTACAAAAATATCTGGAGGATAAAAACAGTTGAATGGTATTTTATGCATGAATAAGCCGAAAGGCTTTACATCATTTGATGTAATCGCAAAATTAAGAGGAATAATCAGGATAAAAAGGCTCGGTCACGCAGGAACTCTTGACCCTATGGCTGAAGGAGTTCTTCCTGTATTCGTGGGAAAAGCTACAAAAGCCTGTGATATTCTTCCATACAATGAAAAAAGCTATACAGCCGGATTCAGACTGGGAATTGAAACTGATACTCAGGATACAACCGGAAATATAATAAAAAGCTATGACAAAAAGGTTTCAGCTGATGATATAAAATCAGTTCTGCCGCATTTTACAGGAACTATAATGCAGACTCCGCCTATGTATTCAGCTGTATCAGTAAATGGTCAGCGTCTTTACAAGCTCGCAAGAAAAGGGATAACAATTGATGTTCCGAAACGTGAAGCATCTGTTTCAAAACTTGAAATAACTGAATTTGATGAAGATTCACAGACAGGAATCCTTAATATAAAATGCGGAAAAGGCACATATGTGCGTACAATAATACATGATATCGGTCAGGAACTTTCATGCGGAGCTGCTATGACAAGCCTTGTAAGAACATCATCAAACGGTTTTACTCTTGATGACTGCACGGATTTTGAAAATGTACAGAAAATGTATGAGGAAAATCGTCTTGAAGAACTTATAATCCCTGTTGACAGCATATTTTCAGAACTTCCAAGGATAAATCTTGATGAAAAGCAGACATTTCTCTATAAAAACGGCGTAAGATTAAGCTGTGAAGGATATGAACAAAAAAGATATACCGTATATGGGAATGACGGGTTATTTATAGGAACTGCCGTAACTGATATGGAAAACGGAATTTTAAAATCTGAAAAGAATTTTTTCTGATTAACGGGGTGTGAAAAAAGCTTGAAGGATATTTTAAAGGAAAATACAGCTCTGTCTGAAAAAACAGCTGTTGCTCTCGGAATTTTTGACGGTATGCATATTGGTCACCGTTCAGTAATTGATAAAGTATGCAGTTTCCGTTCTGAAGGACTTAAAACCGCTGTTTTCACTTTCAGCAGTGAAGAAATACTGACAAAGCATAACAAGCCTTTCAGATATATCTATAAAAATCAGCAGAAACTTGATATACTTGAAAAATCTGATATTGATTATATATGCTGTCCGGAATTTGATTCAGTAAGAAATATGGGTACAGCTGAATTTGCTGAAAGGATACTTAAAGAAAAACTCAATGCATCAAAGGTTGTATGCGGAAAGCGTTTCCGTTTCGGCAAAAATGCAGCCGGTGACTATAAGGAACTTTATGAACTTGGTCTTGAATACGGATTTGAAGTTATAGCTGTTCCGCCGGTGCTTGACGGCGATATATCGGTATCATCATCAGCTATACGTTCTCTTTTGTCAGACGGCAGAATAGAAAAAGCCAATCGTCTGCTCGGCAGGAACTATGAAATATACGGAGAGGTAGTCTATGGAAATCAGCTTGGAAGAACGATTGGTCTGCCCACGGCAAATATAGGCTTTTCAGAACGTCAGCTTATTCCGCATTACGGAGTATATGCCTCTGAAACGGTAATAGACGGCAAAAAATATCTCTCTGTAACGGATATAGGAACAAAACCTACAGTTGAAAAGGATATAAAGCCTCTTTCTGAAACGCATATAATTGGCTATTCAGGGGATATATACGGGAAAAAGATAACGGTTATACTTAACAGAATGCTCAGAAATGAAATGAAATTCAGCTCTGTTGAGGAACTGAAAAATGCTGTAAACAATGATATCAGGACGGTTATCAATTGTAGGGGCGACCAATGGTCGCCCGCCTGAAATTCCGGTGAATTTAACGGGCGACCAATGGTCGCCCCTACAGAACAATAGCGGCATTTTACCGCTTTGCGATATTATTTGCATTTTATCATAAATCTATCACATTGAACTGATACAATTTTTCTTGCAGAAAAAATCTGTGTCAGATTTGTATTTACAAGGAGGTTTTCTTATGATAGAGGTGCAGAACCTTGTCAAAAGTTACGGTGACAAGCTCGCTGTAAACAACATCTCATTTTCAGTAAAGGAAGGAGAAATAATAGGATTTTTAGGGCCTAACGGTGCAGGAAAATCAACTACCATGAATATGCTTACCGGCTATATCTCATCAACTTCCGGAAGCATTAAGATAAACGGCGTTGATATAATGGAAGAACCGATAAAAGCAAAATCATTTATCGGATATCTGCCTGAAATTCCTCCGCTTTATATAGATATGACCGTAAGAGAATATCTTAATTTTGTATATGACCTTAAAAAATGCAAGCTTCCAAGAAAAAAACATATTGAAGAAGTCTGTAATCTTGTAAAGATAACAGATGTATATGAAAGAGTCATAAAACATCTCTCAAAGGGTTATAAACAGCGTGTGGGAATTGCACAGGCTCTTATAAACAATCCGCCTGTTCTTATACTTGATGAACCTACAGTAGGTCTTGACCCGAAGCAGATAATTGAAATACGTTCACTTGTAAAGCATCTCGGGGAAAAACATACTGTAATACTTTCATCTCATATTCTCTCAGAGGTTCAGGCTGTATGCGACAGAATAATAATAATAAACAAAGGCGTGATAGCTGCCGATGATACAACTGATAATCTTTCAGCATCTGTAAGCAATGAACATAAGCTCATTATGAGAATCGAAGGGCCGAGAGAGGAAATATACAAGGCTGTAAGAACTATGGACGGAGTAGTTTCAGTCCGTGCTGATATGGAGCGTGAAGCCGGCGTATATGAATATGAAATCGAATCAAAGCCGGGTACTGATATAAGACGGCCTCTTAACAAGCTTCTCAGCTCAAAGGGCTGGAATATCCTTATGATGAAGCCTGACGACCTTACTCTTGAAGATATCTTCCTTAAAATCACTATGAGCGATACAGTACAGGCAAAACCTGTTGATGACAAAAACAGAATCGAAACCATAAAAGATGTGGAGATATCTTTCAGCGATGATGAACCGGCTGAAAAAAACAATGACGGAGGCGATAACTGATGGGTGCTATATACAGACGTGAAATGAGTGCGTTTTTCAACTCATCAATTGCATATATATTTCTTGCAGTATTCTATGCATTTTCAGGATATTTCTTTTCATACAGTTCACTTGCATATTCAACAACTGATATGTCAGGATTGTTTTCAAGCATATTCATAATAATCCTTATAGTAATACCTATTCTTACAATGCGTCTTTTCAGCGAGGAAAAGAAACAGAAAACCGAACAGGGACTGCTTACAGCTCCTGTAAGTCTTACGGGAATAGTTCTTGGAAAATACTTTGCAGCACTTACTCTTTATTCAATCGGTATTGCAATATATTTCCTCTATGCATTTGTACTTGAATATTTCGGAGGAGTGGCATGGCCTGTAGTAATCAGCAACTGTGCAGCACTTTTCCTTCTCGGAGCAGCATTTATAGCTGTAGCCTGCTTTATATCATCTCTTACAGAAAATCAGGTAGTATCTGCTATAGCAAGCTTTATGGCTCTTATGGTGCTTTATCTTTTTGATATGTTTGCACAGTATATAAACAATTCATTTATATCAGGACTTCTCACAGACCTTTCATTCTATAACAAATACACTGAATTTACTTCAGGTATATTTAATCTTTCAAGTGTATTGTTCTTTATAAGCACAGCTGTTCTTTTCAATTTCTTCACAGTAAGAGTATTTGAAAAACGCCGCTGGAGCTGATTAAAAGGAGGCTGATTTAAAATGAGTAAAAATACTGAAAATCCGGAAAAGACAACTGAAATACAGAAGGATAAAAAGAAAAAATTTACCGTGAACAAAAGAAAACTTAAATACGGTTCTGTTGCAGCAGCCATAACAGTTGTATTCACTGCGGCTGTAGTACTCCTCAATGTACTTGTAACATCTCTTACAGACCGCTATCCTTTAAAGCTTGACCTTACTGCTGACAAGGTTTTTGAAGTATCTCAGGAAACAATAGATTTTCTTGATACTCTTGAAAACAAGGTTAATATTACTGTAATGCAGGACGAATCAACTCTTGAACTTGGTTCAAAATATGACAAACAGCTTGTTGAAGTTGTAAAGAAATATGCCCAGAATTCAGACAATATAAGCGTTGACTTCATCAATATGGACAAAAACCCTAACTATGCCTCAAAATACAGCGATATGTACAAAGGTGAAATAAAAGAGGGCAATATCGTTGTAACAAGCGGTGACAAGATAAAGGTACTCACTGCAAATGAACTCTATAACACTGAATCATATTACTATTACAGCTATATAACATCATCAAAGGCTGAACAGGCTCTTACTTCCGCTGTAATGTATGTTACAGACGACAATCCGAAAACTATAGGAATCCTTACAGTAACATCTCCGTCAAGCGTTCAGGCTTCACTTGACAATTTCAGAAGTATGCTTGAATCAAACGGATATGATATTGAAGATATCGACCTTATGAGCGTCCAGAGTATCGACAGCAGCATTGATATGATAATAATACCTGCTCCTCTTAATGATTTTACATCATCAATGACTGAAAAGCTTTCCGACTTCCTTTACAATGACGGAAATCTCGGCAAGAATGTATTCTATATGGCAAACTATGACCAGAATAAAACTCCTAATATTGATTCATTCCTCAGCGAATGGGGTATTGAAGCCGGTGAAGGCTATATCTATGAAACTGATGACAATTTAAGACAGGTAGCCCCTGTTTACGGAATGCAGACATATATCGCCTCATCTGTAGGTCAGATTGCTGACGAGGACACATATGGTTCAATGGTAACTGATTCTTCACTTCCGATAATTGTTCCTGCTTCACGTCCTCTTAAACTTCTCTTTGACTCTGAAAATGACAGGGAAACAAGCGTTATCCTCAAAACATCTGCAACATCAGCTATAATTCCTGCTGATGCCGGAAAGGATTATGATATCTCAGGAAGTGAAAAATCTGAACAGAATGTAATGGTTATGGGTACTAAATTCATTACAGATGACAATGGCGAAAGAATTACAAGCAATGTAACAGTTGCAGGCTCTGCCTTTATCGCTGACTACTATATGCTTACTGAGAAAGCCTACAATAACGGCGAATTTATTATAAATGTACTCAACAGCATAACAGGCAAATCAAACGGAATAACTATCGTTCCGAAAAGCATTGAATCCGCTTCAATAACAATAAGCGATTCACAGGTTAAAATACTTAAAACAGTATTTGTATTTATAATTCCTCTGATAGTTGCCGTTATCGGTATAACTGTATTTGCAAGGAGAAGACACAGATGAGCAGGAATATAAAAACCCTTATCGCCGGAATAGCCGTCATAGCAGTGCTTTCCGGCGGAATAGCCGCCCTGAAACTCACTGAACCCGATTCATCAGCAGCTGATTCAGAATCAGCTGCTGAAACTCAGGCTGATGAAAATACTGAAGTATACAGCAGTGAAAGCGGCGTTAAAAGCCTTGAAGTCACCAACTCACATGGCAGCTATACAATAGAAAAGACAAAGGACGCTGACGGCGATAATGAAGCTCAGTATTCAATTGACGAACTGGACGACCTTCCGCTTAATACTGATATAGTCAATTCACTGCCTGTATCGCTTTCAAGCCTTGAGGCTGAAAAAATTATCGATGAAAATGTTTCAGACCTCTCACAATACGGACTTGAAAAGCCTGAAACAAAAGTAAAGGTTTCATTTGATGACGGTTCTGAAAAAACTATATGCATAGGCAATGATACTCCTTCAGGTGATATTTATATGTGTCTTGACGGAGAAAATACTGTATATGCAATAACAAGTGACACATTTTCTCTTTTCAGATATGATACTGACTACTATATATCACTTGTATGCCTTGAAGCTCCTGAAACAAATGACGATTATCCGATTGTAAACTATCTTGAGATAAACAGAAAAGACCTCGATTATCCGATAAGATTTGAATATGACAGCAAATCAGCTGATACAGACTATTCAGGAGGAACAGCCTCCACTCATATAATGACATCACCTGTATTTGCATATATCGATATAGGCGAAGGCTCAACTACTGTAACTCACGGACTTTTCGGACTTACCGCATATTCAGCTGCTACAGTTCACCCGTCAGATGATGAGATAAGCTTTGCAGGACTTGACGACCCGTTCTGCACCGTTACAATGGATACAGATGACGGATATACAAGAACTCTTAAAATAGGCAATACAATGAATATCAATGATACTGAATACTATCTCGGTATGTTTGATGATATTGATATTATATACTGCTTCTCAAAGGACGATTTGCCATGGGTTGATATGCAGCCTCTTGATATTGCATCAAAGCTTATATTCGGAACATATTTCTATGATATAGGAACTATGACTGTAAAGGCTGATGGTCATGAAACTCTTGTATTTACTACAGAGGGAACTGATTCAGATGATTTCTCCGTAAAGCTCAATGGCGATGATTATGATGTTGAACGTTTTCAGGATTTCTATAAATATCTGCTTAACGCTCAGGCAGAGGAGATTTATACTCAGGAACCTGATGAAAATGACCTTATATGCAGCGTTGAAATAAAAAGAAATGATGAATTTGAAGATGAAACCGTTGAATTTTATAAGGGTGACGGCAAATCAGTCATCATAAAACATAACGGCGTGACAAGCTTTATAAACAAAGTAAATTACGATTATATCAATGTACTGCTTGACAATATTGACAAGGTTCAGACAGATGAAGATTTCTCAATGACATGGAAATAAACAGAAATCCCTGCATATCACAATCGATATGCAGGGGTTTTTTATAAAAATCAGTGTATTTATCGATTAATATATTGACTTTTTTATAAAATCAGGCTATAATATAAACAGGAGGGATTATTATGAATATTGTTGCAGCTATTAAAAATACAATTTCAATTACACAATTCAATCGTGGACTTGCCGGAAAAATTTTTCAGGACGTAAAAAATAATGGTGCAAAGGTTGTTATGAAAAATAATACACCTGAATGTGTTCTTCTTTCTCCTGATGAATATGTAAAACTTATGGACGAAATAAATGATGCACGTCTTCTTGCCCTTGCAGTGAAACGAATGGAGAATTTTAATCCTGAAAATACTATTTCTGAAAATCAGGTTATGGAACACCTTGGAATTACAGACGATGATTTGGCTGACTTTGATGAGGTGGAATTTGAATGAACTGGGAAGTTGAATATTTACCTGAAGCAGAAAATGATTTAAAATCTCTTGACGAAAGTCAGAGAAAACTAATACTAAAAGCAATAAAAAAAGTAAAACAAAATCCGCTTTCTGTTTATGAAGGCGGATATGGAAAACCACTCGGAAACAGGAATGGAACTAATTTATCAGGATTTTTAAAAGTTAAATTAAAAAATGCAGGTCTGAGAATCGTTTATAAGGCTGTAAAACAAAATGATAAAATGCTGATAATTGTAATCGGTGCGAGAGCCGATGAAGAAGTATATGGAATTGCTAATAAAAGGATTCAAAATCATAATCTATAAACAACATTAAGTATAAAAATTTTATGATTAAAAATAAGGAATTTCCCATACATTTGTAGGGGCGACCAATGGTCGCCCGCCGAATTATGGTTAAACCATAATTTTAATATGTGTTTTCTGAATAAAAAATCGTTAGTTATCAGCATGAAATTTTGGTAACTGCAACGGGCGACCAA
>DJFA01000064.1:16761-26273 GCA_002431975.1 Ruminococcus sp. UBA5884
AATGGTCGCCCCTACAAAACGAATTTACATATTATTTAATCTGAATTTCAGATGGACGAATCACAGAAAATAATCATCAAATTTGCATTGAAATGCAGGGGGCGACAATTTAAATTGGTCGCCCCCTTAAATCATATGTTTTATCATTGATAATCAGATTATAATTTCTCTCTCTGATTGCTGTGCATTATCAGATATCCGGACATAAGCAGAACAGTACTTACTATTATAGCCTTTTCTTGCAGAAATTCAACGCATATATTTCCGATAACCGCACCCAATGCAAATATCGCTATTATTCCGAAATACAAAATACTGTTTTCTTTAAGCACAGGATTTTTTTCAAATCTGTAGCTGCAAAGCGACTGGACGGCTGTACGCAGATTTCCTATGCACATAGTTGTAGCTATGCCGACACCGTTTACTTTTCTGAAACTTTCAACCTGTATTCCGCAGGCAAATGAAGTAAGACTGTTTGCAGGCAGATTAAAATTCTGAGGTATGAATGCCACTGCAAACAGAATCAATGCTTCTGTAAGAACCGCCATCTGATGCCAGTGAATATTCTTTCTGTCCCTTAAAAGATGTCTTAATATATCAGCAGCAGCTATTCCGGCTGCAAACGCCGTTACAGGACAGGCATACCGCAATGCGGCAATAAAATCTCCTGTTGAGAGATGTACCCCGAAAAGCAGTATATTTCCCGTCTGGGCATTTGCAAAGACCTGTCCCCTGCATACATATGAATATGCGTCCATAAATCCGCCTGAAAGCGAAAGTATCACGGCAACAGTCAGTGATTCAAATATATTTTCGGCTTTTTTCATTATACATTGAATCTGAAAAGAACTATATCTCCGTCCTGCATAACATATTCTTTTCCCTCAAGCCTTACAAGACCTTTTTCCTTTGCAGCAGCCATTGAACCGCATTTCATAAGGTCATCAAATGAAATTACTTCTGCACGGATAAAGCCTTTTTCAAAATCGGTATGTATCTTTCCGGCAGCCTGAGGAGCTTTAGTGCCTTTTGTTATAGTCCATGCTCTTACTTCCTGTTTTCCGGCTGTAAGATATGAGATAAGTCCGAGCAGAGAATAACCTTCCTTTATGATACGGTTAAGACCTGATACTTCAAGGCCGAGTTCTTCAAGAAACATTTTCTTGTCATCATCGTCCATATCTGAAATTTCAGCCTCTATCTGGGCACATATCGGCAGAACTGCGGAATTTTCCTCTTCAGCTATAGCACATACTTTTTTATAGTTCTGATTTGTTTCAATATTGTTTACAAAATCGTCCTCGCTCATATTTGCAGCGTATATAACAGGCTTTGCTGAAAGCAGAGGAGTTGTTTTAAGCATATCACGTTCTTCATCAGTCATAGGATATGAACGGGCAGATTTTCCGGATTCAAGATGTTCTTTAAGAGCTGTAAGGAAATCGACTTCAGCCTGTAATGACTTATCACCTTTAAGAGCCTTTTTAGTGCGGTCGATACGTCTTTCAAGCATTTCGATATCTGAGAATATAAGTTCAAGATTGATTGTTTCAATATCTCTTTCAGGATTTATCTCACCGTCAACATGGATTATATCAATGCTTTCAAAGCAGCGTACAACATGAACTATTGCATCAACTTCCCTGATATCGGCAAGAAATTTGTTTCCAAGACCTTCACCCTTTGAAGCACCTTTTACAAGTCCTGCAATATCAACAAATTCAAGTGTTGCAGGAGTAAATTTATCAGGTTCATACATATCGGCAAGCTTGTCAAGACGTTCATCAGGAACGGAAACTATGCCTACATTTTTTTCTATTGTACAGAAAGGATAATTTGCTGATTCAGCACCGGCATTTGTCAGTGCATTGAAAAGAGTACTTTTTCCGACATTCGGAAGTCCAACCATACCAAGCTTCATTTTTATCTGTCGGCAGCAAATGTATTTACTGCCGCCTCCTCTCATAATTTTTTTGATATTTTAAACGATTGTTTCTGTAGGGGCGACCATTGGTCGCCCGTTGCAGTTTACTGGAATTTCAGACGAAAAACCAATGATTTCATATTTACAAAACAGATATCAAATTTATGGTTTAACCATAATTCAGGCGGGCGACCATTGGTCGCCCCTACAAATGCATGGAAAATCCCATATTTTCTTTGTTATCGAATTGATATTAATATTAATCACTGTATAACAGTATAATTGCTTGATGCATTTTCCTTTGTAGCATATTCAGTAATATTTGTTACTTTGACTTTAAGCGGCTTTGCACCGAGATTTATAGTTATTACATCATCAGTTTTAACTTCATATGAAGCTCTTGCGATTTTATCATTTACAAGTATTTTGCCGGCATCGCAGGCTTCATTTGCAACGGTTCTTCTTTTTATGAGTCTTGTTACTTTAAGATATTTGTCGAGTCGCATAATAATACCTCCTCAAAATAACAGGTACGTCCCTGCGAAGAAACGTACCCTTGGAAATGTTATTTCAGCACTAAAGAAAATCAGTCAGCATTTACAGCATCTTTAAGAGCCTTGCCAGCCTTGAATACAGGAGCTTTCTTTGCAGGAATCATAATTTCCTCGCCTGTTCTTGGACTTTTTGATTTCTTGGCAGCACGGTCACGTACTTCAAAAGTACCGAAGCCGATAATCTGAACCTTTTCACCTTTTTCAAGAGCTTCTGTAATAGCGTCTGTTACTGAAGAGAGAGCTTTTTCTGCATCTTTCTTTTTCATTTCGCCTTTTTCGGCGATAAGTGCGATTAACTCTGATTTAGTCATTGATAATTACCTCCGTATTTTTCATCAGGCTTTGTTTAGCTTTATGCCAGAAGACATCAAGCTCATCTATGCTAAGGGATTTCATATCATCAACCCCGTTAAGCCTTACAAGTTTTTCGGTTTCAGCGAAACGCCTGATAAATTTGTTTACAGCCTTGTTAAGAGCCTGTTCCGCATCTATTCCGAGAAACCTTGCTGCATTGACGCAGGAGAAAAGAATATCACCGAGTTCATCTTCAAGTTCATTCTGATTTTTACACTGATAAGCCTCATTAAATTCAAGATATTCATCGTTTATGCATTTTATGGCATCATCAGCGGATTTAAAATCCATACCGGCACGGTTTGCACGTTTTCCGACCTTCTGGGCACGCATAAGAGCCGGCAGTGACTTTGCAACGCTTTCAAGGGTTTCGGCATAAGTTTCCTGACCTTTTGTCTTTTGTTTGATATTATCCCAGTTTTTAAGCACCTCACCGCTGTCTGCAACGGTTACCGAGCCGAAAACATGAGGGTGGCGGACAATCATTTTCTTGCATATTCCGTCACATATATCATCAAAACTGAAATTACTGTTTTCAGTTTCAATCTGACAGTGGAAAACAACCTGAAGCAGAACATCACCGAGTTCTTCTTTAAGCAGTTCAGTATCTTTAAGGTCAATTGCTTCTATTGCCTCGCAGACTTCTTCAATGAAATCGCTTTTAATTGATTCATGAGTCTGTTCCATATCCCACGGGCAGCCGTTTTTGCCTCTTAAAAGCCTTACTATTTCGATAAGGTCATCTATATTATATGAATTTTTCTGTGTAAAATCAACCATTATAAACTCTTTTCCTTCTGCATAAGCATTAGTAATAATAATAGTACTCTAAATTTATATAAAAATCAAGTTATTTCAATCAAGTTTGTAAAAATGATTAAATAATATTGATAATAACAGCAAAGAATTATGTTGATTGCTGTATTAATCAGAAACGCAGACCGCTTTCCACAAAACCAACCTTACGGTAAACCTTTGAAACAATTTTCTGTGAGATTTTAAGAGCCTGTTCTGCACCATTGGTATAGCATTGTTTAAGGTAATCCTTATCCTTTGAAACTTCAGCAAATTTGTCACGTACAGGTTTCAGATGGTCAGCAACAGCTTCACCTACAGCAGTCTTGAAATCTCCGTAGCCTTTTCCGGCAAATTCGGATTCTATTTCAGGGAATGATTTTCCTGTAACGCTTGAATATATTGTCATAAGGTTATTTATGCCGTCCTTGCCTTCTCTGAAACATACTTCTGAATCGCTGTCTGTAACGGCACGTCTGAATTTACGGATAATTGTATCCTTGTCATCAAGAATGAGAATGCAGGCATTTGGATTTTCGTCTGATTTGGACATTTTCTTTGTAGGCTCCTGAAGTGACATAACTTTTGCACCTACTTTTGGAATAAACGGTTCAGGAATAGTGAAAAGGTCGCAGTCATATTTGCTGTTAAATCTCTGTGCAACATTTCTTGCAAGTTCAAGATGCTGTTTCTGGTCAACACCGATAGGCACAAGGTCAGCGTTATATGCAAGAATATCGCCTGCCATGAGTACAGGATAGGTAAAGAGTCCTGCATTTACATCATCAGCGTGTTTCTGGCTCTTATCCTTGAACTGAGTCATTCTTGAAAGCTCGCCGAACTGTGTTGAACAGGCAAGCACCCAGTTAAGTTCTGCGTGTGAACGCACATGACTCTGGATAAAGAGGACTGATTTTTCAGGGTCTATACCGCAGGCTATAAGCAAGGCATATGCGTCAAGAGTATTTTTTCTGAGTTTTGCAGGCTCCTGTCTTACAGTTATAGCATGCATATTTACTATTGAATATATGCAGTTATATTCGTCCTGAAGCGGAGCCCAGTTGCGTACAGCACCGATATAGTTTCCGAGAGTAAATGTACCGGTTGGCTGTATTCCGCTGAAAATAATTTTTTTGCTGCTGTCCATATTAAAAAACTCCTATTTGTTTGCTGCTGACTTATTTGCAGCAGCCTTGTCTTTTATCTGTGAATTCATAAGTTCATTCATAACCTTGTTTGAGAGGAAAAGTGCAAATCTGTTGAGTCTTGTCTTGTCATCGAGGAGCATAGGATTGAATTTTGACGGGTCGAATGAAGTTTTATAGATACCTCTTCTTGTAAGGAGGTAAACATAGTAATTATTTGCAGCCGGAAGGTCAAATTCTATAACTCTTTCGCATATCGGGAGAACCTGACTCATATTTGCAATTAATGCTCTTGAAGCATTTGCAACACTTCTGTATTTTGAAGCTTCGCCTGTAATTCCGTCACCATTGTTGAAATAGAGGTTTGCAGTACCGTTTACAAGGCATACAAGAGTGCCGAGTCTTGAAGCTCCCATAGGCATATCGATAACTGCACCGTATACCTGATTGTCAGCGGAAAGCTTTACTTTAAGGTCGTTAGGACGCAAAGTCAAAGCTCTTGCTCTTGAATAGAGATATTTTTCTGTAACTGCATATCTGTCATATACAGAACGTTTTCTTATAGTTGCCATAATAAATAAATTCCTTTCAGTATTATAATTAATGCCAATTCTATGAATTGTTAATGTAGGGGCGACCATTGGTCGCCCGTTGGTTTTACCAGAATTTCAGGCGGGCGACCATTGGTCGCCCCTACAAAATGTATTGAAAATCCCATATTTTCAATTATAAAATTTTGCCACCAGATTTGCGTTGATTAATAATTTTTTAATCAAACATTTCCTTTGAAAGTTTTCCGATAAGTTCACAGCCTTTTATAATCTGTTCATCTGTCGGAGTTGAGAAGTTAAGACGGAATGAAGATGTCTTGTCAGTTTCATGCATAGTAAATGCATTGCCCGGAACTACAGCTACTTTGAATTCCTGAACTGCACGGCTGCAAAATCCCATCATATCGCAGTCATCAGGGAGAGTTGCCCAGATAAAGAGTCCGCCCTGCGGTTTTGTATATGATATCTTTTCAGAAAAACAAGCTGCCATATTGTCAAGCATAAGAGTGCATTTTGCCCTGTATATGTCACGGAGCTTTGCAAAATGAGCGTCAAGGTCACATTCAGCCATAAATCGTTCACATATAACCTGTGCCCAGATATTTGAATGAACATCTGAAACCTGTTTGCATACAACCATTTTCTGAATTATATCATGCGGAGCTGATGAATAGCCTACTCTGAGTCCCGGAGCAAGTATTTTTGAAAAGCTTCCTACATATACTACTCTGCCGTCAGTATCAATACTCTTGATTGAAGGGATATCCTCGCCGGCAAATCTGAGGTCACCATATGGGTTGTCCTCAACAATCACAACATCATATTTATGAGCAAGTTCATATACGCCTTTTCTCTTTTCCCATGACATAGTTCTTCCTGTCGGGTTCTGGAAGTTAGGTATAACATATATCATCTTTGCATTTTTATTTTCTTTAAGAGCTTTTTCAAGCTTTTCAAGATTTATGCCGTCATCTTCCTGTTCGATTCCGACAAGGTTTGTATTGTATGACCTGAATGAATTGAGTGAGCCTATAAAACTCGGGTCTTCACATATAACAGTATCTCCTTCATTGCAGAGAACCTTGCAGGCAAGTTCAACAGACTGCTGAGCTCCTGAAGTTATTATAAGTTCATCTCTTTCACTGCTGAAACAGTTCTGTGATTCCATTCTTTTTTTAAGGATATCACGCAGAGGAGTATATCCTTCAGTTATGCTGTACTGCAATGCAAGTACAGGATTGCTGCTTAAAAGTTCATCAGATGTCTTTTTTACGAAATCAGCCGGAAATGCTTCCGGAGCCGGATTTCCCGCAGCGAATGATATAACTTCAGGGTCTGAAGTAAATTTCAGGATTTCACGGATTGCAGACGGCTGCAAGCCTGAAACCTTATTTGAAAAATTAAAACTCATAATTAAAAACCTCACTTTTTTAATCAGTCGGGTATTGCGTCAATCCTGATGGCTTACCGGATTGCCGCAGATTTTGCATCTGATTATCATTATAGCACATAATCCTCAATTCGGCAACATAAAATTTATATAAAAAGCAAGAAAAACTATTCTGTATGCGGAAAGAATGGTGATATATTGAAAAAACAGGGCTTTCTCAAAGGTTCTTTTATACTTATAGCCTCAGTTATAATTGCAAAAATAATCGGTGCATTGTTCAAAATACCACTTACCAATATGCTTGGCGGCACAGGAATGGGATACTTCAGCAGTGCATACGGATTATTCATGCCTGTATACGCATTTTTTGTAACCGGAATGTCTACTGCTGCCGCAAGACAGATAGCTGAATATTCAGCTCTCGGAATGTACCGCAGCGTCAGAAAATTCAAGAACTTATGCATTTTATGCTTCACTCTGATAGGAATTGCAGGAACTTTTATAATAATTCTTGCCGCAAAACCTTTTTCAGTATATGTGATTGAAAATGAAAACGCATATCTTTCAGTACTTGCAACAGCTCCTTCAATACTTTTCGGCTGTATAATGTCAGCCTACAGAGGATATTATGAAGGTCTCAGAAATATGTATCCCACAGCTGTTTCACAGGTCGCAGAGGGTATTGTAAAACTTGTTCTCGGATTATTTTTCTGTACATATGCCCTTGAAAATTATGAGCTTATAAAGCAGTATTTTCCCGAATGCGACAGAATTTCAGCAGCTTCAGCCGGTGCAGTACTCGGAATAACCGTTTCAGCAGTCTTTGGTGCTTTATATCTTTTTTTAAGGGATATAATAAAAGGTGATGGTATAACAAACAGTGAAATTTCACATGACAGCTGCCATTTTTCAAAAAAATCAGCTCTTAAAGCATTGTTTTCAGTACTTGTCCCCGTTGCACTCGGTTCACTTGTAACCAATCTCACATCACTTATTGACCTTGCGACAATTATCCGCTGTATAAACAGAGCTGTTGAAACAGATGCCTCATATTTTGCAGAAAATTTCACTGCATTTTCAGAAACAGGTGCAGACGGATTTGCTAATTTTGCATATGGTTCATTTATAGGGCTTTCTGTAACAGTATTCAATCTTGTTCCATCAGTTACAAATATGTTCGGAAAAGGCGTTCTGCCGTCCGTCACAGAGGCATGGACAGCAAAAAATAAAACTGCTCTTAAAAAAAATGCGGAATCAGTCATAAAAGTAACTGCATTTATCGCAGTTCCCTCCGGAATAGGGATAACTCTGCTTTCTGAACGTATACTTGAACTTCTTTATCCTTCAAGAATATCTGAAATACAGCTTGCCTCTGAAAGTCTTTCATATCTTGGGATAGGCGTAATAATGCTTGCACTTTCATTTCCGGTTTTCAGTATGCTTCAGGCAGCCGGAAAAGCTGATATGCCTCTTAAAATAATGATTGCCGGAGTAGTTGTAAAACTTGCCGGAAATATGCTTCTTGTATCCGTTCCTGAAATAAATATTGCAGGTGCAGGAATTTCAACTGATTTATGCTATCTTGTGATACTAATACTTTCAGT
Organism: Ruminococcus sp. UBA5884; assembly: GCA_002431975.1. GTDB lineage: Bacteria > Bacillota > Clostridia > Oscillospirales > Ruminococcaceae > UBA5884. The sequence continues at coordinate 25,079 of DJFA01000064.1, forward strand.
ATATATATTCTGCCGTCATACAGAAATAAAACTAAATCTTTTAAAACTTATGCTTCCGTCTGTATACGGAGGTCTTATGTGCGGCATAACAGCTGTCCTTATTGCTGATATAACAGATATGACTCTGCTTTCAATAGCCGCCGGAGGAGCTGTATACCTTATAATTGTATACATATCAGACAAGAATTTTTTAAGAGGAATATTTAACAAATGCTAATTCGATGAATGTTATTTGTAGGGGCGAACTGTGTTCGCCCGTTGTGGCATTCTGTAAACCGAGCGGGCGAACACAGTTCGCCCCTACAGGATAAAAAGAAATTTTCATGTTTTCAATCATAAAATTTTATTGTCTTATTCAGGAAACTGAACGCTTCCCTTTATATCCTCATCAAGAATCATCGGTATATCATAATCAGTTATAACATCTCCGTAAATATCGGTTATTCTGAAAGTAAAAGGGCCTGCACCCATTTCCATGCTTTCAAAATAGTTATAGTTTCTTCTCGGAAGCTCTGTCCATTCACCGTTTTTATTGAGATATTCAAGCTTTGACACGGGATATTTATGATTTCTTACCTGAACACCGCACCAGAATTCAGTACTTCCCTCTTTGAAACGGTATGAAACAGGTTCATCAGTATCAAGAGGAATTATTCTCCACGAAACAGGAACTCTGCCTTTTTCAGGGTCTGCTATAAGCGGAAACGCATCTGTATACAAATCAAGGTCGCCTTTTTTGCCCTCCGGCAGCAAATCCGTAACAAGCATATTTATAGTTCCACGTTCTCCGGTAACTTCAATATATGCTCCGGCAAGCTGTGCATTATTATAGTCAAATATATTCATTGCAACTATCCAGTATCTTTCACGGTCAACAGGGTCAAGCATTGCACAGCCGCCCTCATATCCGCCGCCATAGAATGTTCCCTCACCTGTATGTACAGTGCCTTTTGGTTCAAGAACTACTGATTCATCATAACATCTTCCGAGAATATATGAATTAAGCGATTTCAGTTCACTGCAAAGTTCAGCATTTTCGTATATTATCTGATTTTTCATGCGTACTGAATCAAATACATCAGTATCTTCCGCATAAACATTCTGATTCATAAGCATTAAAGCCGCAGATAACGGCAAAAATATTCTGTAAATTTTCATACTGCTCCTTAGTCAACGCAAATTCGATGAATTATTT
>DJFA01000064.1:26344-44370 GCA_002431975.1 Ruminococcus sp. UBA5884
GCGAACTTAAGGAAGCCCCTACAGAAACAATCATCGAATTTATGTTATAAAAAAACAGCAGACAGACATTAATATCTGCCTGCTGTACAGGTTTTATTTTAAAATTCTGAAATTACTTTGATAAGATATTTTTTAAGCTGACCAAGGTCTTTAAGGTCAACCTTTCCGTCAGTAATTACATCAGCATTGGCAAAGCCTTCTTCTGTAAGGTCTGCCATCTTTACAGCATACTGATTTACAAGAGTTACATCTCTTACATCAACAGCTGAATCGCAGGTTGCATCTCCGAGAAGAGTTGGTTCAGTTCCTCCTGCTGATGATTCAGATGGTTCATTTTTAGTAGTAGTCTTTGTTGTTTCAGCAGTAACTTTAGTTACAGACGCTGTTGTTTCAGTTGTTTCTGAAACAGTAGTTTCCTTTGGTTCTGCGGTAGTAACCTCCGGAACAGTTCCGTCAGGTTCAGTACCTCCTACAAGTATGCCGTCTGAATATACACAGATATTAGGAGCTTCCTGTGCTGAATCTATTTCAGTCCAGTTGCTGTCAACCTTGAGCATATCGGTAAGACTCCAGTCATTTGTCGGGTCCCACTTGTTGCCCCATGCATAAGTTCCTATTGCGAACTGATATTTTTTATTTGAATTTGCAACTGAGAATCCCGGCCATGAGATTTCAACATAATATATTGAATCCTTATAGAGATGAGGGCCTGTAAGTTCTGCCGCATAATCCGTTTCAGCAGCTGTCTGGTCATAAAGCTGTCTTAATTCCATGCTGTCAGTGCTTACAGATGTCATTTCAGAAGCATCAAAATAATATCTTACTGAAATATTCTTTGCAGGCTTGTTTGATGTTGTACGAACATAAAGAGTTATTTCATTGGCTTTAGGGCCGTCAGACTGGTCTATCTGAGTATAGAAACCTTCAACCCAGAATCTGCCGCCGTTTTCATCATCTTCATCTCCGCCTGTACTTACAGCCGGCGGAAAATCAGGAGTAACCTGCATTGATGAATCACCGAAAAATTCATAAAGTCCGGCACAAGCTCCGACAAATGCAGCGTTATAGTCAATAGTTACCTCGTTGTATATCCAGTCAGCAGTAACATCATTATGTTTGTCATCAGCATCAGGGCCGCCTACCAATGCTCCGTAAAGCACATATCTCTGTTCAGCGGTATCCTCACATTTTGTAAGACCTGAAGCGGCACGGTGATGCGGGAATTTTGCAGCATTTTCGCTGTATCCTACTATGTAGGCTCTGTTCATCGGGTTATCGCCCATAAGGTATTCCATCTGACCTTTTGCCCATTCGCCATATTTTGAAGTACCACCGTTATACTTGTCATAAACAAGAGCCATAAGCTGAGCTGCTGTGTTATAACGTGCTGAACCCCATGTATTGAGCCAGAAATATCCCGCAGGAGTAATAGTTCCTACTCCGCCTGTCATATACTTGTCAATTGCTTCTGCAACGGAAGCCCAGCAGTTCATATCTTCATAAGGACTCTTGTTTGCAGCGACTTTGTATTCTTCAATGAAATCAGGATATGTTTCTGAAATTTCACCGAGTATACACTGAACTCCGCCCCACATATCATTCCAGCAGTATACATAGCATGGAGCTGCATAATAGTCATAATAAGGGAATATTTCCTCAAGATATGCATGGTCGCCTGTTATTTTATAGAGCCATGCTGCTGCCCAGCAGTAATCGTCCTCCCATTTGCTTGAAACATAGTATGCTTTAGGGCCTTCTCCGTTAAGGCTGAGCTGTTTTTCATTATCTCTTGCAAAATCAAAGAGAGCATTTGCATATTTAAGACTCTTTTCAGCATATTCAGGGTCTGTATCCTTGAAATTGAGATAGTTTATAGCAAGTGAAGCTGCTGCACTTGCAACATAGTCAGTCTGCGGATTTTCAGCTGTCAGAAACCAGCCCGGTCTTGCCATATCGTCTATTTCAGGAGAATTCCAGTATGCATGGTCAATATCTCCGTCACCAACCTGATAACAATGAGCTATAACCTTGCCGTCATCATCAAGGAATGTGCATTTCATAAGATAATCATTGAAATATCTGAGGATAGTTTCAATATGGTCGTCCTGACCTGTTGTCTTGTATGAATCCCTGAATTCATAGTATCCCCAGCCGAGAGTTGCTGCTGAATAGTTTTCAGGCATACCGAATTTTACATGGTCGCCTGCATCGTGGAATCCTCCGGCAACGTCAACACAGCCGTCACCGTCAGGGTCGAGTATATCCTTGTATTTTGATATGAATGAATCTGTAAGATTGGTATTTTCAGAATCAAGAGGAAGCTTTGCATCATATGTATGGCAGTCGCCTCTCCATGAATATCTGTTGTTTTCACTTACACCTGTACCGCACATATTTGCATCATAGAAATAAATTGAATACTGGAGGGCTTTTGCAAAATTAATCTCCACATCTTCAGCAGAAACATTTTCTGTGCTGAACATAAAAGGTGATACAATAGAGCCTGCAAGCACTGCTGCTCCGACAGCGGCTGCTTTCAGACGTGATGAAAATGATTTTTTTTCATTTTTCATAGTAAAAAACATTCCTTTCCTTAAAAATTTTTTTATATGATTTTATTCCGGAACATAAAACAGACAATATATTAACGCCAGTCCGATGGTTATTTTCTATGATTCGTTTCTCTGAAATTCAGATTAAATAATATGCCGATTCGATTTGTAGGGGCGAACTGTGTTCGCCCGCCAGGTTTACAGCATACCCCAAACGGGCGAACACAGTTCGCCCCTACAGAATAAACGAAAAATCCCATGTTTTCAATTATAAAATTTCGTTGTTGAATCAGCGTTAATTATTTTTTTCGTCTGATTTTATCTCTGAAAGAATAAAATCAATAAGTTTATGCGAAGCGGACGCTTTACTCATAAGCTCAAGCGGGAGCTGTTTTTCTCTGGTTATAAGGGTAAGAACATTGGTATCTGCTTTAAAACCTGCTCCTTTTTGTGCGATTGAATTGCAGGCTATCATATCAGCATTTTTTCTGACAAGCTTTTTTCTTGAATTTTCTATAAGATTTTCAGTTTCCATTGAAAATCCGCATATAAACTGATTTTCCGATTTGTTTTTTCCGAGCCATTCAAGTATATCTTCAGTACGTTTAAGCTTTACAGACATATTTCCGTCTGATTTTTTGATTTTTCTGTCGGTATATTCAGCCGGTGTATAGTCGGCAACAGCGGCAGCCTTTATAATTATATCGCAGTCGCTGTAATTTTTCTTTACGGCATCAGCCATATCAGCCGCTGATACAACTGATATGTTTTTAACAAATTTCACCGGTTCAAGAGCTGTCTGACCTGAAACAAGTATAGTTTCTGCACCTCTTAACATACAGGCTTCCGCAATTGCATATCCCATTTTTCCTGATGAATGGTTTGTTATATATCTTACAGGGTCTATTGCCTCCTGAGTTGCTCCGGCTGTCACAAGAACTTTGAGTCCCTTCATATCTTTCGGGAATGCAAGTTCCTTTAATATATATGAAAAAAGCTCCTCCGGTTCAGGCATTTTTCCTGCACCTGTATCACCGCAGGCAAGATATCCTGTAGCCGGCTGGATTATATTATATCCGAATTTTTCAAGTTTTCTGATATTATCCTGAACTACCGGATTTTCAAACATATTTGTATTCATTGAAGGAACAACGGAAACCGGACATCTGCAAGCCATGACTGTGGTTGAAAGCATATCATCAGCGATACCGCCGGCTATTTTGCCTATTATATCAGCTGAGGCAGGAGCTATCATAAAATAATCCGCTTTTCTGGCAAGTGATATATGTTCTATTTCAAATGAATGATTTCTGTCAAAAGTATCTGTTATACATCTGTTGCCTGTAAGAGCCTCAAATGTATTCGGTGTAATAAAATTACGGGCATTTTCAGTCATTATTACTTCAACATTGCAGTGATTTTTTCTGAGTCTGCTTGCAAGTGATGCAATTTTATATGCTGCAATTCCTCCTGTTACTCCGAGGACTACAGTTTTGCCTTTAAGCATTCAAATCTTCCTCTCTGCATACAAGTTTTCCATGTTTTTCATAATTTGTGACTGATATTATTTTATTCTCATCATCAACGAAAACAACAGCCGGTTTATGATTTTCGGCTTCAAGGCTGTCAATTTCGCAGAAACTCATTATTATTATCTTGTCGCCTGTCTGGGCACATCTTGCAGCCGCTCCATTAAGACATATCATGCCGGAATTTCTCTCTCCTGCGATTGTATACGTTTCAAAGCGGTTTCCGTTGTCGATATCGACAACAAGAACCTTTTCGTATTCGAGTATTCCGGATTTTTCAAGCAGTTCCTCATCAATGGTTATACTTCCTACATATGAAAGTTCAGCCTGTCTGACGGTTGCCCTGTGAATTTTTCCTTTAAGCATATGCAGCTGCATTGTAAAAAGCCTCCCTATTCAGTTCTGAATGTGAAATTATCAATAAGACGTGTTTTGCCGATATAAACAGCTATTGCGACAAGAACACTTTTTTCTATATTTTCAGCCGGCTGGAGATTATCGCTGTCAACTATTTCAGCATAATCAAGTCTTGCAAGCGGTTCTGATTCTATTTCACTGCGGATAAGTTCTGCCACCGCAGCTGCTGAACGTTCGCCCTCATCGAGCATTTTTTTAGCCTTTGCCAGTGAACGGCTGAGCACAAGAGCTGCTTTTCTTTCATTGTCATTAAGATATGTGTTTCTTGAACTCTTTGCAAGACCATCTTTTTCACGGATTATCGGACAGCCAATGATATTTATATCCATATTGAGGTCACGAACCATTCTCTTTATAACAGCAAGCTGCTGAGCGTCCTTTTCTCCGAAATATGCATTGTCAGGAGCTACTATATTGAAAAGCTTTGTCACAACAGTGCATACTCCCCTGAAATGTATAGGACGGGTTTTTCCGCAGAGTCCCTCTGAAAGTCCGCTTACCTGAACTGATGTACAGAAATCCTCTGAATACATTTCAGATGGTTCAGGATTGAATATCAGGTCAACTCCTGCCATCTTGCATAATGAGGCATCTTTTTCAAGGTCACGTGGATAGCTTTCAAGGTCTTCATTAGGTGAAAACTGCATCGGATTTACAAAAATACTTACAACTGTCCTGTCATTTTCAAAGACTGCCTTTTCAATAAGTGACTTATGTCCCTCATGGAGATATCCCATAGTCGGCACAAATCCGACTGAAAGACCATGCTTTTTCCATTCCTTGACTATTTTTCTTACTTCTTCAGCAGTGTGTACTATTGTCATAAAAAATCATCTCTCTAAATCAATATAATTTATTCAGAACATCATCTGAAATTGAAAATGTATGTTCCTCAGACGGAAAACTTCCGTTTTTAACTTCCTCTGAATACTGTGAAAAAGCTTTTTTCATCATGCTTCCGACATCTGCGAACTGTTTTGCGAATTTCGGGGTAAAGCCGCCGAACATTGATATCATATCCTGATATACAAGAACCTGACCGTCACAGTCTGCTCCTGCACCGATTCCGATAGTCGGGATAGTAAGCTTTTCAGTTATTATCTTTGCAAGCTTTGCCGGAACACATTCAAGTACCACAGCAAAAGCTCCTGCCTTTTCAAGCAGCAGAGCATTTTCAATAAGTCTGCGTGCAGCAGCTTCTGTTTTTCCCTGAACCTTGAATCCGCCGAATGCATTTATTGACTGCGGAGTGAGTCCGATATGACCCATGACCGGTATCTGGGCATTTACAATAGCTTTTACCTGTTCTTCAATTTCAGCTCCGCCCTCAGCCTTTACGGCATGGGCATGACCTTCTTTTATAAGTCTGCCTGCATTTACAACCGCATCATAAACAGATGTCTGATATGACATAAACGGCATATCTGCTACTATAAGAGCATTTTCAGCACCTCTTGCCACTGCTTTTGTATGATGGAGCATATCCTCCATTGTAACTGAAAGCGTATCCTTATAGCCAAGCATTACCATTCCAAGTGAATCACCTACCAGAATAGCATTTACTCCGGATTCATCTATTAATTTTGCAGTGGAATAATCATAAGCAGTAAGCATTGAAAGCTTTTCTTTATTTTTCGCATTTTTAAAAGTAATAACTGTATTTTTCATAAAAAAAGTCCTCCTTTGATATACAGTTAATATTTACACCCCATATAAAAAAATACACAATTTTACTACAGATTAAGTATATCATAAAAAAAAATAAAAGTAAAGCATGATAACAGACCGCTTCTATATAATTGTATAGTTGATACAAAAAAATTCATACTTTTTTTGCAAAGGGTATATTTTAAAATTCCGGATTTTATGATATTATATTTATTGATTGCTGACTTATTTATTTCTGTAAGGGGCTTCCTTAAATTCGCTCCTACAGAAAATAACCATCGAATTTGCATTAAAATATTATAAAAAAGGAGATTTTTTATGCTCAATGAATTCTCAAGGACAGAACTGCTTATCGGCAGTGAAGCCTTAAAAAAACTCGGAAATTCACATATTGCCATATTCGGAATAGGCGGTGTAGGCGGTTATATCGCTGAAGCTCTTGCAAGAAGCGGTGTTGGAAAACTCGATATTTTCGACAATGATACCGTTTCACTGACAAATATAAACAGACAGATAATAGCAACCCATAAAACTATAGGTATGCCAAAAGTTGAAGCTATGAAGCAAAGAATTGCTGATATAAATCCGTCTGCACTGGTAAACGCACATCAGACCTTTTATATGCCTGAAAATTCCTCTGAATTTGATTTTTCACAATATGACTACATAGCAGATGCAGTAGATACAGTAACTGCCAAAATTGAAATAGCTGTACAGGCTCAGAAATGCGGCACTCCGCTGATATCCTCAATGGGTGCAGGCAACAAGCTTAATCCTGCAATGTTTGAAGTAAGCGATATCTATAAAACATCTGTCTGCCCTCTTGCAAAGGTCATGAGGCGTGAACTCAAAGCCCGTGGAATAAAAAAACTCAAAGTTGTATATTCAAAGGAACAGCCTTTAAAACCTGTCGGTGAAACAGAGGAAATTTCCGCAAAACGTGCTGTTCCGGGAAGTACGGCATTTGTTCCGTCTGTTGCAGGACTTATAATGGCATCTGAAATAATAAAGGATATTATTAACAATCCGACAACAAAATTTTATGATTAAAAACAAGGAATTTCCCATTGTAGGGGCGAACTGTGTTCGCCCGTTTTGGGTATGCTGTAAACCTATCGGGCGAACACAGTTTGCCCCTACAAAAACAATTCATAAAACCATATAATATAAAAACAACAAAACGCCTCCGCATATTTCAGCGGAGGCATTTTTTATATATCAGTCAAATTATATTCAATTAGCTGAGTGTTGCAGGGTCAAGGCTCTTAACAACCTTGATGAGGTACTTCTTAATCTGACCGAGGTCTTTAAGGTCAACTACGCCGTCAGGAATAACGTCGCCGTTGAGGAGACCCTGAGCAGAAATGTCGCTCATCTTTACATAGTACTGGTTAGCAAGAGTTACGTCTCTTACGTCAACTGCACCGTCAACTGTTACGTCGCCCCAGAGAATCTTTGAAGGGTCTGCATCACTGTCGCCTGTAGTTGTTGTTGCAGGGTCTTTTTCAGTTGTAACTGCTGTAGTAGCAGCTGTAGTAGCATCTGTTGTTTCTTCTGTGCTTACTTCAGTTGTAACTGTTGTTTCTTCAGTAGTTGTTTCTATTGGGTCATCTGTCGGGTCTGGAGTTACATCCGGATAGAGTGCAGCGAGAGCACCGTTAGCCATGAGGATATCACCCATATGCCAGAATCTGTGGTATGTAAATTCTGTTGTATCAGTCTTGCCGTTGTCATTGTAGTCAGCTTCAAGAGTTGCATACATTGGGTCTTCCTTGTACTTTGTACGGATGTCGATGAACTTGATACCTGGTTCAATCTTGTCGCCGTTAGGCATTGTTCCTGAATAGTATGAAGGAATAACAACTTCCTGTTCAAAGAGTCTTACAAAGTTCGGGTTTGTATCAGGCTTAGCAACACCGATATCATCACGGTAGAGTTCCCACTGTCTGTCAAGGAGTTCCTTAGCAGTATAGAGAGCCTGACCGCCTGTAGATGAATCTGAACCGTCAGCAGCCTTACCGTCAACGCCCTTTGCAGCAGCGTAGTAGATAAGAGTATTAGCCCATGAAGCTACGCAGCCTGCGTCAGCTGAACCATAAGCTGTGATTGTAGCTGAAAGACCTGAGTTATCTGAAGCAGAACCGCTCCATGTATCAGGTTCGCCTGACCAGTCAAGGCTTGCAGCGATTTCATATGTACCGTCATCATTGAGTTTGATACCGTCTTTAAGTGACCATTCAACCCACTTGTCAAGGATTCTTTCGAGAGCAGCTTCAATAGTTGTGCCGTCTGAAAGTGTAACGCCTGACTTGTCGCCGTCAGTCTTTACATAGTAGTAAAGTTCAGCAAGTCTCTGAGCAGCCCATACCTGGTTACCAATCCAGTGGTTTGAACCCGGGTCGAGGTATACAGGATGTTCAACATAGAGCATATCATAGAATGTAGATGTAACATAAGTTGTTGAACCATCTTCATTAAGGATACCATCAGAATATGGAGCATATCTACCACGGTTGGAGTTTGTAGCACCGCCTGCGATAGGGCCGTTGCTTGCCTGGAGCCAGAGATAGAATTCGAGCTGTCTTGCAAGAGATGTTTCATAGTCCTTAACAGCGTTTTCAGCCTTCATGCCTGATTTAAGACCGTCATCAGCGAGGAGAGCATAAGCAGCGAGTGGGTTCTGATAGAATTCGTGGCAGTGTGAGCAGCCAATCTGCCATGTCCATGAACCATCGATTGCACCGCCCCATGATGTATACCAGTTTCTGAGGTAATGAGCTGATTCATAACCTGTTGAAGGTGACCAAGAATCTGTATCAACAGCAATCTTCTTGTAATATTTATCGAACATATTGTTTCTGAGTTCGTCACCCATCTTAGCAGCAAGAGTTGTAACGCTTGAATCGCCTACACCCCATCTGTTAGCTGCATAAACTGCCTGAATAGCACGGTCTTCAGCGTCAGGAGCGTTTGTATATGACCACTGAGCAGCTATTGTGAGTTCGTTAGGAGCTTTGAAGATACCCTTGATACCCTGCTGTGGGTTACCGTATTTGAGTTCTTCAACGCATGGATGAGGAACTGTTTCCCAACATGATTCCATAGCACCACGCTGGAATGTGTTTATAAGTGTGAAGCTTGTGCCGCTGCCGTAACCATACCAGTTATCAACGTCAGCGAGCCAGTGCATGAGGTACAGACCCTTGTCTGAAGAATAAGCAGAAGTGAAGTTCTTCCAGATTGGGTTTGTAGCTGTATTGCCCATTACCATAGCAGCTTCATCAGTAGCATATTCTTCGATTGTATCGAGTTCAGGGCTGTATGTAGCTGAAGGTGTGTTAGCCCAGAAACCTGACTGCTGTGTAGGAATCATTATTTCCATTGTCTTCCAAGCTTTTGAAAGGTCGCTTGAAGCATCAGAAGTGCCCTGAGTAAGGATATCTCTCATAGCAGCTACCCAAACGATATATGACATAGCTTCTGAAGTTGTTTCATGACCGTAGTCAGGAGCTTCAACAATCATTGTTTCAACAGCGTGGTAAGGAACACCGAAACCGCCTGAAGCAACATTGTTTTTGCTGAGGTAACCATTTTCCTGACCGTTTGTTACAACGTCATCATAAAGTGAAAGAAATCTGTTCTTATAAGTGTCATCACCGAATGCTTCCGGTTTTGTTCTTGTGCCTGCAGCTGAAGCACTTACAGGAGCAACTGCACCTGTAACTACTGCGAGTGACATAGCCAGGCTTACAGCCTTTTTCATAGTTTTAGAAATCATGACTAAACTTTTCTCCTCTCATCAATTAAAAAATTTATTCCAAGCAAAGATGAAATAGACATCATCTTTTATTAAGTTCCCATTTAAGAGAACCGTGTCAGAACCAGCCTTTACGGCTCTGACAAAATCCGTTTCACAATCCTTATACAACTGAAGCATAATTCTTGCACATCTTAATTTTAATACACATTTGACGTTTTGTCAATCCCTAATAATTATACAATCTTAGTTTAAAATTTTTGTGCATATTGCTCTGAAAAACGTTTACATTTTTGTAACATAGTATAAGGTATCGTTTACATTAAAGTTTTCACTGTCTGCATTATAATTTTTCACATACTCATCACAATTTTTATATATACTTTTATGTAGTTTTATAAAAATTTTTGTTTAAAGTTACATATTGTTCATATTTTATTCACGATTTTCTGAGATAATTATAATGATATTTTATTGCTTGAACTGCGATATATCAATATTGACACCAGATATCAGGAGAGGAGAAATTTTATGGTTGAAATAAAAAATCTGACTAAAAAATACGGTCAGATAACTGCTGTCAACAATATAAGCTTCAGAGCCGAGGAAAATGAAGTTCTCGGATTCTTAGGGCCAAACGGTGCAGGAAAATCCACTACTATGAATATGATAGTCGGATATCTCCCGCCTACATCAGGCACTATAACTATTGATGGCATTGACATCTCAAAAAATCCTAAGGAGGCAAAAAGCAAAATCGGCTATCTGCCTGAACTTCCGCCTCTTTATATGGATATGAAAGTCATTGAATATCTGAGATTTGTTGCAGGAATAAAGAATGTTCCACGTGACAAGCGTGAACTTCAGATTGACCGTGCAATGTCAAGACTTAAAATCACCGACATGAAAAACAGAGTCATAAAGAATCTTTCAAAGGGCTACAGGCAGAGAGTCGGATTTGCTCAGGCGATAATCGGCGAACCTAAGGTAATAATCCTTGATGAACCTACTGTAGGTCTTGACCCGAATCAGGTTCTTGAAGTCCGTGACCTTATCAACAAGCTCAAAAAGGAGCATACTATAATATTCAGTTCACATATTCTTCAGGAAGTAAGTGCTGTCTGTGACAGGGTTGTAATAATCAACAAGGGAGAGGTAAAAGCTGTTGATACTATGGAAAACCTCTCAAACAACGGTGACGGCAAGGTAAAACTCAGAATAAAGATAGAGGGCGACCGCTATGAAGCCGCTGATATACTCAGAAAAACAACCGGTGTTCTTGATGTTTCAGACTTCAAAAAGGAAACATACAAAACCTTTGAATATACCGTCCTTATCGACAGCGAAGATTCAAGAAAACACGTCATATCTGCTCTTAATGACAACGGATTTGCTGTTCTTGAAATCCAGACAATAAAAATGTCGCTTGAGGAAATATTCGTCAAGATTACTCAGGGAAAATAAATTTTTTTATATCAAGGAAAGGATTAATTATGTTTGCTGTTTATAAAAAAGAGCTTCAGTCATATTTCTGCTCACCGCTGGCATATGCAACAGGAGCTATATTCATACTTATTTTTTCTCTTTCATTCATAAACTGGATTTTAAATCTTAAAACTGTTACATTTTCATTTTCATTCTCAACTATTTTCTATAACAACTTCTATTATCTCATACTTCTCATACCTGCTCTTACAATGAAGACTTTTTCAGAGGAAAGAAAAAACGGTACGGAAGTACTTCTCATGTCCGCACCTCTTAACGTATTCAAGATAACAATGGGTAAATTTCTTGCCCTTGCAACAGTATATTTCTGTATGATGGCACTTACATTTGCATTTCCGGTTATAGCATTTTTCACAGGAAAAGTTGTCTGGTCAGAACTTCTCTGCGGATACATAGGCTTTTTCTTCTGGGGACTTGTATGTATATCACTCGGAATGCTCATGTCATCATTTACTGAAAACCAGATAATTGCCGCAGTACTCGGCGAAGCCGTAATGATAGGCATAATGTTTATTGATACATTTGCAAACAACAACTTTGTTGCAAATAATCAGGCACTTCACAGTGTTATAACATGGCTTTCCCCACAGCAGAGATTCTACAGCTTTGCAAAGGGAATATTCAGTCTTGATGATATAATCTTCTACATTACAATGATAGCCGTTGTACTTGTATGGAATATGATTTCAATTGAAAAAAGACGCTGGAGCAGGGGGTAACTGATTTATGGAAAATAACAAGGATAAAAAGCCGTCATCACCGTGGAAGATTCTTTCAGATGACGGAACAGTGAAAACAACGTCTGACAATAATTCTGAACAGGTTAAAAACGATTCTGATAAAAAGCCTGAACCGGTTAAAAATGATTCTGATAAAAAGCCTGAAACGGTTAAAAGCGATTCTGATAAAAAGCCTGAAACGGTTAAAAGCGATTCTGATAAAAAATCTGAACAGGTTAAAAATGATTCTGATAAAAAATCTGAACCGGTTAAAAATGATTCTGATAAGAAATCTGAACAGGTTAAAAGCGATTCTGATAAAAAGCCTGAACAGGTTAAAAATGATTCTGATAAAAAATCTGAACAGGTTAAAAATGATTCTGATAAAAAGCCTGAACCTGACAAAAAGTCCGAGCCTGAAAAGAAAATAAGCAGGGATTTCCTTAAAAGTCTTGGCACTACAGGCTTTGCAATTCTTATGGCAATAGTTGTGGCTGTTGCAGTAATACCTGTTAATATGCTTGCCAGCAGACTCAATGTTGAATGGGATATGACTCCTAACTCATTCTATACCGGAGAACTCAGCGATGTTTCAAAGGAAATCATTGAAAATCTCTCTGAACCTGTTGATATCTATTTCCTTATGGATACAGCTGACCTTGACGGAGATTACGAGGTTGGAATAGTTCTTAAAAATACTCTTGAAAAATACGGGGAATTTGATAATATAAACATTATTTCCGGCGACCCTGATGAAAATCCTGACCTTTTTTCTGAATTTTCAGATAAATTTGATTCACTCAATAAAGGTGATATCATTGTAAAGGGTTCTAATGGTCTTGTAAAACAGGTTCTTGCTACAAATCTGTTCCTTTCAGAACCTCTTACATCATCTGAAAGCGACAATGCAGAGGATTATCAGTATACATTCGTAGGCGAAAATTATATAACAGGTGCTATAAAATATGTAACTGACGGCACTGAACCTTATATCTATTTCCTTAAAGGTCATGGCGAAAAGACTATAACTGAAGATTATACTACTCTTACAAGCATTTTTGAAAGCTATGGTTATGTAGTAGGTGATGTAAATCTCCAGACTGAACCCGCTATCCCTGACCAGACTCAGGTTATCGTTATTGCTGCTCCTGAAACTGATATAACAGACAGTGAATATCAGCTCCTTGATGAATATCTTGACAACGGCGGTCATATTGCATTTCTGCTCTCTCCTAACGGTGATGAAGTTGATTATACAAATATTGACAAGCTTATGTATGATTTCGCTATCGGCATAGACTATGACAGAGTTTATGAAACTGATGAAAATATGTATATGTCAGGTGACAAGTATACTATAGCCGCATACCTCAATGATGTTACTGATTCAACAGGCAGCAGCGGTGCAGGCGATGAAAATCTTACATGGGTTACAGAAGCACGCCAGCTCATTGAACAGGGTTATACTCTTGTAATGCCTGAATCAAGAAGTTTCTATTCATATGATGAAGTTGCTGAAAATAATTCAGCTCTTACCGCAAACCCTATCATATACGCTTCACCTACTGCAAGAGCTGAAAACTATGGCGGCGTTGACAAAGTCGGAAACTTCACTGACGGTGAAATCCTTTATCTTGCCGCATATGCTGAAGATACAGCAAGAAATGACGCTAAAATACTTGTATGGGGAAATGCTGAATTTGCTGATGACGAAATGTATGAAAAAGGCTATACTGTAACTTCACTTTCAGCATTTATAAGTTCTGTTGCATGGCTTCACGACAGCAGCATTGACCTTGGAATTGCTGAAAAATCATTCACTCTTGACTATATGCAGATAAATTCACAGTCAACCGCTAATAAAATTCTTGCTGTAATCATATTTATACCGGTAGTTGTTGCCGGAATAGGCGTTCTGGTATGGGCAAGGAGGAAAAATGCGTGAAAAAATATCTGAAATTCATTATAATCATTGCACTTGTAATTATTCTGTCAACAGCTGCCTATATAGCTGTTGACAGGTCAAAAACCAGTGAGGAAACTCAGAAATCTCAGGAGGGTGTAGTCGATTTATGCGGCTTTGATACAGATGATATTAAAAATATGACTGTAACCACTCAGGACGGCACTTATGAATTTAAATTTGAAGACAGCTTATGGAGCTGGGCTGATGAGGACAACGCACCTTTTGATTGCAGCACTGTTTCTCTCACTCTTATAGCAAACGCAATGTCTGACCTTACATCTACAAAAATAGTTGCTGAAAACGCTGACAATCTTTCAAAATACGGCTTTGACAATCCGGTAACGATATCCTGCAAAACTTCTGACGGAAAGGAATATTCAATTGAACTCGGTTCAAAAAATCCTACCGGCGACAGCTATTATGTAAAAAAATCCGGTGAAAATACTGTATATGCTGTTTCATCATCAACAGGTGACAGCCTTAATGTTCAGAAAGATGCTCTTAAAAACAATTATCTTATAGATGTTTTTATATCTGAACTCAGAAAAATCAAGCTTGAACGTCATGGCGAACTTATATTTGATGTTGAAAAGGACGACAGCGGAGTATGGCAGATAATCGCTCCAATAAAGGAAATGACTCCTGACTATACAAAAATATCATCATATTCAGACCTTATTGTCCGTGCAAATGCCGCCGCATTCATTGAGGAAAATCCTTCTGACCTTTCAAAATATGGTCTTGACAATCCGTCATATGTTCTTAATGCTTCAACTGATGAGGAAGATGTTGAGGTTATTTTCGGAAACGAATCCGAAGATATATCAGGCGGAATTTATACCCTTATAAAATCCGCAAAACTTCAGGAAGTAATGGTTTTCTACAAGAGCAATATTTCATTTTTAGAGGCTGATACAATGAGCATTGTTGACCCTAAGATATATGGCTATAATTTAAGGAAAATATCTGATATAGACCTTGTTCTTGACGGTCAGAACGTTAAACTCAGCATGGATTCTGATAATGATGAATACAGCTTCAACGGCACTGTTATAGATGATACTGAAAGAATCAATCTCTATACTGAATTTGTACAGAGCTTCAATATGATGCAGATTGCCGGAACAGAAACTGATTACAGCAATGAAAATCAGACTCCGGCACTTGAAATAAACTATACTCTTAAAGATGGTTCTGCATTCACCACAGCATATTACTATGATGAAGGTTCTGACAGGTATTATCTCTTTAAAAATGATACCTATACCGGAACTTATGTTTCATCTGACAGTATCAAGAATATCAAGGCAGCCTATGCAGGAATACTTAACCGTGCTTCTGAATAATAAAAGACAAAGGTCAGGTTCTGAAACCTGACCTTTATTTTTTTGGTTGTTGTTCTGTAGGGGCGACCATTGGTCGCCCGCCGGAATTATGGTTAAAGCATAATTCTGATATTTGTTTTCTGTATGGTAAAACGGTTGGTTGTCTGCATAAAATTCTGGTAAAATAACGCTAATTCGATGATTATTATTTGTAGGGGCTTCCTTAAGTTCGCCCGCCCGATATTCTTGAATTTAACGGGCGACCAATGGTCGCCCCTACAAGTCCGTTATGCGTTTGATGTTATTACAAGAACATCATTTTTTTCTATAATAACCTTTCCGTTAGGAATAACTGTTCCGCCGTTTCTTTTTATCATAACTATCAGTTCATTATCCGGCATTGATATTTCAGAAATTGCCTTATCGCACCAGTCATTATCAGCTGTTACTTTAAGTTCACTCAATCCGAATCTCTTGTCATCATAGAATCCTTCTGCACTTAAAACAAGTATATCTCCCGGAAGCATTTCAGTTTTTCCGGCAGGTATTATCTTCTCATTATTACGCAGAATCATTACTATCAGCAATCCAGGAGGAAGCACTATATCCTTTATCTGTTTTTCTGACCAGTAGCTGTCCTTGGTAATGCTAAGCCTTATAAACTGCACTTCTGTTTCATCGCTGTAGTCATTGAAGGTTCTCATTACATTTTCTTCATTGTCAATCATATCAAGCTTTTTAGCAACCATAGGAAGCAATGTTCCCTGAACTCCTATTGATATAAGGACTATGCAGAAAACTATATGAAACACATCATTTTCTATATATGTATCACCTACAGTAGCCATTATTGCAAATACTATTGAGGTAGCTCCTCTGAGTCCTGCCCATGCAATGAGCAGCTGCTGTTTCACAGGTGCTTTGAACGGAGTCATTATAGCCAGCACTGAAAGAGGTCTTGCTATAAGAGTCAGGAAAAGCAGTATTGCCGCTGCCGGAAGAATAATCTGCGGCAGATGTGACGGGAATGAAAGAAGTCCAAGCAGAAAGAATATAAGTATCTGTGAAAAGCTTGTTATTCCGTCAAAGAAATGTACAAGTGATTTTTTATTTGCAAATTTTGTATTTCCGAGAACTATTCCGACTATGTAGGCACTGAGATAACCATTTCCTCCGACTGCTGAAGGCACTGCATATGAGAGAATTGCTACTGCGACAACAAAAATAGCATCAAATCCGGCTGTTTCAAATTTAACGTGTTTAAGTACAAATACGGCTGCGGCGGCAATTGCTGCTCCGAGAGCTATGCCGAATACTATCTGTGCAAACAGAGTGTATACAAATTCCTTTGCGGTGCTGTGCCCCTGCATTACAGAGAGAAGTATAAGCGTGAACATATATGCCCAGGGGTCGTTGCTTCCGCTTTCAAGCTCAAGAATGGACGCTGTGCCGTATTTAAGGTTAAGCTGTTTTGAACGAAGTACTGAAAACACTGAGGCTGCATCAGTAGAACTGAGTACCGCACCTATAAGCAGACTTTCAAGCAATTCAAATTTAAGTACAAAATAACAGAAAAATCCCGTCAGAAATGCCGTCATTATTACTCCGACAGATGACAGAAGTATTGATTTTCCTGCAACCTTTCTGGCTTCGCTCCATTTTGTTCCGAAACCACCATAGAAAATAATAAAAATCAATGCAACAGAACATATCTGTTCTGCAAAGCTGTAGTTATCAAATGGTATTTTCAATATGCCGTCAGAACCAAAAATCATTCCGATGAAAATAAATACAAGCAGCATCGGCATACCAATTTTTCCTGATATCTTATTGAAGAAAATACAGCACATGATAACCAGAGAAGCGAGAATCAATGCGGTGTTCATGTTTTACCTCCGTTCGTTTATTCAGCCATTGCGGCTGTATTTTAATTATACTATAAAATACAATAAAAAGTCAAATTTTAATAATCAGGGAGATAGAAATATGCAGATATCATTTATACGCCATGGAAAAACCATAGGAAATTTAAGCCAAAAATATATCGGTATAACTGATGAACCTCTTTGTGCAGAGGGAATCAGCCAGATAAACAAAAAAAATTATCCGGACTGTGATATCGTGATATGCAGTCCTATGAAAAGATGCATACAGACTGCTGAAATCATTTATCCGGATAAAAAAATCATAGTTTATGATAATCTGAAAGAATGCTGTTTCGGAACTTTTGAAGGCAAAAATTATATGGAGCTTTCAGGAAATCCTGATTATCAGAAATGGATTGACAGCAATGGAAAGCTTCCTTTTCCGAACGGAGAAAATCCTGAAAATTTTAAAAAACGCTGCATTGAAGCCTTTGAAAAAGCAATTGCTGAAAACAGTGAATATGATATGATATCATTTGTTGTGCATGGCGGAACTATAATGTCAGTATTTGAAAAATATGCTGTTCCTCATGGAGATTTTTATGACTTTCATGTTGAAAATGCGTCAGGATTTATAACTGAATATAACGGATATATAAAAATAAAAGAGAACATCTGAAGATGTTCTCTTTAATGAAACTCCCCAAGTTGGACTCGAACCA
>DJFA01000066.1:0-3238 GCA_002431975.1 Ruminococcus sp. UBA5884
GCGACCATTGGTCGCCCGCCGAAATTATGGTTAAACCATAAATTTGATATTTGTTTTCTGGAATGGCGGATATTTTACAGATTACAGGCGGCAGTGTGCCGCTAAAAAATGAGGTGATTTATTATGGATATTTACAGCATTATTGAAAAAACAAAAAGAAAAATTCCTCTTGAAAAATCTGAAACAGAATTCCTTGTAAACGGCTATGTCAGGGGAGATGTTCCGGATTATCAGATGTCAGCATGGCTTATGGCTGTATGTCTTAACGGTATTTCAGACAGTGAAACTGCTGACCTTACCGATGTAATGATGAAATCAGGCGATACTCTTGAATGGAACGGAATAAACGGCATTACTGTCGATAAACACAGCACCGGCGGAGTAGGCGACAAAACAAGTCTTGTAATAGCTCCTGTGGCTGCTGCCTGCGGTGTGTATATACCTAAAATGTCGGGCAGAGGTCTTGGACATACAGGCGGTACTATCGATAAACTTGAAAGTATTCCCGGATTTCAGGTTTCAGTAAGCTTTGAAAAATTCCTTGAAACTGTAAACAAAACAGGTTTTGCTATAGTTTCTCAGAGTGGAGAACTTGTTCCGGCTGATAAGAAAATATATGCTCTCAGAAATGCAACAGATACAGTTGACAGCATACCTCTTATAGCTTCAAGCATTATGAGCAAAAAACTTGCAACAGGTGCGGATTGTCTTGTTCTTGATGTGAAATGCGGAAGCGGTGCATTTATGAAAAATTTTGATGACGCAAAGCACCTTGCAGAACTTATGGTTAATACAGCTGTTTCAGCCGGCAGAAAATGTCATGCAGTAATCACTGATATGAATGCTCCTCTTGGAAGAAATATCGGAAATGCTCTTGAAATAATTGAAGTCATTGAAATTCTTAAAAATAATATACATGACAGACTTTATGAATTATGCATGGTTCTTGCAGCTGATATGATTATGCTTGGAAAGAATATCACATATGAAAAGGCATATCATATGGCAGAAATGGCTGTTGAAAATGGTACAGCTCTTGAAAAATTCAGGGAATTCATAGAAGCTCATGGCGGAAATCCCGATATAACAAAGGATTATTCACTTTTGCCTGTAGCAATATTCTCATATGATGTAATATCTGAAAAATCAGGCTTTATTTCAGCCGCAGACAGTCAGGAAATAGGTATATGTGCCTTAAATCTCGGTGCAGGAAGAAAAAATAAAAATGATGATATAGATTATTCCGCAGGCATTGTTTTCAATAAAACTGTCGGAGAATATGCTGATAAAGGCGAATGCATAATGACTCTTTATTCATCTCATGAATGTCCTTTTGAAGAAATAGCTGCAAGAGCTTTGAATGCTCTTGATTTCAGCAATGAAAAACCTACTGAAAACAATATAATTTTAATGAATTGATTTGTTAAATTAATTTGCCAAATTAACAAAAAATACATTGACATATTAATAAAAAAAGTATAATATTATATAAAGAGTTCAAAGACTCTTATTATAAAAGGAGGTCATAACCATGGGATTTAAAGACAAACTCGAAAATTTAGGTCAGAAGGCAGGCAGCACTTTTGCAAAGGTTCAGGATTCTACAAAAACTTTCGCTGAAAAAACTAAAATCAAATCAAAGATTAATGCCGAAAATGATAAAATAGAAAAAATTTATAACTCTATCGGCAAGAAATATTTTGAAATATTCAAGGATAATCCGTCAGAAGAATTTGCTAACTTCATTTCAGAAATCAATGCTGCAAATGAACTGATTAAAACTTATAATATTCAGCTTGCCGCTTTTGATGATACAATCTACTGCACAAACTGCGGAAGCCAGATTGCAAAGGATTCTGAATACTGTTCAAAATGCGGTGCAAAACAGGAAATTCCTGCTCCTGCTCCGGAAACAGTTGAAGTAGTTGATGCTCCTGCGGAAGAAAATGATGTCACTGCTGACCTCGAAAAGAAATAATTTTAACAGTTTTTTTAAAAAAGAGAGAATCTTTATTCTCTCTTTTTTAATGTTAATAATTTGATTGCTTTTAGTTCATAAAATATTAAAGAATATTTCGTGATTTTGATATATAATTAATTTGTATAAATATAAAGACAGGAGGTTTCTAAAATGGACGACAAAATGCCTAATCAGAATGAAAGAAAATTTATTAATCTTTCAAAACCTATAAGTGAACCATATCAGGATTATAATGCTGCAAATAACCGCAGCAATGATTTTGACCCGAGAACTTATCAGCAGGAAATTTATCCTCAGAATAACAATAATCAGTCAGTATATAAAGAAAGACCAATCCCTCAGTCATCAGCAGAAATACCTCGTGTTCAGCCTTCAATAGTCAATCCGCCTGTTAATAATAATACTAACTATAATTATAATCAGGCTCAGCCGCAGGTTGATGCCCAGACTAAATTCTGCAAATTCTGCGGTCAGAAAATTCCGGTTGATGCTGTCGTATGCACTCACTGCGGCAGACAGGTGGAACAGCTTCAGGGAAATGTTCAGAATGTTCCGGCAGGCACAAACAATGTTTATATCAATAATGCACCAAATGTACAGTATACAATCCCGATAAGCCCATATTCAAAAAGTACTGCGATACTTCTTGCATGCCTTGGATTTTTATGCCTTGGCGGTATTCACCGCTTCTATGTAGGCAAATACGGTACAGGTCTGCTCTATCTCCTTACAGGCGGAGTATTGGGTTTTGGTACTCTTATAGATATAATAAGAATTGCAACAGATAATTTCCGTGATTCAAACGGACTTCCTATAAAACAGTAAACAATGATTTTTACTGACAGTATACATATATTTCTGTATACTGTTCTTTTTTAATAAATATATGGAAAAATATTACATGAATTTAATTCAGGACTCTGTATATAATAAATATTGTTCTCAGAAAATAAAGAGAATACTCAAAAACAAAGAAAGGTTCTGTCTTTTCATAAAAGACGGAAAATGGTGTCTAAAAATGGACTGCGACTGCAAAAACAAAAATTCAAGTATCAGATGTACTGTACAGGCTTGCAAGTATAATATGGGTACTGAAAATTACTGCTCACTCGATACAATCAGCATAGGTACACATGAGGCTAATCCTACTGTACCGGAATGTACTGACTGTAATTCATTCGTGAAAAGATAGAATTGATAATATGGGATGGCTTTTTTAAAAAGGCTATCCCTTATTTAACGCCAATTCGATGGATT
>DJFA01000066.1:3303-5331 GCA_002431975.1 Ruminococcus sp. UBA5884
CGATGGTCGCCCCTACAAAATATAAGAAAAATCCCTTATTTTGAATCATAAAATTTTATTGTCGAATTTGCGTTAATAATAATATTGAAAAAATAAATGCGTTATGATATAATAATAAAACATGAGTTCAACAAAAATACAGACAATTGAAAGGAGTATATTTCTTGAAAGATGCAAAGGAAAAATATCTGGTCTTTCTTGTAATTCTGTTTGCAGCTGCTGCGATAATAGTTACCTGCATAATGTTCAATGCCTCGCTTGATGATGACAAGCAGACAATTGAAGAATCTTCACAGTCATTACAGACAGATATTTCAGAAAAACATACAACAGGAACTGATACAGATACACAGGAAACAGAAATAATCTATCAGAATGTTCCGGTAGTCATTCCGGATATAGATACACAGAATTTTAACTATACGGTTGAAGCAGAAGATACCGCTATATACGGAAGCCTTTACTGCGGAAATACCCGCCCTGACTATTCAGGTACAGGATATGTTACAGGCTTTGACGGCGAAAAAGGCAACAGAATACTTTTCTATTTCTATATTCCAAGCCTTCAGCATTATGATATAACAGTCAGATATGCATCTGATATGAAAACTTCAAATTCTGTTACTGCTGACGGCAAAAAAATCGGTACTATTGAAACAGATGGAAGCTATACAGGATTTAAAGAAACTACATTTGAAGGCGTTTTTCTTGATGAGGGATATGTTGAAATTGAAGTCGTTCAGGATGATGGGAATTTTGACCTCGATTACATAGAAATAAACAATAATGAGTATGTTTATGAAAATGATTCCGATGTAATGAAGAAACTAAGCAATGAAAATGCCTCCGCAGAAGCACATTCTCTTATGTCATACCTTGTTGATATGTATGGAAAAGGCATAATTACCGGTCAGTATGTATCATCTCCTGCAAATACTGAAATAAAGGTTCTTAATGAACTTACCGGCAGATATCCGGTAATACGCTTTGCGGCTCTTTCAGATGACAGCACTGTCAATGAAGAACAGATAAAGGCATCTGAAAACTGGGTATCTTCAATGGGCGGAGTAACAGGTCTTATGTGGTACTGGAATGCACCGTCAGGCGGCGACAGCATTTATGCAGAGGAAACATCATTTGATTTAAGCCGTGCTGTTACTGACAAGGATATCGCTCTGAGGGATATCGATGAACTTGAAAAAATGTGCAGCGAGGGTAAAATATCAGAAGAATGTGTTCAGCTTGTAAAGGATATTGATGAAATATCCGCTCAGCTTAAATATCTTAAAAAAGCCAAAATTCCTGTATTATGGAGACCTCTCCATGAGGCAGGCGGTGAATGGTACTGGTGGGGAAGTGCCGGAAGTGATGCATATAAATGGCTCTGGGAGCTTTTATATAAGCGTCAGACTGTTTATCATGACCTTAATAATCTTATATGGCTCTGGAATGGTCAGAGTAAAAACTATGTTATTGATGAAAATCTTTATGATATAGCGTCAGTTGATGTATATGAAGGTGATGAAGCTGATTACGGAAGCCATTTTCAGCAGTATAAATGGCTCTATATGCTTACTGAAAAGAAAAAACTTGTAGCCCTCAGCGAATGCGGAACAGTTCCTGATATAAATGAAATTTTCAGAGATAACGCTATGTTTTCATTTTTCGGACTCTGGTACGGAAATTATGTAGTTGATGAAAACGGAGATTATTCTGAAGAATATACTTCAGCAGAGGCTATGAAGAAAATGTATAATTCAGATGGAGCAATTACTCTTGATGAGTATATTAAAGGTGAAAAACCATCTGAAAGCATAGTTATAGAAACTCAGGCAACAGAGGAATATTAAATAAAAAACAGTCAGGAAAATCTGACTGTTTTTTATTATATTGATGTAAATTTAACGGTTTGATTCTGTAGGGGCGAACTGTGTTCGCCCCTACAAAATTATAAGGGAAACCCATATTTTCAATTATAAAATTTTGTTGTCGAATTAGCGTTATATTAACGCCAATTCGATGGTTATT
>DJFA01000066.1:5439-17731 GCA_002431975.1 Ruminococcus sp. UBA5884
ATGGTCGCCCCTACAAAATTATAAGGAAAAACCCGTATTTTCAATCATAAAATTTTGATATCGAATTGGCGTTAAAACAAACAACGGGCGACCAATGGTCGCCCCTACAGAAAAAACAAATATCAGACTTCTGCAAGTCTGCTGCGGTACATCTGGGCATAAAAGCCGTTTTTCTCAATAAGCTGATTATGATTTCCCTGTTCGATAATATTTCCGTCTTTCATAACAAGTATTACATCAGCATTTTTTATTGTTGAAAGTCTGTGAGCGATTATGAAAACTGTTTTTCCTGTCATGATTTTATCAAACGCTCTCTGTACATACTGTTCTGTTCTTATATCGATATTGCTTGTAGCCTCGTCAAGAATAAGCATAGGAGGATTGGCAAGCATTATTCTTGCAATGCTTATAAGCTGTTTCTGACCCTGAGAGAGTCCGCCGCCGTTTTCTCCGATAACTGTATCATATCCGTCCGAAAGCCTTTTTATAAAGCCGTGAGCGTGTACAGCTTTTGCCGCAGCGATAATTTCCTCTCTTGAGGCATCAGGCTTGCTGTATGCTATATTTTCAGCGATTGTTCCGCAGAAAAGCCATGTATCCTGCAAAACCATTCCATAAACTGAACGCAGACTGTTTCTTTTTATCGTTCTTATATCGTTTCCTGAAACTCTTATTTCACCGCTGTCAACATCATAGAATCTGAGTATAAGATTTATTATAGTTGTTTTTCCGCAGCCTGTAGGCCCTACAATAGCTATTTTCTGACCTGATTTTACTGATATGCTGAAATCCTGTATCAGTTTTACCTTTGGATTATATGAGAATGAAACTCTGTTCATTTCAACTGTTCCGTTGCAGTTTTCAAGTTCAATGAGATTTTCATCTGAACTTTCAGACGGTTCATCAAGCAAATCAAATATTCTTTCAGCGGAAGCAACTGCATTCTGGAGTTCAGCAATTACTCCTGAAATTTCATTGAATGGTTTTGTATACTGATTGGCATATGACAGAAAACTTGTAAGTCTTCCGACTGAAAAAATACCGTTTATTACGCTGAATGCACCGGTAAGACCTGCAACTGCATATATAAGACCATTTACAAAACGAGTTGTAGGATTGCTCATTGATGAAAAGAATGTTGCTTTTACACCAAAATCTCCTAAATCCCTGTTAAGCTTTTCAAATTTTTCCTCAGCGGTATCTTCATATGAAAATGCCTTTACAAGATGCTGATTTCCGACCATTTCATCAATAAAGCCGTTCATTGCACCTCTTGCCTGTGACTGTTTTGAAAATGAATCATGTGAAAGCTTTGTTATCTTTGAGGCGGCAAAAAGTGAGAGAGGTGTCATTATTACTACTGCAAGAGTTATTTTGATGCTTATGGAAAGCATAAGGGCAAGAGTTCCGACTATTGTTACAATTCCGGTGAAAAACTGGGTAAATCCCTGTAAAAGACCGTCTGAAACTATTTCCATATCATTTATTACAGTACCGGTTATATTTCCTTTTGAATGACTGTCGATATATTTAAGAGGAAGATGATTGAGTTTTTCAAATATATCGCATCTTATATCACGGGCAGTTCTGTATGAAAGCTGATTTGTACAGAGAGTCATTATCCACTGGAAAAATGTACTTGCAAGTATTATTGCAGTCATTATGGCGGCAAGCTTTGCAAGTCCTTTAAAATCAACATCATCAGCACCAATCATCATATCAACCGCTTTACCTGTGAGAATAGGAACTATAAGCGAGAGAATAACCCCGATAAATGCACTTATTACAGCCAGATAAAAATATTTTCTGTAAGGTTTTGTATATCTGAAAATTCTTTTGAGGGCAGTATTCATAATTTTTTTAATCCTCCGTATCCTGAGCTTCACATATTTCCTGATAAACACGGCATTCTGATTTGAGTTCGCTGTGAGTGCCTGTTCCGACAGCTTTTCCGTCATCAAGGACTATTATTTTATCAGAATTTTTGATTGAAGTAATTCTCTGTGATATGACTATGAGAGTAGTTCCCTTCAAATCCTGAGCAATTGCTTTTCTGAGTGAGAGGTCAGTAGCATAGTCAAGAGCACTCATACTGTCATCAAGAATAAGAATATCAGGTTTTGAGGCGATTGCTCTTGCAATTGCAAGACGCTGTTTCTGACCGCCTGAGAAGTTTTTTCCTCCCTGAGCGACAACTGAATTTATTCCGTCAGGCATTTTATTTACAAATTCCCATGCCTGAGCAGTTTTAAGAGCATTCACCGCATCATTTTCAGATAAACTGCTGTCAGCCCATCTTAAATTATCAAGTATTGTTCCGGAGGTGAGTACTGATTTCTGCGGAACTACTCCGATTATTTTCCTTAAAGATGTCATTTTATAATCTCTTACATTTCTGCCGAAAAGCATAACATTTCCGCAGTCTGTATCATAAAATCTTGAAATAAGCATTGCAAGGGTACTTTTTCCGCTTCCTGTACCGCCTATAATTCCGATAGTCTGACCTTTTTTTATAGTGAATGATATATTTTCAAGTGATTTTTCACCTGTATTTTCATATCCGAATGAAACATTTTCAAATTCCACTGCATTTTCTGAATATGCTGTATCAGGTTCAAGACTTCCGTCATTCATCTGGGGAACAGTTTCAAATACTTCATTTATTCTGTTTGCAGAGGCTTCCGCCTTTGTAAATGTAACGATAAGGTTTGCGAGTACTACCATTGCAAGAAGAATCTGTGTCATATAGTTTATAAATGCAGTGATATCTCCCTGAGATAATGCTCCTGTATCAACTCTGAATCCTCCGAACCATACAACAGCTACTATTGCAAGATTCATTATCATAAATGTTACAGGATTGAGAATTGCGGAGAGTTTTCCTACTGCTATATAGTTGTCAGCAAGAGTATCACAGGCTTCATCATATTTTTTTATTTCATCGTCCTGTCTTGAAAAGGCTCTTATTACACGGACTCCTTCAAGGTTTTCCTTTGTAAGCATTGATATCCTGTCAAGACGTTTCTGATTCTTTTTATACATAGGTATAGTCTTTTTCATTATCTTATAAAGTATAAACGCTATCAGCGGAGCAGCCGCAAAAAATATCAGTGCAAGCTTCCAGTCAAGCATAAGAGCCATTACTGCTGCTCCTATTATAAGAAACGGTGCTCTTACGGCAAGCCTTATAAACATATTTACTCCGGTCTGTGCCATGGTTGAATCATTTACCATTCTTGTAGTGAGAGATGCTGTTCCGAGCCTGTCAAGTTCGGTATATGAGAATTTATTGATATGACTGTAAAGAGAACGTCTCAGAGATGTTCCGAATCCGAATGCACATTTTGCTGCGAAATACTGACAGGTAAGTGCAAATCCAAGTCCGCATATCCCGAGGATTATTATAAGCAGAGTATGATTTATTACATACTGCCTGTCATTGTTTTTTATTCCGACATCAATTATTGATGCCATTACAAGAGGCACAATAAGCTCAAATATTGCCTCCAGAAGCTTGAAGAAAGGCCCGAGAAAAAAATATTTTCTGTAGCCTTCAAGAAATCTTTTCAGTTTCAGCATAGATATATCCAATCCTTTCAGTTAATAAGTCCTTTTATAAGTTTACATATCAGCATTAAAAAAGTCAAGGCAAATTTTTGTCAACTTGCAGTTGCATGAAATGCCACCTAAGATTTCTTGTTAAAACAGTTGTTTTATGATAAGATTTTAATAATGGATTTACATTCTGTATCGTTTGTCCGAATTATGGTGAACCATAAAATTAACGTGTAGGGGCGACCATTGGTCGCCCACCTAATTATGGTTAAACCATAAATTCGATATCTGTTTTGTACATATAAAATCATTGGTTTTTCGTCTGAAATTCTGGTAAACTGCAACGGGCGACCAATGGTCGCCCCTACAAAATATAAGAAACCCCCCTTATTTTGGATTATAAAATTTTGTTGTCAAATTCGCATATTTTAAAAAAATCTGATATTTTTTTGTCAGAGGTATTGCATTGCCGGAAAAAATATGATATTATTATATTACTACATAACTATTGTAGTAGTTAATGTAGTACACATTGATGAAAGGAGATACTGATTTTTTTTAATCAGTTATTTGAATTATGGGTAACCAGAAGAAAGGAAAACGTAAAGTTATAATCATTGTTTCAGTTATTGCAGTACTCGCTCTGGCAGGTTTCGGAATCACTTCATGTGTTTCAAATACGCTTGAGTCCATGAGTTCCGTTTCTGACAGCTCATCTGATACATTAAAGATAGAAAAACAAAACCTTACAAATGCTATCAGTGTCGCAGGAACTGTTGAAAGCGATAATCTTGTAAAAATTACAAGCACTCTCAGTGCAAGAGTCCAGAGTCTTAATGTTGATATCGGCGACTATGTTAATGAAGGTGATGTCCTCTGCGTGTTCGACAGCTCGGATATACAGAAGGAATATGATGACCTTAAAGCAAGTATTGACCGTTCTGACGCTATGAATCAGAATACTCATGAAATAAATCAGAGAAATCTTGATGATGCAGTAAGTGAAAAGGATATCGCTCTCAGTCAGGCTCAGCGAGCTATCAATGATGCGGAATCTGCCCGTGACAATGCATACAGCAAATATGATGACCTTGTAAACAGATATAACAGCTATGGGCAGAAAAAAGATGAACTTAATAACACTCTTAAAAATACTGAAGATGAAACTCAATATCAGTCCGTTTATCAGGAATATCAGGAAGCCGTTCAGATGTATCAGTCCGCTGAAACTGAAATGAATGCTCTTTATGAACAGCTCAGTACATATGATTCAGCTGTACAGAATGCATATGATGCTTATGATTCCGCTGAAAGAAATGCTGATGCTGCTATACAGTCATGTCAGGATACTATAAATGCTGAAAAATTCAGTACGGATAATACTTCTCAGTCACAGCTTGACAAACTCGCTGAACAGCTCCGAAAATGTACTGTAACTGCTCCGAAAAGCGGCATAATAACTTCTCTTAATGTTGCAGAGGGAAGTATTCCTACTACAGATGCTATAATGAGTATCGAAAATACTGACAGCCTTAAAATTACTGTTCAGATAAAGGAAGCTGATATACTTAGCGTAAAGGAAGGTCTTAAAGCCGTTATAAAAACTGATGCAACAGGCGATGAGGAGATAAACGGCAAAGTTTCAAGAGTTGTGAATATTATCAGCGGTGCAGACCCGACAACTCAGCAGCAGGGCGGATATACTGCCGAAATATCCGTTGATGACAAGGATAATCAGCTCCTTATCGGCATGAATGCAAAGGTTAAAATAATTCTTGATGAAAAGGATAATGTTATTGCTGTCCCTTATGATTCAATATCCACTAATAAAAACGGTGACAATATCGTATACATTGCCCGAAAAGATGAAAACGGCATTTATAAGGCTGAAGAAGTAAAAATTCAGAAAGGTCTTGAAACTGATTACTATACTGAAATAATTTCTGATGAAATAAAGGAAGGAGATATACTCTTAACTAATCCTTCAATTGTATATAATGGAAAAACTGTCCGTGTTTCTGATGATAATAATGATAATGAATCCTCGGATACTGCAAATGGTGATTAATCATGGGTGAAAATATTATATCAATGCAGAATATCATCAAGCGTTATTATATCGGTATGCCGAATGAACTCCAGATTCTCAACGGAATTTCACTCGATATCAATGAGGGAGAATTTGTTTCAATAGTCGGAGCGTCCGGTTCAGGAAAAAGTACTCTTATGAATATAATCGGTGCTCTTGACAGACCTACAGAGGGCATATATCACCTTAACGGTGCTGATATAAGCAAACTCGATGACAAACAACTCAGCTATATAAGAAATTCTCAGATAGGTTTCGTATTCCAGACATTCAACCTTATACCAAGAACAAATGCTCTTAAAAATGTTGAACTGCCTATGCTCTATGCCGGAAAATCAAGAAAAGAACGCCATGAACGTGCTATGGAACTGCTTAAACTCGTCGGAATGGAAGAAAGATATACCCATCAGCCGAATGAACTCTCAGGCGGTCAGAAACAGCGTGTGGCAATTGCAAGAGCTATGGCCAACAATCCGTCACTTCTCCTTGCTGATGAACCAACAGGTGCTCTTGATACAAAAACCGGTCACATGGTTATGGATATGTTCCATAAACTCCATGAAGATGAGGGAAAAACCATAGTCCTTATCACCCACAGCCCTGAACTTGCACAGGAAACTGAACGTATTATAACCATAAGTGACGGTTCAATAGTTTCTGATACAGGAGGGAAAAGATAAATGGGATTTCTTGAAAATATAAGACTCGCTCTTACTGCACTTGCTGCAAATAAAATGCGTTCGCTGCTTACAATGCTCGGAATAATAATCGGTATCAGTGCTGTTATAACTATTACAACTATCGGAAACTCAATTCAGAAAACTATTTCAAATACTTTTAATCAGTTCGGCATGAATATGTTTTACCTTTATCTTAATGTAAAGGAAACTGCTTATGAAGATACTGATTTTGATTATACTCTTAACGATGATGACTTGATTACTGATGAAATGATTGAAAACCTCCTTGAAACCTATCCTGACCAGTATACTGTTTCAATGAGTGAATATTATTCAGATGCTCAGACAATCAATAAAAACAATGCTTATGTCAACACTGCAATTACAGGCATTACTGATGGCTATATCCAGCAGGGGAAAATTGATATCATTCAGGGCAGAAATATAACTCAGCGTGACAATAAAGAAAAAAAACATACAGCTCTGGTTTCTGATATATTCGTAAAACAGTATTTCACGGAAAATGAAAATCCTGTCGGAAAAAATATAAGCTTTACTGTTTCAACAGGTGAAAGCTATGACTTTACAATAGTTGGCGTTTATGAATATTCTGAAAGTAAAATCGGTGCTTTTGAACCGGGAACAAAAGATGAAGATAAAGTAACTCCGGTATTTATACCGCTTAATACAGAGAAAAAACTGAATCCTAACGGTCAGTCTGCCTCAGGATACAGCTATGTTGTGGTTATGTGGAACACAGACAACGATATGAGTGAAGCCGAAAATAATGTAAGACAGTTCTTTGATGAACAATATAAAGAGAATAAATACTGGACTGTCTATATAGAAAATGAACAGAGTATGCTTGATATGATAAACAATGTGATAAATGTTGTTACAGTTGCAATATCAGTAATTGCTGCGATATCCCTTATAGTAGGCGGTGTCGGTGTAATGAATATCATGCTTGTAAGTATTATTGAAAGAACAAAGGAAATAGGCGTAAGAAAAGCTCTTGGAGCTCAGAATTCCTCGATAAGATTACAGTTTGTAACGGAATCTATAATAATATGCCTTATCGGCGGATTAATCGGTATAATACTCGGTATCATAAACGGTATTATCATAGGAAAGGTTGCTGCACTTCTTGCTGATACAGTTTTTAAAGAACAGCTGGATATAATTGTAATATCAATACAGCCTTCAGTTTCTGCAATAGTTGTGGCAGTAATATTCTCAATGCTTACCGGTATATTCTTCGGATATTATCCAGCTAACAAAGCGGCAAAGATGAATCCGATAGATGCATTAAGATATGAATAACCTCCTTAAATAACGCTAATCCAACAACAAAATTTTATAATTGAAAATATGGGTTTTTCATTATAATTTTGTAGGGGCGACCATTGGTCGCCCGCTCGGTTTACAGAATGCCCCAACGGGCGAACACAGTTCGCCCCTACAAATCGAATTGGCGTTATAATAAAAAAAATATGCACTCCAAAAGTGGCTGCCTTTTGGGTGCATATATTTTTTTAATTTTTCTTTTTCTTTTTGGATTTTACGCCTGCAAACAGGACTGCTGAACAGGCTATAATTGCGGCTGCGGCTATTGCTGCGGCTATTATCTGCTTCTGATAGAGCTTGAATTTATCCGATGTTATCAGAATATTTTCAAAATTATATTCGCTTGAATTTCCGGCTCTGTCAGTGCATTTTACAAGTACAGTCTGGAGCTTGTCGCTGCTTGGAATATTAAATGTATATCTTCCGTCTTCCTCATTGTAGTTATCTGCATTGAGTGCAAGCTCTGTATCGTTTATAAATATTTCAACTGATTTTTCTGCAAGAGATGCTATTGATATATTGTCACGGACTATGAATGAAACTGTTTTATTGTCAGTATTGTATCTGCCATTTGAAGCAATATCATCAAATATTGCTGTAGGCGGTATATTGTCTATTGTAAATCTTATTTCAGTACTTGTTTCATTCAGTTTCTCATCAGAAAGTGAGAGCTTTGCAATTGTATTGTCAGAACTGTTGTCAGCATTATCCTTTGTGGTGATTATTACATTATAGCTGCCGTTCTGTTCAAAGTTTGATGAATTTATAAGATACTGATATTCATATCTGTTTGAATCTTCTGTCGGTTTGTTTTCTGTAACTGAATAATTTACTCCTTTTTCAAGTGATGCTGATGGAATACCGTCCTTTACAATATCAATATCAGTTGAGATTACAGGGTCAACATCAATTACAGTTACTTTAAGATTGCTTGCTGTCTGGTTATAGCCGTCAGGAGCTTCATCTATACGGTATACAGGGCCTGTTCTGTTGATTGAAAATTCAATCTGTTTTGATGTGACTATTCCAGCCATATCAGTTATGCTTACATTAAGGATATAATATCCGTCATCTGTTTCGGATTTTTCATCTTTGAAATTATTTATAACAATTTTTCCGCTGTCATCTTTGGATGTTCTGTCCTCTTTTACAGAAGCTTTTTTATTATCCTTGAGAAGATTTATTTCAATCTTGCTGCTGTCAAGGTTTGTATCAGAATATTCAATTACAGGAATTACAGAACCTTTGTTTGCTGAATTGTTGTCAACTCCGCTTATTGTAAGTACAGGAGCTGTTGTATCAATTGTAAATGTATCATTTACTGCTGATGCTGATACATTGCCTGCGAGGTCTGAAACTGAAACTTTAAGGCTGTGAACTCCGTCTTCAGTAAATGGTATTTTACATGAAACGGTATTTTCTCCGGCTGAAGACCATGAGATATTTTCTCCGGCAGCTTTTCCGTCTATGATTATGCCGGCTGAAAGCATTTCATTGCTGATATTCTTGTCATTTACGGTGATTGTTGCTGTTCTCGGCTTGTTGTAATAGCTTTCGTTTTCAGAATCATTGTTGTCATATTCAACGGTTACAACAGGAGCAGTTTTATCTATTGTAAATGAATTGGGCTGTTCACCGCTGTATGTTACATTTCCCTTATTTCCTGCCATATCAGTGTATTCAACGCTGAATGTATATATTCCGTCATCATTGAAGCTTACTGTTGCTGTATGGACATTGCCGTATGATGACCAGCCGCTTATCTGAGGAGCTGAACCATCTGAATTTGCAGCCTTTATTATCATGTCAGCTGAATCAAAATTCTTTTCATCAACTGTTATAGTTGCTGTTCTTGATGCACTGAATATGCCGTTTGTCATCTTATTGTTGTCAAATGAAATATTGAGCTGAGGTGCTGCTGAATCTATTTTTATATTCTGTGATGAAAGCTTGATATTTCCGGCATTATCCTCTGCTTCAACGTATACGGTTATATCATTGCTGTTTACAGATGCAGGAACTGTTATGCTTCCCTTGTATGTCTGGATTACATCATCAAGTGATTTATATGATGTTATATCAAAATTGAAAAGGTCGCCTGATGAAACAACTTCATTTGTTTCATTGTTTTCAACTCTGTATGAAACTCTGTTAAGACCTGAATATACATTGTTTTCTTTCGGGTCGATTGCTGTTATATCAATATTTACATCACTGCTGTAAATGCCGTTCTGTACAGTGCCTGAATTTTTCATGGTTATTTCAGGAGCATTGTTTTCACCTACAGGCATTCTGCTGTCGACAACTATAGTTGAATTATCGCTTTGTGCTGTCATTCCGGCTTTATTTTTTATTGTAACACGGATATTATATCTGTCATTTCTGAAAAGATTTATATTTCCGCATACTTTCCATTCATCTGAAAGAGCAGATTTATATTCATATATAACGGAATCCTGTTCGGCAGGGCCGCTGAATCCGAAATCTGCATCAACACTGAGCTGTGCAAGGTCAGCCGATACAAAGAAAAGACTTTTTGATGTAAGAATATTTCTTCCCTCAAAATCAAGTGAATATATAACCGGCTTTTCAGTCTGCAACTTGAATGATGATGAAGCTGTTGAAGTAGTATTTCCGGCTTCATCTGATGTCCAGTATCTGAATTCATATATGCCTGTCTGTGAAAGGCTTATATCAGCAAGTCTTTCGTCATTTGAAACAGAAACACCGTCTGCAATATTGTATTTTTCAAATGTTCCGTCACTGCCGATTTTAAGATATCCTACCTTGTTTGTGCCGTCTGTGTCAGTTCTGTATATATCGCAGTGAGTTACTGCAAGCGGTACTGAATCATTTTTCAGATTGTTGTTTCTGAGTTCAAGCTGAATATCGCCATACCAGCCGGTCTGGCTTGATGAACCTCCTGAAACTGTAAGAGAGGCTTCTGACGGAGCGGTTTTATGTATTCTGAAATCAATTGTCAGTATTTCAGAGTATATTCCGGCTCTTGAAACTGACCTGAAATCATATTTTCCGTTTTCTGATACTGAAATGCTGCCGTCACAATCAGTCCATTGTGAATCGTCTGCATCGGATTTTTTATACTGATATGAAAATTCCCTCTCATCAGTTTTTGAAAATGAAACATCAAATGAGCTGTTTATCCACGGAGTTTGAAAATTTTCTGAATCTTTATTGAATGTAAGGGTATTTCCGTTATTGTATGAAACCTTTATTTCAGGTTTTGAAAGGACTGTATTTTCAAATACAAGCTTATATGCGTTTTCAGCTGATATTTCAGCAGCTGCTGTAAATGAGCCTTCATTCTGATTCTTTATTTCACCGATATAGAAAATGACTTCACTGTCCTGTTTATCGAATGCCTTTATGCCTATTCTGCCGTTTACAGCAGCATCTTCATTGAATGAAATAGTGTTTCCGTTTATTGTATATAATGAGCTGTCAATTTCATTTCCGTCACATACAGGCACTATCTTTGACGTTTCATCGTTTGCTGCGGCTGTAATTGAAAGAGTTCCGCTGCAATAGATTGTCTTTGATGAGCTGTCTGCCCTGAAATGTGATATATTTGCAGTAATTTCTGAAATTTCAGGTTTTACAGCATTTACATTTATATCGTAATTTTCAGTTACGCTGTTTCCGGCTGAATCAGTAACCGATACTGTAAGCTTATGACTGCCGTCAGTTATTTTGTCTTTCGGAACGATTATAGTCTGACCTGCCGGAACGGTATATTCGGTATCGTCCCATATGTATGTTGTGGTGTCACGGGCTGGAGCTGTTATTGAAATTTCAGGAACAGTTATATAGTAATGATGATTTTCGTCCCAGTCACCTTTTGGGGAAACAACTGCCTTGTCAGGGAGCGTTGTATCAGCATTTACCTTTGCTGAATTTCTGCATATTTCAAAATCAGAACCATCTGTGCATACTGCTCTGAAAATATATTCTTCAGCACCGTCAGTATTGGCAATTACCAGTTTATCTCCTTCAGTTTCAGCCCATGTGTTTCCGCCGTCGCTGCTGTACTGGAATTTATAGTCGCATGACGGAGTTGTGCTGAGTGTCGGCACAAGAGTTACTGCCTTGTCTGACGGTTTTGTTTCATTGAATACATATGAACCGCTGTCTATTGAAAGGGTATATGTTTCAGGTGTTACATAATCGCTGTAGTTTCCGGCTTTGTCCTTTACTGTAACAGCTCCTGCATCCTGAACGTCATATGCAACACCGTACTGGTCTGCATCAACATAGTTGTCAGAACCGTTTATGCAGTACTTGTCAATTCCGCTGTACATATCAGAAGCGTTGAATTTGAGAGAGCTGTTCTGAGAATTGTATATTGCAGAAAGAGATGGCTTTTCATTATCAAATCCGAAGCTGTAATAATACTTGTCGTTTCCGTTTCCGTATATGCATACTTCATACTGACCGTTTGTAAGTTCATAAGGTGCGATATTCTTTTCAATATCACGTCCGTCCTGAGATATTGTATACTGGTCCTTTTTTAAAGGATTTACACTGAACTGCCATATCTGATTAAACCAGACTATATCAGCTCCTTCAGCGATTTCCTGACCATTTACTGATACGCCTGTAC
>DJFA01000066.1:17829-26643 GCA_002431975.1 Ruminococcus sp. UBA5884
CTTCCGATTACTGAGAGTGCGAGTATAAATGCCAGAGTCCTTTTCCGGACATTTTTATTTAACATAAAAAAACTGCTCCTTTCATCTTATAACCTCATCAGTATTTATAAAATTAAGGTCAAATATAATTTCAAACTTATGCTCTGAGGTGAGATTTCCTGTAGTTTCATCAATATTTTCAGCTGTTTCAAGACAGGTTGTTTCAGGCATATCAGCTGACGGCGGAGAAAGCGGAACTGTTTCATAGCTCTGATGAATATGATTTTCAGGAAGTGCGACTGTTTCAGTATCTCCTGTCGGGGTATCTGTATTATAGAGATTTCCTGTAGGCTTTACGCCCTGTTTTACTTTATCTGCGATATTACGCTGTTTTTCCATGAATGCATCAAGGTGGTCAGAGTTATTGCTGTATCCGCTGTTCTGACCGGATTCTCTGTTCCTTAACTGTTTTATCTGCTTTCTTGCGGTGTATCCTGTAAGCTGTCCTGTAATCTTAGGAATATTGAACAGGAAAAACATAACTGCTGCTGCAATAAGGCATATAACTGCTGCTGCCGCTGTTATAATAAATACTATGTAATATGTACTGGTCATTTTTACTGTTCTCCCCCTTCTGAACTGCTGCCGTCAATTGCTTCAGGATATGTCATATTAAGCTTTTCAACTGCCTGCGGAATAAGCTTTTTGATTTCCTCTGACCTGAAAACACGGGATATTTCATCAGTTTCAAGCTGCTGTGAGATATATTCTATCATATCTGAAATATCCTTGTAGCTTACCTGGTCAACCTTGAGGTTTGCTGCGTATATTATGATATTTGTAAGCATTTCCTCATACAGTCTTACTTTAAGACCTGCATCAAGTTCTGTTGAATTGAGTGCTTTGAGATTGTTCCAGTATTCAGCATACTTTCCAGAGTCTGCACCTCTGTAGTTGAGGTCATATATATTATTGTAGAAATCACCGATTTTCTCATAAAGTGATGCATTGACAGCTATTTCACTGCCATCTGCCGCAGCCTTTTCAGCTTTTGAAAACCATGTTACAGCATTCGATTTTCTTGATGTATCATCTTCATAGTAAAACCAGTATGCTATTCCCGTATCATAACAGAACTGTGCATAATCCTCACTGTTCTGTTTAAGCGAATCAAGCGGAGGAGATGAAAAACTCTGTCCTTCATAGTCAATTCCTGTTTTCTTTTCAAGACCTTTTACAATTGAATCTGTTTTTCCGAGAATAAGTGAATTAAGTATATTATCCTCATCAGCGGTGAATACCGGTTCAGTTTCATCGCTGTCAGGCTGTTTTGTTATAAACATATTGATAAGCTCATCATATGCGGAAACATTCGCAGGGTCAATTGATATCGCTGAAAGACAGTAAAGCAGCTTTTCATCATATGATGAAGCTGATGAAACCTTTTCAAGCTGTGTATTGTAGTCTGCAACTATTGAATTCTTATATTTCTGATGAAAACTTGCCGAGGTGATGCCGCATGAAAGACTCAGTATTACAGCGGCGGCGAATGCGCCAAGCCTCATCTTGCTTTTTTTTAAATTTTTTATATCACCGTCACGGTAATGCTGGAGGTCATACATAAGCTCCGCACACGACTGGTATCTTTCGTCCGGGTCTTCTCTTGTACATTTTATTATGATTTTTTCAAGACCTGTTGAGAGATTTGAATTCCATTCGGTAATAGGTTTAAGCACATAAGGCGGCTCGTTCGGGTGCTTGTTTGTAAGCAGGTGATAAAGCGTTACTCCAAGATTGTATATATCAGTTCTTTCATCTGTCTGATGATGCTTGCTTCCCCTGTACTGTTCAGGAGCTGCATAGCCCTTTGTTCCAAGACAGGTTGTATCTTCAGTACTGTCAATCTTGAACTCTCTTGCAGTACCAAAGTCGATAACCGTGATATTGCCGTCAGGCTTTAACATTACATTTGCAGGCTTCATATCCCTGTATATGATAGGCGGATTCTGTGAATGCAGATACTGAAGAACGTCACATATCTGTATTCCCCATCTTACAACACGTTCCTGCGGCTGTGCACCTTCATTTTTAAGTACCTTCTGGAGCGAATTTCCCTGTATATAATCCATAACTATGAGAAATGTATCGTCCTTGTCGATAACGTCAATGATGCTCGGCAGGTTCGGATGATTGAGCTTTTTGAGCATATCTATCTCAACAATAAGATTCTGTCTTACAACATCAAGCTTTTTATCACCGGTTTTGCGTACTTCCTTGATAGCCCATTGCTTATTGGCTCGGCGGTTCATTGCAAGATATACGACACTCATTCCGCCCTTGTCTATAACAGATATTATTTCATAGATTCCGTTGATTACTTCACCGGTCTGAAGCATATTAAAATTCCTCCTCAGTCAGCGGCTTTTACAAGCAGAGCTGTAATATTGTCAGCTTCCATTCTGATTTTGTTAAGTTCTATCAGACTTCTTATGCGTCTTCTCATATCATTTTCATCAGAGAGGGAATGAGGTCTGAATTCATTGAGTATTTCCTGCGGTGAAACAAGATGCCTGAATCCGTCAGAGCATATCATGAATGATGTTTCGGATTCAAATTCTCCGCAGAAAAAATCAGGTGATACTGTAGCTGTAACTCCCACGCACTGGAGCAGTATATTCCTCTGCGGACTTACAAGTGCTTCCTCAGGAGTCATTCTTCCCAGAGCAACTTCCCTTGCAACAAATGTCTGGTCATTTGTTATCTGAAGCAGCGAATCCGTGATTTTATATGCTCGTGTATCGCCGACATTCATTACTATATAATGATTGTCCCATGCTGCAAGAGCTGTTATTGTAGTTCCAAGCCTTACATTGTTTTCCATGCCGTATTGTCTTAATCGTTCGTTTTCATTGTTTATAATGGTTATCCATTCATTTTTTATAAGGTCATCAGAAAGTGATGCACCTTCTGAGAGCAGCTTCGGGAGCTTGTTTTCAAACCAGTCTGAAAATGCACGTATAACAACTGCACTTGCGAGTTCCCCCTTTGAAAGGCCGCCCATGCCGTCACAGATTACAGCAAGAACCAGATGCCCGAAATCTGTTTCAGCAATTTTTAAAGTAAGGCTGTCCTGATTCGCAGCCTTTTTAATACCGATATCCGTATCGGCAGCAGCTAAAAATTTCATGATTTACTCCTAAAAATAATAATTTATTCAATATATGCAAAGAGGTATAATTATATAATTTATATACATACTTATAATTATAACTCATAAACTGCTAAAAATCAATATAAAATAACGCAAATTCATTATTTTATGCAGGCTGTACGGTGAATTAACGGACATATTTAAAAAATTACTACAGAATAAATTCAATATCATTGAAAATAATTTTATTATCCGGCATTATTTTACCTCAATGGTTCATAATATTATTATAAAAGCAATAAAAACCGGATTGGGGTGTATTTGAATTATGGTTGGACTGACTGCGGCTGAAGCTGAAAAAAGGCTTGAATCAGATGGTCTTAACTGTCTTGCGGATAAGAAAAAAACAGGTGCTTTTAAAATATTTCTCGGTCAGTTCCGTGATGTTATGGTTATGATTCTGCTTGCGGCAACAGGTATTTCCGTCTGGCTCGGAGAAGTATATGATGCTGTTACAATTATACTTATAGTTCTGCTCAATGCGGTTCTCGGATTCATTCAGGAATACCGGACTGAAAAAACTCTTGAAACTCTCAAGAATATGACATCACCGACTGCTAAGGTTTACCGTGACGGAAAACTTTGCGTTATATCGGCTGAAAAAATAGTTGCAGGCGATATTATTGAACTCGATACAGGTGATAAAGTCCCTGCCGACTGCGTTGTTATCGATGAAACAGGTCTTTGTGCTGATGAATCAATACTTACCGGAGAACCTGAAGCCGTTTCAAAACATTCAGGCGATTTAAATGAAAAGGATAATTCCTTAAACAGAGCAGATATTGTATACGGCGGCACTGTTATAGTAAAAGGTCATGCAAAAGCCAAAGTTATTGCATCAGGCAGAAATACTCAGATGGGCATGATTTCCGGTATGATTTCAGAAATACAGGAAAATCAGACTCCTTTGCAGAAAAGACTCGGTGAACTCGGCACAGTTGTTGCACTTATATGCATTGCTGTCTGCATAATAGTATTTCTTGCCGGCGTTTTAAGAGGCGAACCGGTTTTCGATATGCTTATGACCGGAATAACAATATCAATTGCCGCTATTCCTGAGGGACTCCCTGCAACAGTTACAATTGCACTTGCTCTTGCTGTAAACAGAATGATGAAACAGAATGCTCTTG
This sequence comes from Ruminococcus sp. UBA5884, assembly GCA_002431975.1. Taxonomy (GTDB): domain Bacteria; phylum Bacillota; class Clostridia; order Oscillospirales; family Ruminococcaceae; genus UBA5884. The sequence continues at coordinate 22,150 of DJFA01000066.1, forward strand.
TAAATAAACTTCATTCAGTTGAAACTCTCGGCTGTGCCTCCGTAATATGCACCGACAAGACCGGCACTATAACAGAAAATAAAATGACTGTTGCTAAAGTTTTCTGCGATATGAGAGAGTTTTCAGTAAGCGGAAACGGCTACAGAATTGCCGGAGATATAAAATATCAGGATTCTGCTGTAAATCCTATGAGTACAAAATCTTTAAGCGAAATATTAAAATGCTGCGTTCTCTGCAATAATGCCGTCATATCCTCTGAACATGAAATATCATCAAGAGAAAGAGGAAGCCTGAAAAGCAATGGATTCTGGAAAGCTGTGGGCGACCCGACTGAAACAGCTCTGCTGGTGATGGCTGCAAAGGGAAATGTTACCGCTGATAAGCTTAAATATGATTATATACGCATAAATGAAATACCATTTGACAGCCAGTCAAGATGCATGACTGTTATCGTTTCAGAAAAATCTCATCAGAAAACCGCATTTTCAAAAGGTGCTTCCGATGTTATACTCGAAAAATGTTCATTTATTTATACCGATAACGGAATAATCCCTCTTACATCATCAGTAAAGCGTCAGATTCAGAACAAAGTTGATGAAATGTCTGAAAATGCTTTAAGAGTACTTGCTTTTGCTGAAAAAACATCATATCAGAACGGCGAACCCTCCGGAATGGTTTTTCTCGGTCTTACAGGAATGATTGACCCTTTGCGTGAAGAAGCAAAAATTGCTGTCAGAAAATGTGCAAAGGCTCATATACGCACTGTAATGATAACCGGCGACCACAAGAACACTGCTGCCGCTATTGCCAGACAGGCGGGCATTCTTAAAGGAAAAAAAGTTATGACAGGTCAGGAGCTTAACCGCCTCAGCGATGATGAACTCCTTGAATGCATTGATGATATATCAGTTTTTGCAAGAGTTGAACCCTGCCATAAACTAAGACTTGTAAAGGCTTATAAGAAAAAAGGCCATATCGTTACAATGACTGGTGACGGAGTGAATGATGCTCCTGCAATAAAAGAGGCTGATGTAGGAGTTGCAATGGGTATAACAGGTACTGATGTAACAAAGCAGTCCGCTGATATAATACTTCTTGACGATAATTTTGCAACGCTTGTTCAGGCTGTTGAACAGGGCAGGGGGATATATGCCAATATAAGAAAATTTGTCAGATATCTGCTTTCATGCAATATAGGCGAAGTAATAACAATGTTTGCCGGAATACTGATGGGACTGCCGCTTGTAATGCTTCCGGTGCAGCTTCTGCTTGTAAATCTTATAACTGACGGACTGCCGGCAATTGCTCTCGGCATGGAACCCACTGACAGCAGAGTCATGAACAGACCTCCCAGAAAATCAGATGAAAGCTTTTTTTCTGACGGACTTATGTTCAGAATAGTTTTCCGTGGAATTATGATAGGATTATGTACTCTCGGCTGTTTTACTGCAATAATAGGCACTGGTGCGGATATTGCAGTTTCAAGAACCTGTGCATTGCTTACACTTGTAATGTCACAGCTTATTCATGTTTTTGAATGCAAATCAGAAAAAGGAAATATATTTACAGTTCCTTATTTCAATAATAAAAAGCTTCTGCTTGCAGTATTGTTTTCAGCGGCAATAATTGTGTCAGCAATATGGTTTCCGCCACTTCAGGCAATATTTGCAACTGCTGCACTTTCAGGAAAAGAAGTACTTGTATCACTTGCATTTTCATTTGCAATACCTTTGATAAACTGCATATTCTACCATGGAGATTAAAATATTTCTGCACGGAAAACAAATATTTGTTGTCAAATTGGTGTTACGTTAATGAAAAAAATTGTTGCTGAATTTGTGTAAAATGATTTGTAGGGGCGAACTGTGTTCGCCCGTTATGGTTTACCGGAATTTTAGACAAATGACCAATGGATTTATGATTTAACTATAATGAACGCAAATTCAATTGTTGTTTTCTGTAATTCGTTTATCTGAAATTCAGGATTAAATGATATGAAAATTGGTTCTGTAGGGGCGACCATTGGTCGCCCGTTTCGGTCTACAGATAACTAATAATTTTATCGATTAACCAATAATTTTTCATACAGAAAACAAATACTGAAATTATGGTTTAACCATAATTCAGGCGGGCGACCAATGGTCGCCCCTACAGAAACATGGCATTAAATTTTGGTTCACCCCTACAGAATAAACGAAAAAATCCCTTATATTTCAAAGGGATTTTTTCAGCTATTTTGATGATTTCTTTTTATATCTGTCGGGAAATCGGTTCAGGAAATGAAAATAATAAAAAAAATTATCTGAATGTCACTATGCAGACATATTCACTGCCATTATTTTTAAGGAATGCATCTGTTATATGATTTTCAGAAAAATTTTTGCATGAAAGCATAGCTGAAGCAGTTATTACGGCCGCAAAAATCAACGCAAAAAGTTTCTTCTTATTCATTTTCAGTTCCTCCCTGTTCCATTATGTTATGATATAATTATAGCATATTTTCCCAGAAATTCAATAACAGAACGGTAGAAATAGATTGACATATTTATATCAAAATTTAACAATTCAGCTACAGCGATATAAAGATTGTTTAAAATCTGTAATATTATGGGTATATTATTACAAAATGGCTACAAAACCCTGTCTGACAAATGATTTTTACAATTATCGTCATAATTTGAGAAAATATGTTGACAAATTAATCTTGCTGTTATATAATATATTTATTAAATCGAACATTTGTTCGCACAAAAGGAGTAAAAAAATGAAAACAGTATCCCTTACAGTTCCGGAACTTGACAAAAAGCTCAGAGAAATGTATAATTCCAGATTAGCAGAAACAAATAATGAAACTCTTAAAAAAGTCAGACATGCTCTTGTTGAAACAATAAAAAATGACCTCACAGAACGTCAGAAAGAAACAGTAATCCTCTATTACTATAAGAAAATGACTATGGCTGAAATCGCTGATATTCTTGGGGTGAATGTTTCAACTGTTTCAAGGACTCTTGCAAGAGCAAGGAAAAATATCTGCGACAGAACAAAATATTATTTTTACTGAAAGGAATGATTGAAATAAATACACCGATATGTGAATTTCTTGAAGAATATGCTAAAAAAGATATGCTGCGTATGCATATGCCGGGACATAAGGGAAAATATACAGGAAGCATTATTGATGATATTCTGAAATATGATATCACTGAAATAAAAAATGCCGACAGCCTTTTTGAAGCTGACGGAATTATATTGGAAAGTGAAAACAATGCTGCAAAGCTTTTCGGAACATATCAGTCATTATTTTCCGCAGAGGGTTCAACTCTTGCAATCCAGACTATGCTCGGACTTATGAAATCCGAAAACCGCAGGATAATTGCTGCAAGAAATGCCCACAGAGCTTTTCTCAATGCGTGTGCATTGCTTGACCTTGATGTTTCATGGATATATCCGCAGTATAATTCAGGGATTCTTTCAGGCAGAATAAATATTTCTGATATTGAATCCGAATTAAAAAAATCAGACCGGAAATCATGCGTATATATAACATCTCCTGATTATCTTGGCAATATGGCAGATATAAAATCAATCTCAGCTTTATGCAGAAAATATGATGCAGTACTTCTTGTTGACAATGCACATGGAGCGTGTCTTGGATTTCTTGAAAATCCATGTCACCCGATACAGCTCGGAGCGGATATGTGCTGTGATTCGGCACATAAAATGCTTCCGGCTCTTACAGGAACAGCATATCTTCATATAGGAAACCCTGCATATGTAAAAAAAGCACGTCAGATGATGTCAGTATTTGCCTCAACAAGTCCTTCATATATCATGCTCGCTTCGCTTGATTACTGCAACAGATATATTTCAGAAAATATAAGAAATGATATAAGAAAAGCCGCTGATTCAGTCAGAAAACTTAAAAATGAACTTTCATTCAAATACAGTTTTTCAGACGGAGAACCTTTTCATATAGCAATTACCGGAATAAACGGAAATGATATGGCTGAAAAACTCAGAAAATATGATATTGAATGTGAATATTCAGATTTCTGCTGTATAGTTCTTTTAGCCTCACCTGTAAACAGTGATAATGATTTTAAAAGGCTTAAAAATGCTCTTTATGAGATACAGCCGATAAAATCCGTTTCAGATGAAAAAATAATATTTCCGGAGCTTGAACAGGAAATATCTTTGAATCAGGCACTTTTTGCAGATTTCGAGGAGATAAGCATTGAAGATGCAGAAGGCAAAATATGTGCCATGGTAAATGTACCCTGTCCGCCTGCAATTCCGATTGCGGTATGCGGAGAGAGAATTACACATGAATGTATTGAAATCTACCGCAGATATAATATAAAAACTGTAAATACAGTCCGGTAAACTGATACAATTCAATAATAAAATTTTCCTTTTATTCTGTAGGGGCGACCATTGGTCGCCCGTTGCATTTACCGGAATTTCAGATGAAAAACCAATGATTTTCCGTACAGA
>DJFA01000066.1:26734-35952 GCA_002431975.1 Ruminococcus sp. UBA5884
CAATGGTCGCCCCTACAAATGTAAGGGAAATTCCTTGTTTTTAATCATAAAATTTTGTAATTAAAGCGGGCGAACACAGTTCGCCCCTACAAAAAAATTTGCATTATTTTTTAACATAAATTCAACAATAAAATTTTCGCCCTGTATTATTTTTTAAACAGCTGATAAGGAAAATTATCCTCAGAACATGACATAAGTTCTGACATAACACAGAAACCTTTTGCCCCTGTATCAGGAATCATCTGCATATTATCCTTGTTTATTCCGCCTATCCCGAACACCGGCACATCTGAAACGTCTGCAACTTTTTTCAGATAGTCAGTACCTCTTGGCGGAAGATTTTTTTTGCAGTCGGTAGCAAAGATATGCCCTGCAATTATATATTCAGCACCGAGTTTACAGGCTTCTGCGGCTTCCTGCGGACTATGCACTGAAACTCCTGTATGAAATTCATTGGCAAGCTCCGGATTTTCAGCAAGCATTTTCAGCGGAACATGGATATTTTCAGCATTGATTTTTCTTGCCGCACCGGTAAATGAATTGACTGAAAATTTTACATCATATTCAGAACATATTTTCATTACCTTTTTTGCAAGTATGATATAGTCGTCCTCAGTCATATCCTTTTCACGCAGAATTATCATATACGGCTTGTTTGAAGCGATAAGTGAAATCCTTTGAAGAAAATCACCATGACAAAGGAGTCTGTTTGTAACTGATATAAGCAATAGTCAGACCTCCTCAATTCCGAGAATAAGTCTTAAAATCATATTTGCCTGATGACCTGCACATACAGAAACACGGGGCGACATAAGACCATTACCGATTTTTGCTTCACTTATTCCGTCACCGCATACATAGAAATTTTTAAAAGGATTTTTTGTTTTTATAAGATTGGAGCTTTCAAAGCCTGCCATTCCTGAACCGGATACTATTTTTTTATCAGGGAAATTTTCCATTATTCCGTTTACAATGACAGCCTTGCTTACCGGATTGTCAAAAGCTTCACATATTATATCGTAATCAGAAAAAAGTTCTTTTACATTATCCTCTGTTACCTTTACGCATATGGTTTCAACGTGTATAAAAGGATTTATCTGTTCAATCTGGGATTTTACCGCATCAGTTTTAAGCATTCCGAGATGTGAGATATAATATGACTGGCGGTTTAAATTGCTTGGTTCAACTATATCAAAATCGACAAGCAAAAGCCTGCCGACACCTGTTCTTGCAAGCATTACAGCAATATTTGAGCCGAGTCCTCCCAGACCTGCAACTGCAACCGAGGCATTTTTTACTTTTTTATGAACATCAGGGGTATGCCTTGCAGCCATCATTGCTTCAAGTTCATTTTCCGAAGGCATAACGCCTTTTTTTATAAAAAAGACTGAATCCCCTTCATTCAGGGAATGATTTTCAGGAGTCTGAAAGCCGTTGAATATTGTGACATCACAGTCTTTTCCGTAAATTTCTTTAAGTTCATAAAGAGAGCGGATATCAGTATTTATCTGATTTCCGTTGATAAGAATATTCATTTTTATATCAGCCTCCGCCAACAAAACTTACAACTTCAACAGAATCCTCATTTTTGAGGAATACGCTTTCAAACTGATTTTTCGGGCATATTGAGCCGTTAAGTTCAACAGCTACCCTGTCAGTTCTGAATCCGTTGTTTTCGAGGAATGATTTTATTGTAACATCATTTTCGAGATTGATTTCCTGACCATTGAATTTCAAAAAGAACCCTTCTTTCTTTATTTTGATAATAATATTATAAATCATATAGCCTACAATGTCAATAGGCGTTATATATTAACACAGATTTGATGATTATTTTCTGTAATTGTTTTGTAGGGGCGAACTGTGTTCGCCCGTTTGGGGTTGCCAAAATTTTATGATTTAAAACAAGAAATTTCCCATTGTAGGGGCGACCATTGGTCGCCCGCCGGAATTATGGTTAAACCATAAATCTGATATTTGTTTTCTGTATGGGAAAAATGTTGGTTGTCTGCATAAAATTCTGGTAAAACAAACGGGCGACCAATGGTCGCCCCTACAAAACGAATCTGAATTTCAGATGGACGAATCACGGAAAATAATCATCGGATTGGCGTTAAAATTATGGTTTAACCATAATTCGACGGGCGAACACAGTTCGCCCCTACAGAATATTGTTACATTTTTTTATGATTTTTATAATCTTCTTTAAGAGCCTTTTTATTTTCGTTGTATGATTTCTTTTTCTGTTTCATTGCAGATGAACTGTCCGAACGACCTTTTGCAAAGCCTTTTGCGAATGTCACAAAACCAAGTATGAGCATTACAAGAATTACAGCTGCACCGAGTCCGGCAAGGATTTTTATAAGTATATCCTTAATTGATGAAGATGAAGAAGGTGATTTATGCTTTGATGAAACCTTGTCATCTGATGTACTGCCGGAAGCGGCAACGCCTGAATTGTCAGCATTGCTGTCAGGAGTGAAATATCCGGCAAGCCATGCAAGAGGAGCATTCCAGTTGATAGTACATTCGTTTGTTGACCATGCTTCAATATTGTCCATATAGCAGAGCTGAGGTGCTTTTTCGCCTCTGTTCCAGCCTGAGCCCTTTACCCAAGGGTCCTGAAGACCTGAATTAGGCCCTCCGACAAGAACGCCGTCAGGAGCAGACGGGAATGAATCATCAACAGGATTTGCCCACCATCTGTGGTGAGGATATTTAGCAGCATGATATCCGTATCCGGTTACATATGAATAATCAAGAGGATTTCTGCCAAGGAGATAGTCCATAGCTGAAACAACTCCGTTAAGATGTACTGAATCGCCTGTAAGGTCATAAGCATAAGCCATTATTATTGCATTGTTTGCGACAAATGAATTTGAACCCCATGGATATCCGGTAATTGCAGTGCTTTCATCACCGGCTTCAACGGCAACAGTTGACTGTGCAAGAGGTATTCCATAGCCCTGATTCTGTTCAAGGCTGATATAGTATTCAGATGCAGAAACTACATTGTCAGTAAGTTCTTTGATTTCGCTGTCGTCAAGACCATCTTTTACGAGAACGAGTGAAAGAGAACCGAGTGCGGCAGTATTTCCCCAGTCCATACTTCCGACAGAATCAATATCTTCACCGCCTGAGAGTTCAACAGGCAGCTGGAGATAGTAGTCGGATTTCTTTATATCGTCATGATATGAGCTTTCGCCTGTAGCAAGATAGAGTTCGCAGGCAGCCCAGTAAAATTCATCTGTTACATTGTTGTCGCCATAAGCACCGCCGCCTATTGCCTCATCAAAAGGAGCATACATATCAGGGTGTTTTTTTGCAGCTTCATAGGCTTTTACAGAGGCATCAAGACATTTCTGAGCAAATTCGGAATCATAGTCCTTCCAGAGTCTGTAAGCCTGAGCCATTACAGCAGCAAGATTAAGAGTTGCCGCAGTAGTAGGCGGTTTTAAAATTCTCTCCTTTGTGTCGTCAGCCGGAGCGACTCCAAGCGCTGTCCATTTATCATCATGTATTTTATGATGAACCATTCCTGCATATTCATATCCGTCAGGAACAATCATTTTAAGCATAAATTCGAGTTCATAGCGAGTTTCATCGAGCAAATCAGGATAACTGTTTCCGCTTTCAGGGATATTCATTGAATTGTCAGCATAAAGGGCAGATGATGAATTTTCATTATAAAGAGTGCGTTCATACTGATTCTGGAGAGTCCATACGGAAATACCGCCGTTTACAACATATTTTCCATGGTCGCCTGCATCATACCAGCCGCCTGTTACATCAAGGGAATATGAATCCTTATATCCCCATACAAGTTCAGTTGAAGCGATATCCGGATTATGACCGGCACTTCTTGCAAGAGCAGAGGCATTTCCTGATGAGATATACTGACTTTCTATATCAATGCCGCTTCGGTTCTGATAGAAATAGTTGAGAGCATCTTTAAGCATACCGCTGTAAAGGTCGTCTGATATATCAAACTGCCATGAAGATGAATCGCCTGAAACAAGGGTATATCCTGAACCTGAACCGTCATAATCTGAAAAATCAAGGATATGAACGCTGTCGCCTGAATCCTTGTCATCTCCCATAGGGATACTTTTTCCTGAATAGACAGTTTTTCCGGAGGAATCTTTAAGTTCAAAATCAACAGCAGATGATGAATCGCTTACAAGAGTTGCTTTTTTATTGAGATTTGAGAAATAGCCGAGCTGATTTACAAGTATTCCGGCACGCTGCCATTCGCCCTCATCGGCAGGAGCAGTATACTGAGGGTCAAAGAGTGACATATCATCAAATGTGAATACAGTGCCGTCAGGAACATTATGACCGCCGATATGGAAAGCCCATTCAACTTTAGCGGAACGGTTTGCAGTAAAGGTTGTATTGAGAGTAAACGGCTGACCGGCAGTAAGCTGAGTTTCAGCCCAGTCATTGTAAGCACCGTGCATATCCTCCTCATATGGTTCGTCCATATCGCCTATTTTGGTATATATGGTACAGTTATTGCTTGCTGTGACGGTAGCCTTTACAGTATATGTATGACCGGATTCAATCTGTAAATCCCTGTGTCTGAACTGAACGTCCCAGCGGCAGTTCTGACCGGCTTCGGAGTCGCCGCCTGCCTTGTTTACGGTAATTTTATAAACGCCGTCAGCAATTTCAAAATCTGCATCGGCAGGAGCAGTTTCAACAACAGTCCACGGCAGACCTATGCCGTCATTGAAATCAGTAGCACCGAGCAGTTCATCGGCTGAAACATTGTTATTTACATATATTCCGGCAGGCAGAGAGCTGAATGCCATAACAAGAGCCGCAGCAAATGCTGATAATTTTTTTAATTTTGTCATATATGACTTCCTTTCAGAAAACTTTTCTCATTATTAACGCCAATTCGATGAATTATTTATGTAGGGGCGACCATCGGTCGCCCGCCTGAAATTCTATTGAATTTAACGGGCGACCGATGGTCGCCCCTACAAAATATAAGGAAAACCCATTTTTTAATCATAAAATTTTGTTGTCGAATTAGCATTAATTTAATTATATCCTTTTGAAAAAAATAAGTAAAGATACACAATAAATTTCGGTAAAAACAACTAAATAAGCCACTGTGCATTGCATTGTGCCGTACATGATGACCATTATATACTGAAAAACATCTGGTTTATTCTGCATTTCCAACGTTTTTTTGAAAATTTAGTGACTTTTCAGGCGTAATATGCTATAATAAAATCAGTAATATGAAGATACAGGAGAATTATTTCTTATGGCACAGAAAAAAGTAAAAAGGCATCTGCATAAAGGACGTGTTGCCTGTGCTGTTCTTATATTGATAATTATATTTATATTTATCGGAAATATTGCAGGCTGTACAGGCAAAGAACAGAAAAATCCCACCTTGCCGGCAGACAACAGTGTGACTGATGAAACCGCTTCATCACAGCCGTCAGCAGAAGATTCACAGCTTATAATCTGCGTTGATGCAGGTCATGGCGGTTCTGATTCAGGAAGCCTTGCAAACTATACCACAAGATATGAAAAGGACGATAATCTCAGCATAGCTCTTGCAACTCAGAAATATCTTGAAAAAATCAAAGATAAAGATAATATCAATATGAAAATAATCATGACAAGAACAGATGACACATTTGTATCACTTGATGACAGATGCAGCATAGCCAATGATGCAAATGCTGATTTGTTTGTATCGCTCCACCGCAACAGTGCGGAAAATGCAAACGGTGTTGAAGTATGGGTTCACAGCAGCGAACCGGCTCCCGACTGCCGTCTTGCATATAATATACTCATGTCGCTTCAGGACGTGGGCATATCCAAAAACAAGGGTGTAAGATTCGGATATATCGAAGACCCGAGCCTTGACTATCAGGTAAACCGTGAAACCAATATGCCGAGCTGTCTTGTTGAATTAGGCTTTATGAGCAGCGTTGATGATAATGCTCTTTTTGACAAGAATGTTGACAAATACGGCGAGGCAATAGCACAGTCAATTGTAAAAACTGCAAAAGAACTTGGTCTTAAAGGTCTTAAAGCAGATAAGAAAGTTCAGCCTATTGAAACTGAATACTATAATCATGAAGTCACAGACTATATACCTGACCCGTCAGTAGGAAACCACTGATAAAAAGAAATACGGCAATGACACGTTGAAAGTCATTGCCGAAAATATATTATGATGATGATTAAAACTGCGTTTGACTGAAATTCATGCGGCAGTCTGTAATACCGCATTATACAGTTTGTTGTCCCTTACGGGTAAGTGAATAACTTATATGTTTTTACATACCTCCCTCAGCAATGATACTTCTTTCTTTTGTCTGTATATTAAAACAGGATAAAATTATCCTGTAACTATACTATACAACATTTAGCATGGTTTTTCAAGAGTTTTAATATATGAATTAAGATGTCAAAACAATGTTTAATTTTAGCGTTTTGAACAAAATGAATTGAAAGGTGTTTTTACATATATGAGTACCACAATAAAAGATGTCGCAAAAGCATCAGGAGTTTCAGTGGCAACTGTTTCAAGAGTTCTCAATAACAGTGCAAGCGTTTCAGAAGAAACTGCACGACGAGTGAATGAAGCGATAAAAAAGCTTAATTACCGTCCGAATTTCCTCGGGAGAAATCTCAGAAAATGCGAAACAAATATAATTCTTGCAATAATACCCTCAACGGAATATACATATTACAGTGAAGTCATACATGGTATGCAGAGTAAAGCCGCAGAGCTCGGATATGATATACTTGTAAGCACATCAAACAGTCATTACAAACTTGAAAGGCATCTTTTAAGTATGCTTACAAACCGTATAGTTGACGCTGCGGTATTTATGGGTACAAGGCTTGAGCCGGAACTGCTTTCTGATATGAATGAGCAGTACTGCGTGTCATTATGCTGTGAGAGAATCCCCGACTGCAATCTGTTTACGGTTAATGTTGATGATGTCAAGGCTGCATATGATGCTGTATCATATCTTATATCAAAGGGTCATAAGGATATTGCAATGATATCAACAGGAGGAAGTGCATATTCATCATCAGACCGTGAAAAAGGCTACAGAATGGCTCTTGAGGAACATGGAATAGAACTTAAAAGAAGATATCTTTTTCAGGGCGGCTATGACTATAAAAACGGAGGCTATGCACTTGAAAAATTCATGCAGCTTGATGACAAGCCTACAGCTGTATTTGCTGTATCAGATATGCTTGCTATAGGAGCAGTCAGAAAAGCCCGTGAGATGAATATAGAAGTCGGAAAAGATATGGCTGTCATGGGTTTTGACAATATAGCCATGACTGAAATGTATGTTCCAAGCATATCAACGGTTGAACAGCCATGCTATAAAATGGGCAGAATAGTTGTTGAAAAGACAATCGAAAACCTTTCAAACAAAATCAATTACGGAAGGCATATCGTTGAACATAAGCTTATACTGCGTCAGTCCACAGGCGACTGATAAAAAATCTGTAGGGGCGACCATTGGTCGCCCGACAGGTTTACAGCATACCTCAAACGGGCAAACAGAATAGGCGACTGATGTCGAAAATTAAGGCTTTATGACATATTAATCGTTTAAGTAAGCATATTGAACAGTATTTCTTTGCAATGATTGGTAAATCTCAATAATTGACAATTCCTGATATCTGATGTAAAATATAAGATACAGGAGGTGGTAAAAATGACAGATTTTGAAAGTATGTACTATAATCTGATGGGACATATTGCAGATGTTGAAGAATTTTTATCATACGGTGAGGGTAATGAAATGATAAGGGACGCTCAGCAGATGCTCTGTAATATACTTGAGGAAAGCGATGAAAAGTATACAGAAGAAAATGAAATCTGCATGGCATTCTGATGAAACTACATAACAAAAAGAGGGCGGACTTTTACAGTTCGCCCTTTGGATTTGCGTTAAAATAACGCTAATTCGATGATTATTATTTGTAGGGGCTTCCTTAAGTTCGCCCGCCAGATATTCTGGTGAATTTAACGGGCGACCAATGGTCGCCCCTACAGAATAAACAAAAAAATCCCTTGTTTTCAATTATAAAATTTTTATGTCGAATTTGCGTTAAAATATTTCAGTTTTCAACATTTCAACGGTTGAATTGTTGAATTGTCAAGCTGTTATTTTGTATTCTTAATATCCCATTTGAAAGGGCATAATTTTTTGGCTCTTGTGGTATCAAGCATTGTATTGCTGAAAATTCTTGACTGGTCAAAATAGCGGTAATTTATAATTTCATCATTATTCTTGCTGAATCTTGAAATAAGACTCTGGATTTTTTCATTTTTCTCCTTACGCTGAAGAACAGGGCCTAATTCATGATTTGTACGCATATATTCAATGATTTCATTTGCAGATATTATAAATTTGTCAGCAACGTTGTAAAATCCGGCATACTGCGGAGAATCAGCCTGTTTGAGAAAACAGAGTATAAAATCAACAAGATTGTGCAGACAGCAGAAATGAAAACCATAATCGCCCTCACGATAGATAAAAGCGGTGTTGTCTTTCGGGTCAATTATCTTTGCTGCAAGGTTCGGGTAATAATCGAGGGAGTATATAGGAGCTGAACGCACAATTGCACATGTAATTTTCTTGTCATTCTGGATATCGAACTGCAAAGCCTGTTCGGAATGGTATTTAAGCTTTGCATAATTGGTAATGCATTTTATCTCATCATCTTCACGGATAGGTTCTCTTGATTTAGGAATTTCATAAACCTGATAAGTACTGAGAAGCACAAACTGTTCAACATTTGCAGCAACAGCCATTTTATATATGTATGAATCGCATACGCTGCTTGTTTTAACCTTGTCTGATGAGATTATATTGTCAAAATCGTTGTCAACGCTGCAGGCAAGATGGACTACGGCATCTACATTATATTCACGGAATATGTATGCATAGATTTCCTTATCAAGAGGCCCTGCCTGAATATACTGATAATTTGCTTTAAATTCATTGTATTCGCTCGGATGACTGTCAACAGCTATTACATTATTATTTTTTTTGCAAAGACCGGAACAAACTCTTTCCCCGATTGTTCCGCACGCACCTGTAACAAGAACAGTTTTCATAGAAGTACGACCTCCCTGTTTGATAAACTACGAAATATTTAAGAATATTATAACATAAACTGCGATATAAATCAATATTGAATTTTCAGTTCTG
>DJFA01000065.1:0-1634 GCA_002431975.1 Ruminococcus sp. UBA5884
TATTTATAAGAAAAATCAGTTGATTTTTTTGTTTTTTTGTGATATCATATACAATATAATGATAGTGGCGATACAGTCTGATTTTATATAAATTCCGTCTGCTAACGGTCTTTATGATACGGTAAAAGCGGACTGTACGCTGATATTTCAATACAGCGTAAACAAGCAGATATAAGGGATTGATTGATTTGATTAGAATAGCTGTTTGTGATGACAACAAGCTTGATCTGGAAATTGTTAATTATATGATAGCGGAATATGTCAGGTGCAGAAGCAGTCTTGAATTTGAAATAACAGCTTTTTCAGGGGCTTTTCAGCTAATGGATTATGTTGGGAAATCAGATTCCGGTGCTAAGTTTGACATATATCTTCTTGATATGATAATGCCTGTACTGAAAGGGATTGATTTGGGAAAGGAAATACGAATGCATGACAGCAGCTGTCATATAGTTTTTATAACAGCGGCTGATGAATATGCAACTGCATCATATGATATCACAGCTTCAGGATATATAATGAAGCCTGTTACAAGAGAAAAACTATTTCAGATTCTTGACGGAATCGTATCAAGAATATCATGTGAACCAGATGAAAGTGAAAAAGGCATCACAATAAAAACCAAAGACGGAATACGTCACATAAAGCTGCATACAATAATGTATGCGGAATATATAAGCCATACGATAAAATTTCATATATTCGGAGGCGAAACCGCCGATACCGTTACAGGCTCGCTCACAATGTCAAAGCTTGCTGAGATGATAAATAATGATAAACGCTTTATCATACCGCACAGAGCCTTTATCGTGAATTTAAGATATGTCGCATCAATGAACGGTCAGAGCTTTGTCATGCAGAATGACGATATAGTACCCGTTTCAAGAGCAGCTCTTAAAGAAACCAAAAAAAAATATATTGAATTCAGCCGTTAGAAAGGATTTAAATTTTATGAAAAGATTATCATTATGTATTATTGCAGCAGCATTATGCATTATGTGTACATCATGTAAAAGCGAAATCGAAAAAAGAGAAGAACAGCTCCCTGAAAGTGAGATACTTGAAACCGTAATGCCTATGATAGAGGAGCATTATGACGGTATACTTGAGGACGATTATGACAAATGTTTCGGTAATTATGCTCCGTTCTACAGAGCAGCCGTTGAAGATGAACTCAAATACTACAACTATAAATCAAAAGAGGAGTATATAAGCGGAAGCCGTGAAATGCTTACAAGCAAATTCGGTGATGATGTTGAAATAAGCATAGAAATCATTGATTCAGAGCGTCTTGCACTCAAACGCATTTCAGACTATAAAAAGCTTATAAAGGACATATTTGCCCTTGGAACTCCGCATATAACAGACGGTATACAGATTGTTACAAATGTTACATACAGCGGATTTATCTGCGAGGAATCCGAACAGACTGCATGGACTGCATTCCTTATAAATGATGAATGGTATCTTTATGATTCATATTATGAAGATGTTTCCGCAGCATTTGAATCCGAACAGAAAAACAAGGACGATAATTCAGCTCCTCAGACAGTAATAGTTCAGTAAAGACAGCATAATCCGACAACAAAATTTTATGATTGAAAACAATGAATTTTTCGTTTATTCTGTAGGGGCGA
>DJFA01000065.1:1672-5502 GCA_002431975.1 Ruminococcus sp. UBA5884
GGGGCGACCATCGGTCGCCCGCTCGGTTTACAGCATACCACAACGGGCGACTACAGAAATAATCTGTCAGAATATTATAAAAATTCAAAGTACAGCACTGTTATTTTTAAGCGGTGCTGTTTCGCTGATAAAGGAACGACTCTTTTATGAAAAGATTTACTGCCGGTGCAAAGCTTTTTTTCAGCAATATAAAAAATATACTGCTTTTCGAGGCAGTATACAATCTGGCTGCCAATGCACTGGTAATACCTCTGCTTCGGGCAGTCCTCAATGCGTCAATAAGAATTGCGGGATACAGATATATATCAAACAGAAATCTGCTTGAATTTATAAGCAAGCCTTCATCATTGATAACAATACTTTTCATACTGCTTTTTGCATCAGTATTCACATTATTTGAAATATCAGCGGTTGTATATCTTTTCAGCAGCAGCCTTGAACATAAAAAAACAAGACTTGGCGATATGTTCTTTATCGGAGCAGACTCATGCAGACGTGCATTTTCAAAGGATAATTTTCAGGTAATTCTTTATTCAATGTTTGTGCTTCCATTGTCAAAACTTTCTGTTATGTCGCATATCATAACATCAGCCGGAATACCTGATATTATATCATATTATGCAGTCAGAAAAAAATCAGTGCTTTTAATATATATAATTCTTGCATCTGTTGCATTGTTTTTGTTTATAAGATGGATATTCAGCATGAATTACTATGTATATGAGCATAAAAGTTTCCGCATATCAAGAAAAAAGAGTGCCTGCCTTGTAAAGGGAAATTTTTTTAAGACTCTTATTCCTGTAATACTCTGGGAGATATCAGCTCTTCTGATTTTCATAGCTGCCGCATTTATATTTTCATGTATAATATATCTGCTTTCAGTAAAAGGCATAATTTCAAAGGGTTCAGCAGTTATTTCATATATCAGCAGAATAGTTCTTTCAGGTTTTTCATTTCTTGCAGTGCCTGTAATATTTTCATTTGTCTGTACGCAGTGCCGTTGTGCCTCCTGCGGCATATCAGGGGATTTTTTCCCGAAGATTTTGCAGAAGCCGGCTTTAAGTATATTCTATGCAGTAATTTTTATAGCTGTTGCACTCAATATATTCTATTCATATGAAACACGCAAAAACGGCACAGGCATAAAAATGGAGATGTTCAACAGCACTGAAATTTCAGCACACAGAGGCGACTGCCGCCATGCTCCTGAAAATACAATACCTGCCTTTGAACTTGCCGTTGAAAACAAGGCTGACTGGATAGAACTTGATGTTCATGAGGCTCTGGACGGAACTGTAATAGTAATCCATGATAACAACTTCAGCCGTACAGCCGGACTTAAACGCAATACATGGGAACTGCCTTATTCTGAAATAGTTCAGCTTGATGCAGGAAAATATTTCAGTAAAAAATACAGAGGTACTAAAATACCATCTCTTGAGGAGGCAATACTCTCAATAAAGGGCAAAGCCAAACTTAATATTGAAATAAAACCAAATGCACATGAAAAGAATATTGAAAAATCAGTTGTTGAGATTATAGAAAAATATGGTGTTGAAAACGACTGCATAGTATCATCATTTTCAGCAAATTCCCTTAAAAAAATAAAAGCTGAAAATCCTGATATAAAAACTGCATATCTTATGTCAATGGCAGCCGGAAATTTTGAGGATATAATATATGCAGATGCTCTCAGCATAAATTCTGCATTCATTACAAAAAATCTTGTTGATTCAGTGCATTCCTGCGGAAAGGAAGTATTTGCATGGACTGTAAATACAAGGTCTGAAATAATAAAAATGTATGATTATGATGTGGACAATATTATAACAGACAATCCGGCATATGCAAGAAATGTAATAGAATCATCAGCGTCAGGAAATATATTTTTCAGAATGTTCATGTATATTTTTTATAGTATCTGAAAAAAGGAGTGTTAAAATATGAAAAAAATTGCAGCCGCACTGCTCGTTTCAGCCGCAGTTCTGCTTACTGCCTGTTCAGCCTCGGATTCATCGGATAAAAATAAAGCAAGCGATGAAATACAGAAAAAGCTTGACGGCATACTTTCCTCTGATGGTGAACTGCTGACGGGAGAACTTGAAAATAAAACTATAAAATTCCTTTCAACATGGGATATAAACCCCGATGCTACAGGAAAAAGCGTTCCGCTTGAACTTGCTCTTTTCCAGCAGAAATACGGCGGAAATATAGAAACAAAAATCGTTTCATGGAGCGAACGCTATGAACAGCTTGCATACTCCATAAACGGCGGTGAGGGCATAGACTTTTTTCCTGCAAATGATTTTGATGCATTCCCAAAAGGTGCAATAAAGGATATGTTTGTGCCGGTCGATGACTATATTGATTATTCATCACCTCTCTGGACAGATGTAAAAGAGGCAAACGACCGCTTTATGTGGGACGGAAAGCATTACATAATATGCACTGATGTAACATCTGACTGCATTATGATATATAACCGCACGGTTATGAATGAAATGGGCTTTGAAGACCCTGCAAAACTTTATTCTGAGGGAAAATGGACTTGGGATACACTGAAAGATATGCTTTCAAAATTCTGTGATGAAAATGAATCAAGATACGGTATTGACGGCTGGTATTTTGAAGCCGGAATATCAAAGACTACAGGAGTCCCGTATATTGGTCTTGAAAACGGCAGAATTGTCAACAATATGAGAAATTCCGATATTGAAAGAGTCCAGAATTATATGTATGACCTTTATAAATCAGGATATATCCTTGACAAGTCAAAATTTGAATGGACTGAACACCCTGAATTTATAGCGTCAGGCAAAGAACTTTTCTATCCATGCGGAATGTGGAAGCTTTACTGCGAAAAAAGTCAGTGGAGTTCTCTTTTCGGCGATGACGCATTTTTCGTGCCTATGCCTAAAGACCCTGAAGCAGATGAATATTATACTCCGTCAGGAATAAACGGTTATCTTATGGTCAAAGGCGGTCAGAATCCTGAGGGAGTCGCCAAATTTACCGAATGCAAGAGATTTTCAGTCATAAATCAGCAGGTTGCGGATATTGCCGCAGAACAGTTCCAGAACGATTATGGCTGGACAGATGAAATGATGAATATGAAAAAAGAAGCGGAAAGATTGTCTTTACAAAATCCTGTATTTGATTTCTATGCAGGAATATCATCTGATATAACTCTTATCCTTGACAGTGCGGAATACGGAATACGTGCGGCTATGGCAGGTACTCCATGGTCTGAAACAGTCGATTCAGTATATGATACAGTAAATCAGCTTATAGATGATGCAACCGCAGAATAATATCTGAAAGGATTTTTTTTTAATGAATATCTATGGCAAAAAAAATGCTCTTAATATCATATCATCAATGCTTGACAATAACCGTCTTGCACATTCATTTCTCTTTTACGGCGAAAAAGGTACGGGAAAAAAATTTTTTGCAGAATATGTATCAATGCTTATCATGTGCAGCAGCAGAAAAGACGGAAAACCATGCGGAAAATGCCGCTCATGCCGAAATATCATGAAAAATATACACCCCGACCTTATAAGAGTTGCACATTCCGGAAAGCTTAACGGTTTCCCTGTCGATTCGATAAGGAAAGTATGCGGTGAAGCAGCAGTTTTTCCGAATGAAAGCAGCTGCAAGATATATATATTTGATGATGCTGATGCAATTTCAGTATCGGCTCAGAATGCTCTTTTAAAAACTATTGAAGAACCGCCTGAATTCACATATTTTATATTTACTGCCGCTTCAAAGAATGTTTTTCTTGATACGATAATTTCAAGAGTAATATCAGTTGGAATTACTGAATG
>DJFA01000065.1:5609-7258 GCA_002431975.1 Ruminococcus sp. UBA5884
GTTTCAGCATTCGGCGGAAATATCGGCAACTGCATAAGCTATATTACTGACAGCGGTTTCCGTGACACTGCTGAATTGACAAAAACTCTTACAGACTGTATAATAAATAATGATGAATATGGTTTTCTTGCAGCAATTTCAAAGGCTGAACCGGACAGAAATACTCTTAAACGAATATTTGCCATGCTTGATGATCAGATTCGTGACAGCATTGTATTAAAATTCAATAATGATGATTTAAGAGGCTGTTACCATGAAGGAGCTGAAAAACTTTCTGAAAAACTCGCTGTTTCACAATGCGAGAGAATACATTTTCTGCTTGAAAAATCAACTGAATATATAAATTCAAATGTCAGTTCAAAACTGGTTACAGCTTATCTTTGCAGAAATATTGCTGATTGTTAAAGAGGCTTAATTATGTAAGGGATTTTCCTTATTTTCTGTAGGGGCGACCATTGGTCGCCCGCCGAATTATAGTTAAACCATAAATTCGATATTTGTTTTCTGTATGGGAAATCGTTGATTGTCAGCCTGAAATCCTGGTAAATGCAACGGGCGACCAATGGTCGCCCCTACAAAACGAATCGGCATATTATTTAATCTGAATTTCAGATGAACGAATTATTTGCGTTAAAATAAAGGAGTTTATATGATAGAAATAGTAGGCGTACGTTTTAAAAAAGGCGGAAAAATATATTATTTTTCTCCAAAAGGCATGAAAATATCTGCCGGTACAAATGTAATAGTTGAAACTACACGAGGCGTTGAATGCGGTACTGTAGTCATTGAAAACCGTGATATCGGCGATGATTTTGAAAATCATATCAAGGATATAATAAGAATTGCTTCTCCTGATGATATGAAAATTGTAGAGGCAAACAAAATCAAGGCAAAACAGGCTTTTAAAATATGCGAGGAAAAAATAAAATTCCGCAAGCTCAATATGAACCTCATAGACGTTGAATGCACATTTGACAATAATAAAATTCTTTTCTATTTCACATCAGAAACAAGAGTCGATTTCAGAGAGCTTGTAAAAGACCTTGCATCTGTATTCAGGACAAGAATAGAACTGCGTCAGATTGGTGTGCGTGATGAGGCTAAAATGCTCGGCGGAATAGGCATATGCGGCCGTGAATTCTGCTGTAAGGGCTATATGGGAGAATTTCAGCCGGTTTCAATAAAAATGGCTAAGGAACAGGGTCTTTCACTCAATCCGACAAAGATTTCAGGCACTTGCGGAAGACTTATGTGCTGTCTTAAATATGAACAGGACGGCTATGAGGAACTGCTTAAAATTACTCCTAAAGTCGGGGCATATGTAAAGACTCCTTCATGCAAGGGTTATGTTGATGAAGTAAATCTGCTTACCGGAAAGCTTAAAGTAAAACCTGAAAAGGATAAGGAAATGGCTTTCTATATAAACAGAGATGAGGTTGAAATAATCAGGGATTCAGAAATAAAACTCAACAGAGATGAAATAAAGGCTCTCAAAGGTCTTGAAGGCAAATAAAATTCAGGGGGAAATTCCTTTAATACAGGAATTTCCCCTTTTTGCTGTCTTAATCGAATGTAAATTTGTTTGTAGGGGCGACCATTGGTCGCCCGCCTGAAATTCCGGTAAATCTAACGGGCGAACACAGTTCGCC
>DJFA01000095.1:0-3918 GCA_002431975.1 Ruminococcus sp. UBA5884
TTCGATATTTGTTTTCTGTACGGGAAATCATTGGTCAACAGATTAAATTCCGGTAAAACCAATGATATTTTTCAGATTACAGGCGGCAGTTTGCCGCTCGCCCCTACAAAAAGAATTTGCGTTAACAAAAAATTTTTTCTGTATAATAAACGAAAAATATCAAATTCGGGTAAAAATTCATTGACATTCTGTACATATATGGTATAATAAATTTATAAAAAAATATATATTTTCAATATTTTTCAAGAGGTATTATAAAAAGGGAGGTTATACATATATGAAAATCAGAAGAATATCAGCTGTTTCAATAGCTCTGTGTGCAGTTCTCACAGCCTGCGGAACAGCACCTGCATCTTACAGCAGTCAGACAGCAATCACAACAGAATCAGCATCAGCTGAAAAAGCCTCTGTATCAACAGGATATATAATAGCAGATGGTCAGGATTATATTGAACTTCATCAGAATAAAAATGATGGAGATGTCATTGCAAGAATGTATGAAGGAGAAGCAGTAACTGTATATTCAATAGATTCAGACTGGGCAGATATCTCATACGGCGGAATGCGTGGATATGTAAAGCTTTCATATATATCATTCAGCAAACCGGAGGAAAAAGAAGAAACAGCTGCTGAACCAGCTAAAACAGAAGCAGAACAAGTCAGACAGGCTGAAAATACTCAGCAGCAGCAACAGCAGATACAGAATAATAATATACAGATACTGTTTTATGTTGACAATGACGGCGTTGAAGTCGCAGAACCAACATATTATTCATCATTTGTTTCAAACAGCGGCACTGATGCATGGTGTTCAGCACAGTCAATATATATTTACTCACAGCCATCAACAGACAGCTATAAACGTGAAGCAGATATGCTTTATTACGGAGATTCATGCTGTATACTCGGAAGCGTTGATGACTGGTATTATATATCAACAGACAGCGGAAGCGGATATGTTCTCCATGGATATGTAAAACAGAAATACATAACAGAAGGAGCTTCACCAGCTGCACCTGAACCGGACAATGCCACCCACGGCAGAGTAAGTGCAGGCAGTGCAAATGTAAGAAGTTCACCGGATAAATCAGATAACAGCAATGTTCTTTTCTCTCTTTCAAAGGGAGATGAATTTGAAGTTATAAGCTATGACGGATATTGGTACAAGATAAATTATAACGGAACAGTATGCTATATAAGTCATAAGATGGTTGAAGTATGGTAATTATCTGTAGGGGCGACCATTGGTCGCCCGCCTGAATCATGGTTAAACCATAAATTCTCCCAAATTCAAAATAAAAATTTTATAATTGAAAATATGGGATTTTCCATACATTTTGTAGGGGCGAACTGTGTTCGCCCGTTTGGGATATGGTTAAACCATAAATTCGATATTTGTTTTCTTTATGAAAAATCATTGTTTAGCAGATTAAATTCTGGTAGAACCAATGATATTTTTCAGATTACAGGCGGCAGTTTGCCGCTCGCCCCTACAAAACGAATCCGCATATTACTCAATCCGAATTTCAGATAAATGAATCATAGAAAATAATCAGATTTGTGATTTTTGGCAAAATGCCCCTGCATAAAACAACATATAAAAAGGAGGATGACAATGATTATTGAAACAGAAAGGCTGATACTTCGTGAAATGGTTCAGTCAGATTTTAAAGACCTCTGTAAAATCCTTAAAGATGATGAAGTAATGTATGCATATGAAGGAGCATTCAGCGATGAAGAAGTACAGGATTGGCTTGACAAACAACTTTTAAGATATAAAAACGACTCAATAGGGCTTTATGCGGTTATACTGAAAGAAAACGGAGAAATGATAGGACAGTGCGGACTTACAATACAGCATATTCCTGACAGATATGTAGTTGAAACGGGATATCTCTTTCAGAAAAAATACTGGCATCACGGCTATGCGTCAGAGGCAGCAAAAGCCTGTAACAAATATGCATTTGAAAAACTCGGGGCAAAAGAAGTATTTTCGATTATCAGGGATACAAATACAGCTTCACAGAATGTTGCAAAGCGTAATGGAATGACTCTGACAGGAAAGTTTACAAAACATTACCGTGGAGTTGATATGCCGCACTATATTTTTTCAATAAAAAAGGAGAATTTCAATGTTACCTGATTTCAGACACTGCAAAGAAGAATTTGAGAAATATTCGCTTGAACTTACCGCAGAGCTTTATGAAAAGCTTGATATATATGCAGAATTTCTCTGTGAATACAATGAAAAGGTCAACCTTACAGCAATTACTGACAGCGAGGGAATACTTATAAAGCATTTTATTGACAGCATAATTCCGGCAGCAAAGATTGATATTCCGGAGAATGCAAAACTTATAGATGTAGGAACAGGTGCAGGATTTCCATCAGTTCCGCTTAAACTCTACAGACCGGATATCAGAGTTACACTGCTTGACGGACTCAACAAGCGTATTGTTTTTTTAAATCAGTTATGTGAAAAGCTTGATATTGAATGTGAATGCGTTCACGAAAGAGCGGAACTGCTTGCAAAAAAACCTGAATACAGGGAAAAATATGATATTGCAACCGCAAGAGCAGTAGCAGCAATGCCTGTATTATGCGAATACTGTATGCCTTTTGTAAAAACGGGCGGAATATTCATGGCTATGAAAGGGAAAAATGAAAGTGCAGAATCTGCATCAGCTGCTGTAAAGCTTCTCGGAGGAAGAATTGAACAGGATATCAGCTATACAGTCAATGATGAGTCAAGAAAAATTTTCATTATAAAAAAAATATCGCAGACTTCATCAAAATACCCGAGAAACAGCGGTCAGATAAAGTCAAAACCTTTATAAACACAAAATAAAATACAGATATATGTCGGAAATAATAATAATAAAATAGTGGAAATTATTTCCTATTTATGTTATAATGATTTCATCAGGAAATTTAAAATCTGAAAGGAGTCATTAATATGTCTGTATTTACAAGAGAAAAACCAATCAACAAGGTAATTCAGGTAAGAATTGAAACAATCGTACCTAACCCTTATCAGCCAAGAACGGAATTTGATTTCAGTGATATCTCATCACTTGCAGAGAGTATCAGGGAAAACGGAATACTTCAGCCTCTTACAGTAAGAAAAGCGTCCGGAAATTATGAGCTTATCGCAGGAGAACGCCGTCTGAGAGCCGCAAAGTCAGCAGGACTTGAATATGTTCCATGCATAGTACTTGATATAAGTCAGCGTAATTCAGCAATACTTGCTCTTGTTGAGAATATCCAGCGTGAGGACTTGTCATTTTTTGATGAAGCATCAGCAATTGAAAGACTTATAAATGTCTATGGAATGACACAGGAGGAAGCCGCCGCAAAACTCGGAAAAGCCCAGAGTACAATAGCCAACAAATTAAGACTTCTGAAGCTTACGGAAAATGAGAGAATGATAATAATGAAATTCGGAATGACGGAACGCCATGCCCGTGCATTGCTGAGGCTTGCCGCACCGGAGGACAGAATGGAGATAATAAACCGCATAATAAAATATCATCTCAATGTTGAAAAAACCGAGCAGACAATAGAGGATTACATAGAAAAGAACAGAACCCGTGAATCATACCGCAAAAGAAGCAAAGTATTTTCTGATATCAGATTGTTTGTAAATACTATAAACAAGGCAGTTGAAACAATGAAGGCTGCCGGAATATCCGCAAATTCAAGCAAGATACAGAATGATGAATATATTGAATACAAGATAAGAATACCGATAACAAAATAGAAAAAAGGGCGGATAACCGCCCTTTTAATTTTTTTAATAATGCCAATTCGACAACAAAATTTATATGGAATTTCCCTTTTATTCTGTAGGGGCGAACTGTGTTCGCCCGTTTGGGTATGCTGTAGACCGAATTTCAGATTAAATAATATGCCGATTCG
>DJFA01000095.1:4044-31486 GCA_002431975.1 Ruminococcus sp. UBA5884
TCAAATTTATGGTTTAACCATAATCCGACGGGCGACCAATGGTCGCCCCTACAAAAAATTCCTTTGTTTTCAATTATAAAATTTGTGTTTAATAATAATAAATTCTCGGAACTCTTTTAGAAATTCCGCATACAACTTCATATCCGATAGTTCCGTAAAGACCAGCCAAATCGTCAGCAGTTATTGATTCTGTTCCGTCAGAGCCTATAAGAGTAACCGTTTCACCGGCATGGATATCATCATTTATACCGCTTATATCAATCATAAGCTGGTCCATGCAGATTCTGCCGATAACCGGACATCTTTGTCCTCTTACAAGGATATCAGCCTTTGATGAAAGGAGTCTTGAATATCCGTCAGCATATCCGACTGTAACAGTAGCAATAACAGTATCCTTTTCAGCACGGTATGTTCTTCCATAGCTTACACAGTCGCCCTTATGTATGGTTTTTATTTCTGAAATAACAGCCTTGAAATCCATAACCGGTTCAACACTGTAAGGAAGTTCAAGAGCCGGATTAGGATAAAGACCATACATTGTTATACCTATTCTTGCAAGAGTACTTCTTTCATTTTTATAGTAACAAGCACCTGCACTGTTGAGGAAATGAAGATGTTCAAGTTTTATGCCGAGTTTTACGAGTTCATCATAAGTATCAGTAACAAAGTCAGCCTGTTTTTTAGTATATTCAATATCATCTGGGTCATCGCTGTCAGCGGCTGCGAAATGAGTATATATTCCCTCAACGCAAAGACCATTACAACTTCTGATTATCCGGGCTGCTTCATCAGCAGATTGTTTCGGAGTATCATTTTTAATGCCTACTCTTCCCATGCCGGTATCAATTTTTATATGGCATCTGATTTTTCTGCCGTCTTTGGCATTTGCAGAGAGAACAGCAGCATATTCAGATGAAACGATTCCCTGAATGATATTATAGCGGATAAGTTCGCCGGCACATTCCGGAGGAGTATATCCGAGTATAAGTATTTCACCGTCAGAGCAGTGTTTTCTTACAGATATAGCTTCATTGAGATTTGAAACAGCGAAATATTTTATGCCGCAGGAAGTAAGCTTGCTTAATATTTCAGTTTCGCCGTGACCATAGGCATCAGCCTTTACCACAGCCATTATCTGAGTATTTTGGGGCAGATTCTGTCTTATCGTCTGAATATTTCTTTTAAGTCTGTCAAGATGAACTTCAGCCCATGCTCTTTTGCAGTAGGATTCCAAAAAAAACAACTCCTTTATTTTGTAGGGGCGAACTTAAGGAAGCCCCTACAGAAAATAACTATAAAATTTGCATTTAAAAATGTCTTGAAAAAATTATCATTATGTGTTATAGTTAATATAATACAAAATACTATAACATGGAGATTTTAATATGAAAGAAAAAACAGTCTGTTTTTCAGGTCATCGTCCTGAAAAGCTGCCGGGGCGTGGAAAACATGACAATCAGCTTACAAAAGATATCAAAAGCCTGATATACTATCATATATATGAAAGTATAAATGAAGGCTATACTGATTTCATGTCAGGTCTTGCAAGAGGTATAGACCTCTGGGCAGCCATGTGCGTCATTGAATTTAAAAAGACTAATCCTGATATCAGGCTTATAGCAGTAAAGCCTTTCCGCAGCCATACAGACAGTTTTAAAGGCATTGAGCTTGAACAGCTTGAAATGGTTCTTGAAAATGCTGACGAAACAGTCTGTACTTCCGAATGCTACAGCAAAGATGTATATTCAGTACGCAACAGATATATGGTAGAGCATTCTGACAAGCTTATCGCATTTGTAAGCAATTACAGAAGCGGAACAGGTCAGACAATACGCTTTGCAAGAAACCTCGGAATCAAAACAACTGTTGTTGATTTGAAGAAATTGCATGAAAAATATAATGAAGCACTTGAAAAAGACATTGAATTCCGCTATAATATATAATATAATTATTATACTACTTTATAATTATGATTTCAAGCATTTTCGGAGGATATATTTATGTCAGGAAAAATAAAGAATAAAAAGTCAAGAGGCGGAAAAATCGCTATACCGTTTCTTGTGACAACACTTATCGCTCTGATAGCAATGGGCATACCTGCACTTTACTATTATGACAAGATAACGACAAGAAATGAGGAAATACAGGGAACAAACAATAACAGCGAATATGTCCCTTCATCAGCAGACAGCGGAAATATACTTTTTATCATAGATTTTGATGATGATTCACTTGTCAATACATATGTCATTTTAAGGACTGTTCCGCTTACACGCAAATTTATACTTGTGCCTCTTCTCAACAGTACAGTTGTAAGCTATAATGACAAATCATCAACAATTGACGAATTCTATAAAAGCGGAGGAGTTGAAACAGTTCAGTCCGCTATACAGAATACATTTGATATTGATGTAAGCAAATATATCAAGCTTAATGACGCATCATTCCAGAAGCTCTGCGATATATTCGGCGGTGCATCATACAATGTTCCATCAGGACTCAAAGGCTTCAATGCCGGAGAACAGTACCTCAGCAGCGAACAGATAGAAAAGCTTATAACACACTATGCCTTTGCTGATGAGGAACAGCGTGTATACTATGCAGGCGGCGTATTCACAGCTATGATAAACCAGACATTCGGCGAGAGAATTGCCGGAAACCTTGATACAAATTTCAATTCTGTAATGAATCTTGTCCCTGATACAAATATAACCTCAATGGACTTTACAAATGCCCGCAAAACTATTATATATATGTTTGAAGAGGATAAATATTCCGCACAGTTCAAAAATCCGTCAGGCGTATGGGAGGACGGACTCTACCAGATGAGCGGTGACGATATCGCAGAAGTAAAACAGTGGCTTTCACAAAATTCTGACGATGAAGAGGAATAAAAAATGAAACATATATTTGATTCACATTCACACTATACCGACAAAGCCTTTGATGATGACAGGGAACAGCTCCTTGAGTATATGCATGAAAACGGCGTTGAATTTATAATGATGGCATCATCGGACTGTGAGGATTCAGCGTATGGACTAAAGATAAGCAGCAAATATGATTTTATGTATAATTCTGTCGGACTTCACCCTGAATGTGTGGATTCTGCACCTGAAAACTATCTTGAAATCATAGAAAAACTTGCTGAAAATCCGAAAGTAAAAGCTATAGGTGAAATTGGTCTTGATTATCACTATGAAAATTATGACCGTGAAAAACAGATAAGAATTTTCTGTGAACAGCTTGAACTTGCAAAAAAACTTGAACTTCCGGTAATAATCCATTCAAGGAATGCCAATGATGATACAATGGAAATTCTCCGCAGATACAAGCCTGACGGCGTACTTCACTGTTTCAGCGGTTCAGCGGAAACTGCCGCAGAAGTCATAAAACTTGGAATGCATATCAGTTTTACAGGAGTTCTTACATTTAAGAATGCAAAAAAAGCGTTGAAAGCTCTTGAAAGAGTTCCTGTTGAAAGGCTTATGCTTGAAACAGACTGTCCGTATATGGCACCTGAACCATGGAGAGGTCAACGCTGCAACAGCCTTATGATTTCATCAATAGCCCAGAAGGCTGCTGAAATAAAGGGTATGACAGCACAGGAAATAATTGATATAACAAATGAAAATGCAAAGAGATTTTTTAAAATAAATTAACGCAATCTGATGGATTTTTCTGTAATTCGGATTCGTTTTGTAGGGGCGACCATTGGTCGCCCGTTATGGTTTATCAATGATTTTATCGTTTAACCAATGATTTTTCATCAAAAATAAATACTGAAATTATGGTTTAACCATAATTCAGGCGGGCGACCAATGGTCGCCCCTACAAAAAACAATCCATCGAATTGGCATTCATTAACAAAAAAAGAGCCGGATTTTTAAAAATCCGGCTCAGATTTTATATTTTAGCCCATTACAACTTCAACATTATGAGTACCGTCTGCAAATACAGGGAGGATATTTCCTTCAACTGCATTTCCGTCAACAGTTATTGACTTGATACCCTTGCAAACGTGGTCAGGGTTCTTTATTGTGATATCATAAACAGCACCTCTGTACTGTCTTACAGCCTTGAAGCCGTCCCATTCCTTCGGGATTGAAGGGTCAACTTTAAGACCGTCAAATTCAGGCTGTACGCCAAGGATATACTGTGAAACAGCAACCATATTCCATGCAGCTGTACCAGTAAGCCATGAGTTTTTGCCTTCACCGAATCTGCTTGCATCTTTTCCGGCAATCATCTGACCATATACATATGGTTCAGTCTTATGGAGTTCAGAAATTTCCTCATTGAATGCAGGAGCAATCTTTGAATAGTATTCAAAAGCCTTGTCGCCTCTGCCGGCATAAGCTTCAGCACAGATTATCCATGCATTGTTGTGAGTGAATATACCTGCATTTTCCTTATATCCGCCCGGATATGTTGAAATTTCGCCATATTCGATATAATATTTTGAATATGCAGGATTATTGAGAACAAGACCATATTTTGTATTGAGGTACTTGTCGATTGAGTTAAGAGTCTTGATGTCAGCACCCTGTTCCTTGCCGATTTCAGACATAACAGCAAAGCCCTGTGGTTCAATAAAGATTTTACCTTCTTCGCATTCCTTTGAACCCATCTTGTTGCCGTTTGCATCATAAGCTCTGATAAACCAGTCGCCGTCAAAAGCTGAATCCATAACATTTTTCTTCATCTTATCGATTTCAGCCTGAGCTTTTTCAGCTTCATCATTCTTTCCGAGATGTTTAAGAATACCTACATATGAAGGGCCTGCATATGTAAAGAGAGCAGCAACCATAACTGATTCAGCAATCTTTGAATAGCCGCCTTCAGCAGCAAACTTCGGATTTGTATATGTCTGGAAGCTTTCGCCAGGAGTATCTGAATAGCATGAAAGGTTGATACAGTCATTCCAGTCAGCACGCATAGCGAGCGGAAGTCCATGAGGACCGAGGTTGTTTACGATATGATAGAATGAAACAGTAAGGTGGTCAAGCATAGGCTTTGCAAGTGATTCATCATTGTCATAAGGAACCATTTCATCGAGGATAGACCAGTCGCCTGTTTCCTTGATATAAGCACCAACTGAAAGAATCATCCACAGCGGGTCATCTGAGAAGTCGCCGCCAATATCGGAGTTACCCTTCTTTGTAAGAGGCTGATACTGATGATAGCAGCCGCCGTCAGGGAGCTGAGTTGAAGCAAGGTCGATAAGTCTTTCTCTTGCTCTGTCAGGAATCTGATGAACGAAACCGAGAATATCCTGGTTTGAATCTCTGAATCCCATACCTCTGCCGATACCTGATTCAAAGTAAGAAGCAGAACGTGAGAGGTTGAAAGTAACCATACACTGATACTGATTCCAGATATTAACCATTCTGTCAACCTTTTCATCAGGAGTCTTTACATTGAATATTCCGAGAAGCTTGTCCCATGCAGCCTTGAGTTCAGCAAGACCGGCAGCAACCTTTTCAGGAGTATTATATTTTTCAATCATTGCTTTAGCTTTTACCTTGTTGATAGTAACGCCGTCAGCTTCAAATTTCTGGTCAGCAGGCATTTCAACATAGCCGAGAATGAAAACAAGAGTTTTGCTTTCGCCAGGAGCGAGAGTAATTTCCTTGTAATGAGAAGCAACAGGTGACCAGCCGTCAGCAAATGAATTTGTTGCCTTGCCGTCAGTTACAGCCTGAGGGTCGCCGAATCCGTTGTAAAGACCGATAAATGAATCACGGTCTGTATCATAGCCGTCAATTGAATCATTTACAGTATAGAAAGCGTAGTGATTACGTCTGTCTCTGTATTCAGTCTTATGATAGATTGTAGAACCGTCAACTTCAACACGGCCTGTTGAGAAGTTTCTCTGGAAGTTTGTGCAGTCGTCCTGAGCGTCCCACAGACACCATTCAGCGAATGAGAAGAGCTTGAAAGTCTTTTCAGCTGAATCTTCATTAGTAAGAACAACCTGCTGAATTTCGCCGTCATAATTCTGAGGAACAAAGAAAGTAACTTCAGCCTTGAGGTTATTTTTCTTACCTGTGATGATTGTATAGCCCATACCGTGACGGCATTCATAGCTGTCGAGTTCAGTTTTTACCGGTGACCAGCCTGGGTTCCATACAGTATCATTTTCCTTGATATAGAAATAGCGGCCGCCCATATCGATAGGAACATTGTTATAGCGGTATCTTGTAATTCTTCTCAGACGAGCATCCTTATAGAAGCAGTATCCGCCTGCTGTATTGGATATAAGTGAGAAAAATCCCTGATTGCCGAGATAATTTATCCACGGATAAGGGGTTTTAGGAGAAGTGATGACATACTCCTTATTTGCATCGTCAAAAAAACCGAATTTCTTCATAGAAAATCTCCTTTTGATTAAATTTTTTAGATGTCAGCATTAATCTGACAGGTTTAAAATATTGTACCATATTTTTTGCATTTTTGCAATACTAATATTACACTGAAACGACAAAAAAATTTTATTTCTGCCCTTGTTTATTTATAACAATTGGGTATTTTGAATTAATCTAACGCAAATTCGATGGATTATTTCTGTAGGGGCGAACTGTGTTCGCCCGCCTGAAATTTCGTTGAATCCAACGGGCGAACACAGTTCGCCCCTACAAAATATAAGAAAAATCCCTTATTTTGAATCATAAATTTGAGTTAACCTACAATATAACAGCCGGAACAACAACAGAAGCCTGAACATTTTTATTTCCGGCAGAAAAACGCAGATTAAGCATACATTTTCTTGCTGTAAGGCATATTCTTATCGGAATCATAATTTTTCTGTCATTGATTTTTATGTTTACATCGCACATATCGCTTATTGCCCTTCCCTGATTATCTGAAAAGAAATATGTAAATACAGTCTTTTCGGCTTTAAAGCTTGTAAACACTTCATCTGAGATAAAGAGAGGAATCCTTTTCCACGAATCATTTTTAAAGCATACAGTAACAGGAGCATGGAACATAAGCTGGTCATTGCGTACAAATACCGTATATGAAGGCTTTTCGCCGTAAAGATTTTCATAACTTCTTGAATACGCCTCATATGCTGCATTTCCGACAGCCTGTTTCTGAAGCTCATTTGAAAATATAACAGTTTTCTGCATATTTTCAGATATGGTATTTTCGCAGAAACTTTCAGAAAATCCCTCAAATATACCGCCTTTCTGATAGAGTACTGAATAATGATTTTCAAACAGGAACTGAGTCGGCTGTTCAAACAAATCCCAGTCGCTCCTTGCTCCCGGCCAGCACATTGAAATATATGTTTTCGGTTCAAATATATCAGAATAATAAAATGCTGCATAATTGAAATATGAGCTCCATTCATCAAGACCCTGAAGCTGAATCCCGTCATATCTGCGGAGCATTTCCCTGTATATTCTGCGGTCAATTATCTGCGGCTGATGTGAGGAATACTGATACTGCGGCAGACCATTACTGCGTAAAAATTCAAGAGTTCTGAACATACTCCTGTCAAATGAGGTATAATTTCCATAAGTGCCCTGCCACTGTGCAAGGTCATAGCAGTGATAAGCCTGATATCTGCCGTCCTTTATAAAGACTTCCTGAGATATATCGCATAAAGGTCTGTAATCGTCATCAGTCATTATGAATACATCATCAAGCATATCATTCTGCATCATAAGGCATCTGAGATAGAAATTTCTTGTAGTATGGTCATCAGGCAGAGGATTTCCGGCAAGAAGCCGGTCATCAGTAATGAACTTGAGGTTAAGCCTGCCTTTATAGGATTCTTTAAGTTCAGGGATATTTTTTTCAGGACAGCATATTACTATTTCGGTTATAAACTGCATAAATCTGTCAATATACGGCAGAGCTGAAAGTATATCCTCATTTCTTGCAGTAAGCACAGCCATCTGTTTAACTGTTTCAGGCGGAACAGTTTCAGAAACTGTAAACATTGATTCAAGCTGTTCCATCATTGCCTCTGCGGAGCTGTCCCATGTAAACGGAACAAATTCAGAGAGAGAATTTTTAAGCTGCTGATATTTTTCAGGATTATCAGCATATTTTTTAACGACTGATATAAATGAATTATAATCCGTATTGTCAAAATAATCAGCAAAATCCCCTGCAACCTCATGAAGAACCTCAATATCAGAGGCAAATACCGGAGTATTATGCTGAAATGCCTCTATAACAGGGAGACCGAAACCTTCATTATATGTAGGAAATGCCACTGCAAATGCATTTTTATAAAGATAATCTATATCATCATCGCCTGCATTGTCAAAAAAGAAAAGATTTTTCCCGTTAAGGCTGTGTTTTCTTATTCTCTGTTCAAGTTCTGCAACATTCCAGCCTATTCGTCCGGCAAAAATGACATTCATTCCAAGACCTGAATCAAGTGCATCAAGTACAAGCTTATGATTTTTTCTCGGTTCAATAGTTCCGACCATAAGTATATATCTTCCGGCATTTACGGCATCTGAAACGGCTTTGCATGGTTTTGAATCATGTTTTGCATTGAAATCACAGCCAAGAGGCACAACAGCAGCTTTTTTACGTTCAGTTCCAAGGCGGTCAGTCAGTATGTCAAGCTGTTTTACGGTAGCCTTTGCAGATGTTATTATAAGGTCGGCATAGCCGATATTTGCCCCAATATACACCATAAAACTGAGGACTGTATTTTCATGGCAGTACTGCGGATGCTGAACTGGTATAAGGTCATAAAGCTGAGTAACTATTTTTACTCCACGGCTTTTAAGAACCGGAAAAAGCCAGCTTCTGCGGAGTCTTGAATTCCATACGCTGTCTATATCAAAGAAAACCGCACCGGACTGCATAGTTTCAGGAGTTATAACTTCACTGGTAACTATTCTGTTTTTTTCAGTTTTCCCGTATACAAAGCAGTCATAGAATTTTTCATTGTCAAGTCTTAAAAAAACACGCTTTTCAGGAACATATGTCATAAGAACGAGGTCAAATTTTCCGCTCTCAATCATTCTTACAATAATTTCACGAACAACTCTCTGAATACCTGTAATAAAATTCACCTTCATAAGATTTGAAAGGTCTGTATATATTTTTTTCATACTTTTTTATCCTTTCATTCCCATACTTTTTCTGATAGCTTTTTTAATGAATTCGGGCTGTTTGCGGTACAGTCTGAGAAGTTTTTCCGGCCATCTGACAGCTGAACCTGCCACAGGATTTTCATTGTTTACGCCGTTGCCATGGTCATATATATTATTTTTCACTGATATCATGGTATTTGCAAACTCCTGAGAGGCTGAAAGGGTAAGTATCACAGAATCCCTGAATTCATCTTCGGGAAGGTTAAAGCTGTTTTTCCAGTTTTCAAAAGCTTTTTCGTCCACAGGACGCTGAAGAAAAGCAATATATGCGGTTTCAAGGAATGTTCTGTTGTCGCTGCATTCAAGCAGACTGAGAACATTAACCTCATCGGGACTGCATTCAGTCAGATAGAGGTATGATTCCTTTGAAAATCTGAAATCAGGTATTTTTTCGGTAACGATATCAAAAATATCAGAATAGATTTGTTTTTTCATAAGCTGTCTCCTATAATTTTTTTACTGCTCCGACTGTCCATGTCATGACTTCATCGGGGAGTCTGTCAACAAGACCTTTTCCGACAGGAATCATGTATCTGAGTTCAAAGCCGTTTTTCTCAAGTTCTTCTGCAATGCCTTCACGGGTAAAGAACACATCATATATATTATAATTTCCCCAGCCGTTTATATTTTTAAGTCTGAGTTCAAATGTTCTGCATGGAACATCAAAAATAAGGATTCCGTTTTCTGAAAGACAGTTTCTGATTTTTCTGTAAATCAGTTTTCTTGTCTTATAGTCAAAATGTCTTATATACCTGAAAGTGGTAACTGCGTCAAAAACTGTGTCTAAACTGTCGGTTATAAAGTCAGCTTTTTTGGTTACCAACCGGTTGGTAACTGGTTGCAAACGGTTACCAACCAGTTGCAACATCTGTTCTGAAGAATCAACCGCTGTACAATTTCCGAATTTGATATTTTCCTGAACAATTCTTCCGTCCCCGCAGGCAATATCAAGAATTTCAGGAGCATTTCTGTCCTTGAAAAAATCTGAAATTATCAGATTTACAGATTGTCTTTCCATCAAATCAAAACAGTTCTGAGGATACTGTTTAAATCTGTGAGCCGTATAATTCCCCGCAATTTCGGCGTTCTGGTAATACTGCTTCATCTGTTCATGACCTTTTACAAGATATTTTTTCTTTTGTTTAAGGAGTCTGTCCCATTCATAAAGAGTAACAGTTCCCGTAGTAAATGTTTTTTCAGCTTCCTGTTCAATCAGTTTTAAAACACTGTTTTTTTCAAAAAAACTGCGGAGGTTTGCAACCAGTTGGTAACTGCTAAAACGACAGTAGTCCGTTCTGATTTGGTTGCAAGCGGTTGCAAACTGGTTGGTAACCAACCCTATTCCGAAGCGTTTTACAAGTTCTGAAACTCCTGCAACCTCTGTACTGATAACAGGTATTCCATTGAGCATTGCCTCTATCGCAGACACTGAACAGGAATGGTTGAAATTCTCGGTTGAATAAGGAATCATCACGCAGTCTATTTCTGAGTAGAAACGTTCCATATCATAGCGTCCGTATTCAATACGGCAGTGAGGAGATTTTTTAAGAATTTCAGGCAATTCAATATCTTTGTTTCTCCAGAGTATAAGATACTGAACTCCCTTTGTTTCTGAAACTGTTTTGCAAAGCAGTTCAATTCCACGGTGGGAACACTGTTCATCAGTCATAGGAGATGAGGCAAAACCCACTGTGAATTTTTTAAGGTCATGAGGTTCAGTTCGGCATGAGTATATGTGTTTGTTTATGTCAATAACCGGATATGATATAACCGGTTCATGAAAACCGTTTTCCGTCATGATATCAGCAGCTTTCTGCGACTGCACGCAATATTTCTGTATACCGAAATCATTAAGGTGACAGAGTTCAGCCATAGTATTTTCAGTTATATCACGCAGAGGATTCTGACCGCTGAGTCTTACAATACTCCTGAACATAAGCAGCCCGCAGTCATTTGCAGTAAGCACATGGGCAGTGCTTTCGCAGATAATACAGAGCATCGGATTTATCTTTTTAAGGCATTCTCTTGTCTTTGAGGCAGGAATACAGATGATATCGCCTCTCTGAACCATATTTTCAACGCTTTTTTCGATTGAAACAAGTTTTACATTATAACAGCTTTTTTTTCTGAGGAGATTATATATGTCATAAGCTTCATTTCTGATAGCCTCCATACCGCAGTGGAGCGTGAGGTCTGTACAGATAACAGCAATAATTCTGCTGTTATAGTTCTGATGTATCTGATTTATCTGTGACTGAGCATTTTTTCTGAAAACTTCGCCTGCATTTTCAAGGTTTTCAGGACTGGATTTTACAGATTTGAAACATTCGGAGAGTTCCGCACCGGTTTCAATAATATTTTTATTCTTTACTGAATCACGGGCTTCTGGATTTACTTCAAGCATACATTCATCAAATTTTCCGGACTGACCGTAAAGATATGAAAAATGCTGATTTTCAAGGCTTTTAAGCTTGTTTATCTGGGATTTAAGGGCATTTGTCTGGTTAAGCAGAGCTTTTATTTCAAGTTCAAGCCTTGAAATCTGTTTTTTCTGCTCCTCAAAAGATGAATTTGCATCATCAATTGCAGTGCTTACAGCTTCATTGAAATGTTTTTGTTTTTTGAAAGGATTTGAATCCCCGTCCAGATATTCATTGAAATTTTTCAAAATACCACTCCTTTTCAGTCGAATTTCCATTTATGGTCAAGTTTTGCTATACCTATTTCCTTTACATCGGAATACACCGTAAAGGTGACTGCTTTTTCCTTGTAATCGTATGCAAACATATCCCTTGAACGCAGAGCAATATCAAACCAGTAAGTTCCGGCGACAAGGTTAAGTTTTTCTATTTCAAGGCGTATTGTACCGCTTTCTTTAAGAGGTATCTGATTAATACGTTCTCTTTTGGTATTAGTGCCGTAACAGGTAAGCTTGTCATTTCTTATAAGCATAAGACCTATAAGAAGCCCGTCTGTTTTTTCAGGAATACAGCGGTAATCAAATTCAAGGACAGTTTTCTCTCCTGAACGGAAATTATTTTTAACAGAGCCGTCCTCACAGGTCATACGGACAGCTGTTATTTCAGCAACTTTTTCATGAGAAACTGTAACTGTTTCAGTCTTTTTAACCGAGGCTTTCATTCCCATATATTCCATATATTCAGGGTGAACCTCATTTGGAGAGCCGTCCATTTTTATTTTTCCGCCGTCAATCCATATTGAACGTTCACAGAGCTCCTCAATCTGGGCAAGAGAATGTGAAACTATAACTATAGTAGTGCCTTCAGCCTTTATATCCCTTAATTTTTCAAGGCATTTAGCCTGAAAAGCCGTATCTCCGACAGCAAGAATCTCATCTATCAGCAGAACATCAGCATCTACATTTATTGCAACTGAAAAAGCAAGCCTTGTATACATACCTGATGAATATGTTCTTACAGGATTATCAATAAATTCCTCAAGTCCTGAAAATTCTATTATTCTGTCAAGTCGTTCATCAATTTCCTTTTTATTGAGTCCGAAAATGGACGCATTTGTATAAATATTTTCACGGCCGCTCATATCGGGGTGAAATCCTGCACCGAGTTCGATAAGGCTTGAAACTCTGCCGTTTATCTCAATGCTGCCGCTGTCGGGATAGATAATTCTTGTCATAAGCTTTAAAAGAGTACTTTTCCCGCAGCCGTTATGGCCTATCAGTCCGACAGCCTGACCTTTTGGTATATCAAATGAAATGCCGTTAAGTACATTATGAATCTGATATCTGTTTCTTTTATGGAATATAACTTTTTCCTTGAATGTTTTTCCCTTGTCGGAATATACCCTGAAATGTTTGTGAATATCATTTACTTTTATAGCGTCCATAAATCAAAGCTCCTCAGCGAAACGTTTTTTAAGTTTTTCAAAGACCGCAAAACCGGCTGCAAAAACCAGCAGACTTAAAAAAAATGCCTGTAAAAGCATTGAAAGCTGCGGAACTTTCCCGTAATAAAGAATATCCCTGTATGAAATTATTACAGGAGCCATCGGATTAAGCATATAAACAGCCCTGAATCTTTCAGGTATATAGTCTATACCGTAAACCACCGGTGAAAGATACATAAGTCCCATATTGAGAACACCCATAATATGCTCAAGGTCACGCAGGTATACTGTAAGAGATGAAGTAAGCATAGTGACTCCGAGAACAAGTATATACTGTATCACCATGACAACAGGAAGGACAAGAACTGCTCCTATACTGAAAGGTCTTGGAGAAAATGCCGATACGGCAAGCACTATTATAAATGACAGCAGCATATTTATAAAACTGCTTGTCGTATATGCAACAGGCATTACTTCTCTTGGAAAATATATCTTTTTTACCATATTAGCCTGACCGAGTATAGCCTGCGAGCCTGTTGTAAGTGCTGATGAAAAGAATATCCACGGCACAAGTGCTGTAAAAAGATGCAGATAATACTGCGGCACAGGATTTTTCATTATAACCTGAAATACAAATGTATATATTGCAAGCTGTAAAAGCGGATTTATAAACGTCCACATAAATCCGAGAACTGAACCTTTATAGCGTCCCTTGAGGTCTTTTTTCACAAGTCCTGCAATCATGGTTCTGTAAGCATATATTTCTTTAATTATCTTCATTTTTTCTCCAGTAGTCAAGTACATTTTTTATAGTCTGTTCAAGCGGAATCACAGGTTTCCAGCCTGTATCCGCAGTAATTTTTGATATATCAGCCTTTATTTCAGGAACATCAGCCGGTCTGAAACGTGCAGGGTCTTTTTCAATTTTTATATCAGCAGATGAAAATGATATTATCATTTCAAGTATTGACTGCAATGAAACGGCATTTCCGCTTCCTACATTATATACTTCGCCGTCCCTTCCGTACTGCACAAGGGCAGCGTATGCATTTACGATATCACGGACATCAGTAAAATCACGTCTTGCGGAGAGATTTCCTGTTTTTATAACAGGTTCTGCAAGACCTTTTTCTATCCGAGCAGTCTGGCGGCAGAAATCAGATACTGCAAATACAGGAAGCTGACCTGCACCTATATGATTGAACGAGCGTGTCATTACTGTTTTAAGACCATATGCATTATGATAGACTTTTCCGAGCATTTCCTGAGAGAGTTTTGTTACCGCATATATGTTTTCAGGAAACATATGGTCATTTTCAGATGCAAGACAGGTACAGCCATATTCCTCTGATGAACCTGTAAGCAGTACTTTTGATTCAGGAGAATATTTTCTTACTGCCTCCAGCAGATTTACAGCTCCTTTTATATTTACATCAACGGTAAGCTGAGGATTTTTCCATGATACAGCCACAGAACTCTGTCCGGCAAGATGATATATAATATCAGGCTTAATCTGTTTTATAATACTGTCAGTATCTGATGAATTACAGATATCAAGCACATGACATTCCTTTTCAAGTCCTGCGACATAAACCTCATCACCGGCAAGCTTTTCTGTCAGGTATTTTCCTACGAATCCCATTCCGCCTGTTATAAGTATTTTCTTCAAACCGTCCCCACCTCACTTTTATATAAATCATAAAGACTGTCAAGCATTTTATCCATTGAAAAGTTTTCCCGCACTCTTTTATAGCCGTTTTCGCCGTATTTTCTGCAAAGGCTGCTGTTATCGGCAAGTTTCTGCAAAGCTTCAGCAAGAGCGTCCGCATCTGACGGCGGAACAGTTATCCCTGTTATCCCGTCAAGGCTTACATACGGAACTCCTGTCGGCAGACTGGTATTTATAACCGGCTTGCCGTATACCATGGCTTCCATCTGGACTATTCCGAAAGCCTCGCTGTTTGCGACTGACGGAAGAACGAATATATCACAGTCATTGAGTGCAAGCTTTATCTCATCATCTGAAGGACTGCCGATAAAGTGTATTCTGTCAGACATACCATAGTTTTCAGCCTCTGATTTGAGTTCGGATTCAAGTTTTCCCGTACCGGCTATAAAGAGTTCGCAGCCTTTTACCTTAGTAAATGCCTTTACAAGAACATCTATTCCTTTATAGTATACAAGTCTGCCGATAAAGAGGACTTTTTTTGAGGATTTGCTGCTGCATTCAAGAAACGGAACAGGTTTTTCAATATGATATTTCGCCGTATCTATGCCATATGGTATTATACAGCATTTGCTTCTGTATGGTTTAAGATATGCAGAACCGTTTATATGCCCCTCAGTGGCAACTATTATTTTGTCGGCTCTTTTAAGCAGATAATTCATAAAAGGCTTATAGAAAACCATAAGTTTTTTCTGTTTTACTATATCGCTGTGCCAGCTTAAAATAACTTTTCCCTTGTATCCGGATAAAAGACAGGCAACATCGCTAAGCGGAAACGGCATATGGATATGAACTATATCCGATTCAGATGACATTTTTTTAAAATCCCTTATAAACGGGAATGATACCGGCATTGAAAAATAGACTCCAAGACTGCCTGATTTTCTGACAGGAACACCGTTTATATTTTCATCAATAGTTTTTCCTCTGTTTCTCCTGCATACAAGGACTTTCATATCAGTCCTGTTTTTCAGTCCCTCGGCGATATTGCGTACAACTGTTTCAATTCCGCCTATGTGAGGATAATAAAGCTTGTTTACCTGAAGTACTTTTATCATATTATTCACCTTGTTCCGACTGTACGGCAGTATACCTGATACAGTTTTTCCGCTGATTTTTCCCATGAATATTTTCTGCTCTGAATGATACCTTTTTCAGAAAGTTCTCTGCAAAGCTGTCTGTCGCTGTAAAGCCTGTCAATTCCCTCAGCAATTGATTTTTCGGAATATGCGTCAGTAATCACCGCACAGTCGCCGACTACCTCCGGCAGAGAAGCAGATGACGACACAAGCACAGGAACTCCGCAAGCCATTGCTTCAAGGGGAGGCATTCCGAATCCCTCATAAACTGACGGAAAAAGAAAAGCATCTGCCCCGCAGATAAGAGGTCTTAAATCTTCGGACGGTATATATTCAGTAAATTTCACTCCGCATTCAGTGCCGAGCTTATATATGCTGCTGTTGAGCCAGCCGTTTCCTCCTGCCATGACAAGCTGAGGCGGATTATCGTATGATTTTCTGAAAATATCGTATGCCTTTATAAGTCTTTCAAGATTTTTTCTTGGTTCGACTGTTCCGAGATAAAGAAAATACCTGTCGTTTATATTATTTTTATCCTTTACACGCTGTATTTCAGACTGATTTTTTTCAGGATAGAATCTGCTGCTGTCAACTCCGCACGGCACAACGCATACCTTTGAGGCAAACTGCGGATAATATTTTTCAATTTCGCTGCGGCTGAACTCGGAATCTGTAACTATTGCATCAGCACGTTTCATTGATTTTTCAAGACCGATTTCAAGCATTTTTCTTGTACGCAGCCGAACCGTTTCAGGATAAGCCTTTATTACCATATCATGTACGGTGACAACGGTTTTTCCATGAACGCACGGAGGCACTATATAATTAAAAAAGTGGGTTATATCCGCTGATTTCCCGAAAAATGCAGAATACGGCAGCGGACAGAGCCTGTAAAGAAAACCTGAATATCCGCTGAAGTTTATCTCTGTATTCTTATTCATATACTGTGAAATACGCTGTTTTTTGATATCATGGTTTCTGAGTGAAAAATACTGGAACTGATATCTGTTCTGCGGATACATTTCCATCATATGCGTAACCTGTCCGGCTTCGCAGTAGCCTATTCCGGACATTCTGTCGGATATAAGCGGCTGGGCATCAAAAGCAATATTCACTGTGAAACTCTGAGCTCCTTTTCAACAAGCTTCATATCATTTTTAACCATTCTCTCAACAAGTTCACTGAATGATATATTGCGTTTCCAGCCGAGAACCTTTTCAGCCTTTGCCGGATTTCCGAGCAGAACATCGACTTCTGCCGGACGGAAAAAGTCCTTGTTTACCTTTACAACAACCTTTCCGGTTGCAGTATCTATACCTTTTTCGTCCATACCTTCGCCTTCCCAGCGGATATTTATTCCTGCGTGGGCAAAAGCAGTTTCAGTAAATTCCCTTACAGTTCTTGTTTCATTTGTAGCGATTACATAGTCATCAGGCTTATCCTGCTGGAGCATAAGCCACATTGCATTTACATAATCCTTTGAATGACCCCAGTCACGCTTTGAGCTTAAATTTCCGAGTTCAACGCATTCCTGAATACCGTATTTTATTCTTGCAGCTGAATCAGTAATTTTTCTTGTAACAAATTCCTTTCCTCTGCGTTCGCTTTCATGGTTGAAAAGTATTCCGGAGCAGGCAAAAATACCATAGCTTTCCCTGTAGTTCTTTGTTATCCAGTGACCATAAAGCTTTGCAACTCCGTATGGGCTTCTCGGATAGAAAGGAGTTTTTTCAGTCTGAGGCATTTCCTGAACAAGACCGAACATTTCAGATGTTGATGCCTGATAGAAACGGCATGAAGGTTTTACATTTCTGATAGCCTCAAGCATATTTGTAACGCCGAGAGCGTCTATTTCAGCGGTTGCAAGCGGCTGTTCCCAGCTTGTGGCAACAAATGACTGTGCAGCAAGGTTATAGACTTCATCAGCCTGAGATATTTTCATTGCATTGATAAGTGAAATTTCATCAGTCATATCAGCATAGATGAATTTTATTTTATCCTTTATATGTTCGCAGTTGCCGTAATCAACAACGCTTTTTCTTCTCATTATGCCATATACATTATAGCCTTTTTCGAGGAGCAGTTCTGCAAGATAAGAACCGTCCTGACCTGTGATACCTGTAATAAGTGCATTTTTCATAATCAAAGTTCTCCTTTAAAATTTTATTTTCTGTAATATCTTGTCACAAATTCGATGATTGTTATTTGTAGGGGCGACCATTGGTCGCCCGTTCAGATTTTGTCTTAATCAGACACAATAAACATCAACCATAACATAAATGTTTACAGCAATTCATTTCTGTTGCAGATTTTAAGATTTTCAATAACCTTTTTAACGTCCTGAGTACTGTTCTTGTCGCATATAAGCATAGCATCATCAGTATCAACAACTATAAGATTATCCATTCCGACAACCGCTATAAGTTTTTTTCCTCCGAGAATTATGCTTTTATGCGTATTGATTGTGATAACATCACCTGATATATAGTTTCCGAACTCATTTGTACGGTTTATTCTCTCCATTGCAAGCCAGCTTCCCACATCGTCCCAGCCAAAGCTTGCCGGAACAACATATATATATGAGGCTTTTTCCATAATTCCGAAATCCACTGATACAGACGGGAATTTTTCAAATATTCCTGCAAGAACTTCATTGAATGAAGGAGTACCGCAGGCTTCTGTTATTTTCGGAATCTGTTCATATATTTCAGGAATAAATTCCTCAAATGCACTCATTACTGATGAAAGCTTCCATACAAACATACCGCTGTTCCAGAGATATTTTCCTGAAGCAAGGTATTCCTTTGCCTTGTCGATATCAGGCTTTTCAACAAATCTGTCAGCTTTATAAACTCCGTGACCTATACGGCTGAAACTTATATATCCGTATCCGGTTTCAGGATAATCAGGGGTAATTCCTATAGTAACAAGGGATTTCCCCTGTTCTGCAACGGCTATCGCCTGACGCAGTGAATCTATATACATTTCCTCATATCTTATAAGATGGTCTGACGGCAGTACAAGCATTACTGCATCATCATATCTGCTTTTTATAACTGCTGAAGCAAGAGCTATGCAAGGAGCTGTATTTCTCGCACATGGTTCTGCAAGGATATTTTCAGACGGTATATCGGGAAGCTGCTGTTTTACTATTTCAACATAGTCAGCATTTGTAACCACGAATACATCTTCAATATCAACCACCGGTAAAATTCTTCTGACAGTTTTCTGTATCATTGTTTCACCGTCAGATGTAAGTGACAGGAACTGTTT
The DNA here is from genome assembly GCA_002431975.1 of Ruminococcus sp. UBA5884. Classification (GTDB taxonomy): domain Bacteria; phylum Bacillota; class Clostridia; order Oscillospirales; family Ruminococcaceae; genus UBA5884. The sequence continues at coordinate 23,115 of DJFA01000095.1, forward strand.
TGGAAAGCTTGTTCTGCTTCTCGGCCAGAAACGTTCTCCTTTTCCGCCTGCCATGATAACTGCTGTAACTTTCATTTCATTTCTCCTTTATATCTAAATTTCTCCGTCTTTCGGGGGGAAAAGCATTGTCTTTACTGTCATGAATATTATTTTAAGGTCGGTAAATACCGAATAATTCTCAATATACATCAAATCCATTTTAAGCTTGTCATAGGGAAGCGTATTATAAAGACCTGTAACCTGTGCAAATCCGGTAATTCCGGCTTTTACGGCAAGTCTGAACCTGAATTCAGGCATATCCCTTGAATACTTCTCGGTAAGTTCCGGACGCTCGGGTCTGGGGCCTACCACGGACATATCACCCTTTAATACATTAAAAAACTGCGGCAGCTCATCAATACGGTATTTACGCATAAATGCCCCCACAGGAGTCACTCTCTCATCATTTTCCTCTGCAAGCTGAGGAATACCGTCTTTTTCGGCATCTGCAACCATACTTCTGAATTTACAGACATAAAATTCACGTCCGCCCTCTGTAAGACGTTTCTGACGGTAGAAAACTCTGCCGCCGTCATGCTTTTTTACTGCTATGGCACAGGCAAGCATTACCGGAGATGTTATTATTATTGCCGCAAGCGAAAAGACTATATCAAAAAATCTCTTAAAAAGCCTGTCCTCGAATGTAAAGCCGTTATTGCGGCATACAAGCAGAGGAGTATCAAAAAGGTCAACCTCTGCCGCACCTCTTATTATAATATCCGATATTTTCGGAGTAATATATACCCTTATCGAATTTGCAAAACAGTATTTAAGCAGAAAATTTCTTGTCTTGTCGGGAACATCACAGATTATTACGCCCTCATATTCATTTATCATCTCAACCGCATTGTTTATTGATTCCGAAGCATTGACAGACGCACATATTATATACTTGTCCGTCCTTCTGCACATCTTGTTTACAAGAGTTTCTGCCTGATGGCTTCCGTATATAACAATAAGCTTTCTTGGAGGATACAGTTTCCTGTAGACTTTTCCGCATATGTATATCCATGATGATATGCATAAAAAATCAATGCCTGTCATCAGTACAATCGGATATACGCTCATAAATGAACGTCCTATAAGACTTATCTGCAAATATGTCACAATATTCACGCATACTATTGAAAGCAGCTGTGAGGCAATTTCATCTGACCTTCTTAAATATCCGGGTTTATATCCGCCGTATACCTTTGAAAAAAGAAATGCCAGTACTGCATATATTGCAACTACTGCCCAGTTTCCCTTTCTGTAAAAAGGCAGAACAATTCTTGTACTGTAGAATTTATGCCATATCACCCAGAATATATATGTAAGCATTATAAGTATAAAGGCTTCTGATATGAAATTAACAATTCTTTTATACTGTTCTTTGTTGTTCATCAGCTTCATTCCTTCATTACAGTTATACTTATTATAACAAATCATATATAAATGTCAAGTAAAACTAAAGGGTCTGAATGTCGGTATTGTAGGCTTTTACAGTATTTTTGTCCTTTGCACGAATAAACTATAAAAACAGATAAAAAAATATGCACCTCAGATTGAAGTGCATATCACCTGTTCTGTATCAATATTTCTGAGTCAGTCCTGAAAGACGCTCTGCCGGCAATGTTTTTACGCTGTCAGCCGAATCATCAAAGCTTATTTCCTTTGCATACACATAGTCAACTATATTTCCGCCGCTGTCATAGCCTTCATATTTAAGAAGAACTCCTGTTTTTGTATCGACAAGGAACATGAATCTTTCAGCTTTAAGCTTTGCGGCATAGTAATCATTTGTCTGACCGTTTATAAGCCAGCATTCCCTGCCGAGATAGTTTTCTGTTCCGTTGAGTGACCACGCATCTCTGTCAGTAAGCAGACTGAAAACTATTTCCTGAGGAAGAAGGCATGAACCGGCTTCCGGAACATTTGTTGAATTGGGACGGTATGAATAACAATATTCATCACCTATACTTGTTACTCTTTCATCATCTGACGGAATTACATATTCACTTTCATCTATTACATAACCGTCTTTTGAAAATGATTTTTCAAGATTATCTATTTTTGTCTGTTCCATACCGGATATATAGGTTTCATCTGACATAATAAGACTGTTGTTTCTGATATCAGTCATTGTTACTTTTGAATGTGCGGATACTTTACTGAGGTCACATTCAAATTCAACAGTTATCGGCTGATTGATATTTCCGTTTGCATCAACAACTGTTCCTGAAACTCTGTCATAATAATCAACAGTATTGAGCATTTTATAATAAACTGTATCCTTTGTGACTTCTGAATCAGAAACCGTATCAGCTTTTTCAGCAATATCAGCTTGCTGAGGATAATTATACTGTTTTACTTCTGCTGCCTTTACTGTCTGTGATGACGGCTTTTCATGATATAAAGCAGTTCCTGCCAGTACAGCGGCACTTACAAAAAGAGCAGACAGCATTACTATTTTATCTTTCATAAACATTTACCTCCTTTTGTCTGTATTCCTGATTTTATAATATCACGTATCTTTTTATATGTCAATTATTTTTTTTAAATTTATGTAAAATAACGCAAATAATCCAAGAAAAATTTTTCACATTCTGTAGGGGCGAACTGTGTTCGCCCGTTTGGGGTATGCTGTAAACCGAGCGGGCGAACACAGTTCGCCCCTACAAAGAAAACCTCTTATTTTTAATTAATGCTGATTCAATGGTTATCGTTCATCTGAAATTTGAATTAAATAATTTGCAGTTGCTGATTACAGACAAATTTCCCCGTTTTTTATGAAAAATAAAAAATCCAAAAAAAATTTCTGATAAATACTTGAAAAATTATTAACCTTATGATATAATTATAAAGGTTTCAGAAAGCATGATTGTCTTTCGTCCAGCATCTAACTTTGATTTTTTCCGAAATATAGGTGTGCGGGCCCTGTGCAACGAGACACCGTGAACCATGTCAGGCGGTGATTCGAGCAGCATTAAGCGGACCGTTTCGTGTGCCGCAGTCAGCCTGCACACCTATGTTTCGGAATTTTATTTTATTCCTGCAAGGTGGTTTTTATTATGTATATGGCTCTGTACAGAAAATGGCGTCCCCTTACTTTTGATGACGTTATATCCCAGTCCCATATCACTGAAACTCTTAAAAACCAGATTAAAAATTCAAGAACTGCTCACGCTTACCTCTTTACAGGCTCAAGAGGTACGGGAAAAACTACCTGTGCCAGAATATTTGCAAAGGCTGTAAACTGCCTTGACCCAAAAGACGGAAATCCATGCCTTGAATGCGAAATATGCAGAAATGCTGATATGTCCGCCCTTACCGATATAATCGAAATTGATGCCGCTTCAAATAACGGCGTTGATGATATCCGTGAACTCAGGGAGGGAAGCCTTTATACCCCTGAACACTGTAAATATAAGATATATATAATAGATGAAGTCCATATGCTCTCGCAAAGTGCTTTTAATGCTCTGCTTAAAGTAATGGAAGAACCTCCGCCGTATGTCAAATTTATTCTTGCAACTACTGAAATCCACAAAGTCCCTGCAACAATTCTTTCAAGATGTCAGAGATTCGATTTCAGACGCATTCTTCCGGAGGATATCTCAAAAAGACTTCTCTATATAGCAGAAAAGGAAAATATACAAACAGACCCTGACGCTGCCGCTCTTATCGCAAAACTCGCTGACGGCGGTATGCGTGATGCAATCTCTCTCCTTGACCAGTGTTCAGCCTTTTCCGAACGCATAACAAAAGAAACTGTTTCTCTCGCTTCCGGAACTGCCGACAGACACTATATATCAGATATCCTTTCTGCAATATGCCGCTGTGATGCGGCTTCTGCCCTCAAATCAGTAAGCGAGCTTTATTTTATGTCAAAGGATATGCAGAGATTATGCGATGAACTTTCAGTACAGTTCAGAAATCTTATGCTTATTAAAAGCTCTGTAACAGATACCGGCATACTCTCATGTATGCCTGATGAACTTGAAATGCTTAAAACACTTGCAGATTCAGTTTCACTTCAGAATATTCTCTGTAAACTGGATATTTTACAGCAGTGCTGTGCAAGACTTCCAAAATCAATAAACAAACGCACGGAATTTGAAATGTGTATTGTAAAACTCTGTACGGCTCAACTGGAACAAGCTGTTGTTGCTGTTCCGGTTCAGCAGCAGCAACAACAACCGCAGGCAAAACCACGCACAGCCGCAAAAATCAATCCCAATGATTTTAAACCGCTTAAAATATGGCCGGATATACTCAGGGACTTTTCAGTTTCAAATCCTTCAATTGTCGGTACTTTAGCCGGTTCAAAGGCTTTTGTAAGCGATAAGTCAGATGATGTGCTTATCCTCGCCGAAAATCCGTTTTTTATGACTATATTCCAGAAAAATCCCGATAACAGAAAAGCACTCGAAAATGTTATTGCAAAATTTATCGGAAAACAATGCATAATAAGAGCAAAATGCATTGGCTCTCCGGACGAAGAACAGAAAAATGCTGTCAAACTAATCGAAAAAGCTTCATCAAGCGGCATTCCCGTAGAAGCAGAAAACTGATTAGTAAAAATATATTTTAGATTAGAGGAGTTAAAAATATGAAAGCAAGAGTACCTAAACAGCCTATGGGCGGTCAGCAGCAGAATATGAACGCAATGATTAAACAGGCTCAGAAAATGCAGGACGAAATCACAAAGCTTCAGGACGATATCGAAGAACGTGAATTTACTGCAACTTCCGGCGGCGGAGCTGTTGAAGTAACACTCACAGGCAAGAAAACTATCAAGTCACTTACAATCAAGCCTGATGTTGTAAATGCTGACGACGTTGAAATGCTTCAGGATCTCGTTATCAGTGCTGTTAATGAAGGCATTGCAAAAATTGAAGAAGTTACTGAAGACGAAATGTCAAAGATTACAGGCGGAGTTTCTCTCCCTGGTCTTTTCTAAATGAATGCACTTCCGCTTGTACTGCTTTCGGAACAGTTCGCAAAACTTCCCGGAATCGGTATGAAAACTGCTCAGCGTCTTGCATATCATGTAATGTCAATGCCTGAAAACGATGTTCAGGAGTTTGCTGACGCTATGGTAAATGCAAGAAAAAGCATACATCCGTGTTCAGTCTGTCAGAACTTCACTGACGGCAGCGTATGCAGCATATGCAGTGACAATATGCGTGACAGAACTACTATCTGCGTTGTTGAAACTCCTAAAGACGTTTCAGCCTTTGAACGCTCCGGAGAATATAATGGTCTTTATCATGTTCTTCATGGTCTTATTTCTCCTATAAACGGAATAGGCCCTGAACAGCTGAAAATAAAGGAGCTTCTTTCACGGATAAACGGCACTGATGAAGTCATAATGGCTACCAATCCGACAGTTGAGGGTGAAGCTACTGCAATGTATATCGCAAAGCTTTTAAAACCTCTCGGCGTTAAGGTTACAAGGCTTGCATTCGGACTTCCTGTCGGCGGAACTTTAGAATATGCTGATGATATAACGCTTTTCAAGGCTCTTGAAAACAGAAATGAACTTTAAAAACAAAAAGAACGGTTTTTTTTACCGTTCTTTTTTTATTTTCTTAACAACAATATCGATGATTATTATTTGTAGAGGCGACCCATTGGTCGCCCTTTTTTATGAAAGTCCGAAACTTATTGAAAGAGCAGTATTGACTTTGCTCATTGAAGGGCTATCCAATGCTCCTATATGTTCTTTCAGACGTTTTTTATCAATGGTTCTTATCTGTTCAAGCAGAACTATGCTGTCCTTTGCCAGACCATACTGTGAGGCATTGAGTTCAATATGTGTCGGAAGCTTTGCTTTTTCTCTTCTGCTTGTAATTGCTGCGGCTATAACTGTCGGGCTGTGTCTGTTGCCAACATCATTCTGAACTATAAGTACAGGTCTTATTCCGCCCTGTTCCGAGCCGACAACAGGGCTTAGGTCTGCATAGTAAATTTCTCCTCTTTTTATCATAGTTAAACACTCCTTGATTGATTTTAACTAATCATATTATTGCCATTTTTAATTATGATATGCAGAACTGTTATTGTATGTCAAAAAAATCAGGTTGCAAACCGTTACCAACCGGTTGCAAACCGTTACCAACCACTTGACATTTTGGTTGATTAGTTGTATAATGGTTGCAAACCGGTTGGTAACCGGTTGGTAACCAACTTTAAGGGAGGGAAAACAGTATCCATGGAATCATTTGTTACAATAAAGGAATTTGCTGCTCTTGCAAACAAGACAACTCAGGCGGTTTATAAACGTATCAGCCAACAGGATAATATCATTCAGAAATATATCAAATTTGATGGAAAATACAAGCTGATAAGCACTGAGGCTCTTAAATATTTTGCAGATGAACCGACAGAAGAGGAACAGGAACAGCCAGCAGAACAGCCGAAGCCAGAACCAAAGCCTGAACCTGAACCAGAAAAGCCGCTGCTTCCTGCATCTGACCTGCTCAACAGCACTACCAACAAACTTGTATCATCCCTTGAAAATCATATTGATGACCTTAAAAAAGAAATCGAAACTTTAAGAAGTGAACTTGCTGAAAAAAATCTTCAGCTTTCAAATCTCAATGAACGTCTTGCAAATGAACAGGAGCTTCACAGACATAATCAGCTGCTCCTTGCATCTTCTGATTCAGACAGGGAAAAAGAAAAGGAACCCGAAAAACAAGGCGGATTCCTTAAAAAAATATTCGGCAAATAACTGCATCAGAAGCCGTTCCAGCCGTATTTATGTATTATTGCGGAATAATCCTTGTATGACGTATCAAGGTCTACATCAACGGATATTCCGTCAACCCTGCCTGTGCAGGAATACTGCCACATCCAGCAGTAATCATTGTCAGACTGGCTTATATATCTTGCATACCACAGGTCAAACTGCATAAGCTCATCTGCATAAAAATAGTTACTGAGAAAATCAAGATTTGAATATAACATCGGATAATAGCCATTCTGCTGTATGTAAAGCAGAAATGTCCTTACCATTTCAGTCATAAGCTCTCTGTTTCCGGCCGCCGGATTGTTTTCAAGAGTGCGGTATTCAAAATCATATGCAACCGGATATTCAAGACTGTATCCGGATATGGTTTCAAGACAGGCTTTTGCTTCAAGCTCTGCCTCATCAGTGTCAGATGCATTGGCAAACCAGTAAACACCGCATTTAAGACCTGCATTCATTGCACCTTCAATATTTTTGCGGAAATTTACTTCTTCCTCAGTGCCTTCACCGGCTTTTATCATTACAAATTCAATGCCGGAATCCTTAACGGTCTGCCAGTCCACCTCACCCTGCCATTTTGAAACGTCAATACCCTTTATTCCGCCGTCCGTCACAATATGTTCATCATCATAAATCGGCGAACCTACGGGATATCCGCTGTCTGAGAGAACACCTTTCTTCATTATCATAAGGTCAAGAAGGTCAACTTTTCCGTCTTTGTTAAGGTCAATGCTTTTTATGTTTTCAGTTCCGAAATCCTCTTCATTTACAACAAGATGACGGCTGAAAACAATAATATCCCTGATATCAGCAATATTATCGCCGGTAACATCACCATAAACCCTTGAATCAGCATAGCTGATTACAGTGTCATCAAATTCATCATTATCCGCATATACTGCCTGTGCAGAGAATGCCATGAGTGCAGCCGCTGAAACTGCTGCTGCTGCAAGTTTTTTAAACAATGTCAACACCCTTTCATTAGTTTAATATAATAATAACATATTAAATATGTTTTTTCAACATTTTACAGGCAATTTCGGATAACTGCACAAAGCAGATATCCTTAAATATACAGAGAGTTGAAAAACTCTCAAAAATAATAATTTCGGAGGTTTTCCATAATGGGAGTAAAAGTAGTTAAGTTCGGCGGAAGTTCCCTTGCCGATGCAGGTCAGTTCAGAAAGGTCGCAGATATCATCAAGGCAGACCCGAAAAGAAAATATGTCGTTCCTTCTGCACCGGGAAAACGATTCAGCAATGATATCAAGGTAACTGATATGCTCTATTCATGCTATGAAATTTCCAGCAAAAACGGCGATATCAGCGGACAGTTCTCAAAAATAAGAGACAGATACAACGGCATAATAGATGACCTTGGCATAGACCTCTCTCTTGACGGCGAATTTGCTGAGATAGAACAATGTCTCAGAGGTAAAGCCGGACGTGACTATGCCGCAAGCAGAGGCGAATACCTCAACGGCATAATCCTTGCAGCATACCTCGGATACGATTTCATAGATGCCGCAGATGTCATATTTTTCGATGACAACGGCACATTTATGCTCGATAAAACTATTGACGCTCTCCGCAAAAG